>JANOTB010000023.1:0-45046 GCA_031416115.1 Gemmatimonadota bacterium
CTTGGGCGTGACGCCACGCTCCCGGAGCATCGTGATGTCGGCGGGCGAGAGCTTCGCAGGATCGCTGATCGTGAAATGGAGGATCGCGTCCGCGATCGTGGTCCGGCTCGCAGCGTCGGCGGCCTCGGCGAGGGTCTGTGCGACGGGCACGTCCGGGTTCTGGCCGATGAACGCACCGATCGTCGTGATCCCGCCGGCGAGCGCTGCGCGCGAGGCCGACTCGAAATCGTCAGCGCCCCGGCGGACGTCCGGCGTTCGCACCGGGTTCAGGTGCACGTGGGTGTCTATCCCCCCGGGCAGCACCAGCTTGCCGGTCGCGTCGACCGTGCGCGCGCCGCGCGCCGGCGTGAGGTTGCGGGCGATCTCGGCGATCTTGCCGCCGCGGATGCGCAGGTCGGCCTGAAGGCGGCCGGTCTCGGTGACGATCAGGCCGTTGCGGATGAGGATTTCCGCCGGTTCCTGGGCGAGGACCGGGAGCGCCGCTCCGAGCGCGAGGAGGGTGGCCCCCCCACGGCGCAACGCACCACGCAGATTGAGGGAACAGCTATATCTGCGCCAAATCCAAAGGACACAACGAACAACTTTGTCGCTTGTACTGGCTGGAGTCTTCATGGAATCCTCAGCGTCAGCGCACGGTGAGCTCACAGGGTTTTCCTACATCCAACTTTCGTCATGCCGCACCCTCCCTACGGTGCTGTGGGAAACGGCGCGGCAAAGTCGAAGGCGAACACCCGCCGAATGCGGGCCAGATCCTTCGCGTTCGCAGAAACAAGGACCGCCCCATTTTCGCGGCAGGAAAAGGCGAGCAAGACGTCGAACGCGAAACTACGTGACGTCGGGGCGAGGGCCAAGCCCTCGCGCTCCCGCAGTATCGCCAAGGTGCGCCCTACGGCATCCCACGCCGCGGGGCTGGGCGTGAGGATGCGCTCGTGGCGCGCGAACGGCCCCAGAAGCCGCTGCTCAATGGTGCGCCGATCACGCGGCGAGCGGGCCCCAGCCCGCAACTCTGCCGCGACGACGCTACTCACGTGGAGCCCCGGTGCCGTCCGCGCGACGAACTTCAGGAGCGCGGCGAGGGTCTCCGCGCTCCGGCTGGCGTCGATGTAGCAGTTGGTATCGAGAACGTACTTCCGCACGCTACGCGCGCGGCTCGAGCTTCAGGCCCGCGAGCGCCGCGACGCCCGCGCGCACCTCGGCGCCAAAGGCGACCATGTCGAGCGCGCGCTCGACCGTCTCGCGCTCGGTTGCGGTGCCGAGCAGCGCCTGCGCCCGGCGGAGCGACTTCGGGTCGAGCCAGAACTCCTTCCGCACCTTTCCGCGCCGCCCCGCCGGAACCTTCGTGGTGGCCATACGCGCTCCGCGATGAGTGTACGTATCGAATGTACAGCTTGTCCGTACGCCCGCAAGGCGCGCATGAAATCGATGTCAGCCTCCGTGTACGGATAGCGCAGCTGACGAGCGCGCACAGCGCGCCGGTGGCGAGAAGCGCAGGGCGTAGGAGGCTCCGTTGCGCGAGCCGGAGGCCGCCCGTCACCGGACCTCCTGTCGCTGCAGCGGATGTTCGCGAAAGAACGCCCACATCACTCGCGTGGCATCGACGCCGTCGCTGGTGCGCCCAACGAACCATGCCGGCAGCGGCCCGCCGCCGGGCCAGGTATGCCCCCCGCCCTGTACCGTGTAGAGCACCACATCCGCGTCGTGAGCGCAGTCGGTGAAGGCACGGAGAGTCACATCCACCGCGATCACCGATTCCACCGGGATCGCTCCGCATCGGTTCCTCCGGGCCCAGTTGGCCGTCCAGGTCCGGATGTTGGCGAACGGGTTCGGGGCGACCCACGACCGACCACCGTTGTACGGAGCCGCATTGTCCGCCGTGCCATGAAACGCGATCATCGGCACCGCTCGGCCGTCCGTGCACGACTCCCAGGGCAGCAGTTGAGCGGACGCCACCAGCCCGACCGCCGCGATCCGATCGGACAGCGTACACGACAGGACGAAGGCCATGCCTCCGCCATTCGAAAGCCCGTCGGCATAGATGCGCGTGGCGTCGATGTTGTAGGTCGCCGAGAGCGAGTCGATCAGTTGGGAGATGAAGGTGACGTCCTGCGTCAGATCGGTTCCGCCGTCCGCTCGCCAGATCCTCGGCCCGCGTCCCTTCACTCCCGAGGGGTAGACGACGATCAGGCCGTCGCTCTCCGCCACCTCGTTCCACTGACTGATGTCGCGTTGGGCCGCGCCCCACAGCCCTGCGCCGTGCATGCTGATGACGAGCGGCGTCGGCCGGGCACGATCGTAGCGCTTCGGGACGTAGAGCAGGTACTCCCGCCGCTCACCCGAGGAGACGAGGGAGCCGTTGTTGCGATTGCGAACGCGGAAGGACACCGCCTCGAACAGGACCATCGCCACGGGCAGGCCGATCAGCACCAGCACGGTGGCGAGGACCCTCGTGCTCCTTGACGACGGTCGTGCCTGAACAGTCGTCGCGTTCATCGATGTCGATTCCACGCGAGGGCCAGCGGCGTCGCCGAGAGTCGGGCCAGGGGGACGGCCAGGATCGCGACGAGTGCGAGAAAGTACCGAGGGATGAGCGGCACCCAGAAGACCCAGACGAGCAGCGCGTAGAGCGCGAGGACGGTGACAAGCCAGCCGGCCGCGCCGATCACGAGCGCGCGGTCACTCACCAGCCGACTGCGAAAGAGGCGGACGGCGGCCCAGGCAGCCGCGGGCATCTTGAAGCAGACCAGGACCGCGGGAATCCAGGGCAAGGCGTCCCAGAGCGCAACCTTCACACCAAGGTCGTCGTGGATCCAGACGGCGATCGGTCCGATGGCGACGAGGAACAAGAGCAGCAGGAACGCGTTCGTCTTGATGATCCACTCGCGGCCGCCCAACCCGACGTACAGGGTCTGCACGAGCTGCTTCCACGTCGCTACCACGAACGCGGAGATCAACAGGAGCCCGATCACGACCGCGCGGGGCGTCCCGATGACCTCGGCCACGCGACTCGCCCGCTCGATCACGATGTGTCCGGTGGCGGACAGGCCGAGCGCGAGCGGGATCGCGACGAGGACGAGCAGCCACGCCGCGAGCGTGCTCCCGACGGTCATCTTGAGCTTGGCGGCGATCAGCGCGGCGCTCGTCATCGGCCGTGTCGCGATGAATGGCGTCACACCGTAGAACTCTTTCCCGTGCGGATTGGCCTTGCTCAGGGTCGCGGCGGCGACGGCGGCCATGAAGGGTGGAGTCACCAGCACGCCGAGCAGAATGGTGAAGACGAGCGCTGGAGTTTCGCCCGCCACGAAGAGCAGCGCGAGTTCGAACGGCAGCACGATCCCGACCAGCGCCGGCAGTGACCAGCCATGGCGCTGCCACTCGAACCAGAGCTGTGCGCGCTCCGCCGACGTGAACGGGATCCGCCGCCTCGGCAAGACGTCGGCGGTCCGTCTGAGCCGGGCGACGAGGGGTCGCCAGTCTGGCACGTCGCCGCGGCGCGCTCGCGCAACGGCGAACCGGGCCGCGAGGTACGCGAGCGGAAGCTGGGGCGCCAGCAAGGCGATCATCAGGGCCTCGGACGCCTGAAACGTGATCGCGAGGATGAAGCCGACGTCGATCGTGACCAGCAAGAACGCGGCGGTGATCACACGCAGCCCGCGAAGGCCGTATGGCATCCACATCAGGGCCTGCGTCCAGGCGAGAAGTGTCGCCGCCGCGAATGCCGGCCACACCAGAGGCACGTCGAGTCCCGTCGGCCACACCGCGAAGCGCCGCGTTGCGATCCAGAGGAGCGCCATGACGACCGTACCGTACAGCATCGGCCAGCCCGCCAGCGCTCCGGTCCCGACCGGCAACGTGAACATGCGGGAGGGATAGATCGACTGGCGTGCGGCCAGGTCGCCGGAGAGGCCGAAGCTGAACATCGCGAGGAGATACGTGAACGCCGCCGTCATGGGAACGACGACCACGATCGCGAAATCCCAGGCGTCCTCCATCTCGAAGGTCTGTCCTGGCTCGAGGATCAGGAGCCTGATCGCCGCGATGGCCAGCACGTAGCCGGCCACGGCGAGCAGTCCCAACCGATGCTGCTGCCGGAACTGCCAGGCGATCGCGAGGGCAGTGGAGCGCATGTGCTACGTGTCCGTGACTGACGTGGGCGTCCCAGCATGGGCGACGAAGATCTCGTCGAGGGAGGGAACGCGATCGCCGACGCGGTGCGACTCCTTGATGGCGTCCAGTGGTCCGCTGAGAATGATCGCGCCCCGGTCGATCATCGTCACGTGGTCTGCGACCTGTTCGACTTCCTGCAGGAGATGCGACGAGAAGAGCACCGTGCGACCCTCATCGGCGATGGTACGGATGACGGCGCCGAGGATGTCGCGGCGCACGATGGGGTCGAGGCCGGACGACGGTTCATCCAGCACCAGCAGTTCTGGCCGGTACGCCAGTGCGATGAGCAGCCCTGCCCGCGCCCGCTGTCCCTTGGAGAGGTCCTTGATGATCGCCGACGGCTCCAGGGCGAACGCCTGCCGCAGCTCGTCGGCGTAGTCATCGTCCCAGGCCGGATAGAACGCGCGCGAGTAGCGCATGAGCTCATCCACGCGCATCCAGCCGGGCAGGTCGTTCTCTTCGGAGAGGTAGCCGATCCTCGAAAGGACGGCGACCGGATCGCCGACGGGATCGAGACCGAAGACGCGCACGGAGCCGCGCTCTGCTCGCAGCAGGCCAAGCACATGCTTGATGAGCGTCGTCTTGCCGGCCCCGTTCGCGCCGACGAGGCCGTACACCGCGCCACGCGCCAGGGAGAGGTTCACGGAGGCGAGGGCCGTCGTCGCGCCGAAACGGCGCGACAGATCCGTGATCGCGACGACCGGTTCGGTCATTCGCGCACCCGATCGTCGGGGTCACGGTGTTCCTGCATGCAGACCTCGCTTGCCGTCGATCGGCGGACGACCATTGTCACCAGAACACCGTCAAACATACACCACCAGGTGTGGTCCGTAGTCCATGCGGCAACTGTGGGACTAGACGCCCGCGGGGAATTCTGAGATGAATCGACACACTAGCATCCGCACATTCTGCCGTTGTTCGACAGCGGCAGCGCGGATGGCCAATTGTTTTACGTGATGCCGTTTGTCGAAGGAGAGACGCTGCGCGCGCGGCTGCATCGCGAGACGCAACTGCCGATTGCCGACTGAAAGGCGGCCATGCCCTCGTCGCCGACTTCGGCATCGCCCTGGCGGTGCAGCAGGCCGGTGGCCAGCGCATGACGCAAACGGGACTCAGTCTCGGCACGCCGCAGTACATGGCGCCCGAGCAGGCCATGGGCGAGAAGTCCGTGGACGCGCGAGCAGACATCTATGCCTTGGGCGCGGTGACGTACGAAATGCTGGCTGGCGAACCGCCATTCACGGGACCGACCGTACAGGCGATCCTCGCGCGCGTCATGACGACCTCCCCGCCCTTCATTACGGCACTGCGTGAATCGGTGTCGCCGCAGATCGATGCCGCGCTGCGTGTTGCGCTCGCCAAACTGGCCGCCGATCGTTTTGGCAGCGCACGACTCGCTGGATGTCGTTGGCATGGAGATTGGTCCCGCTGCTGGCTGGTCGGTTCTTGTATCTCGCCCCCACAGAGTCGTTGCCCGCGCTCCGTCGGTTTGCGGCAGTGCGAAACGCGAACGAACAGAAACCACCACACTCTCTCGACGGCCGCTGGGTTGCCTACGCCAGCAACGAGACCGGGCGCTTCGAAGTCTACGTGCGTCCGGTACCCGGTCCTGGCGCGCGCATCAAGGTATCGATCGGCGGCGGCACGGATCCGGTGTTCTCGAAGGTCGGGACGTCGCTGTTCTATCGCACGCCCGGTCACATGGTCGTCGCCCGGCTGAGCGGATCACCGCTTCAGGTGCAGCGAACCGATACGCTGTTTGCGGATGTGTACGATCGCAACACGCTGGGGCACCGCGGGTGGGATCTCATGCCCAATGACACCGCGTTCCTGATGGTCCGCACGCCGCCTGGCGGCACGCAGGCGTGGTGGTGCCGCAGTGGCAGGCGCTGCATCGTCGCACGGTGCCGCCGTGAGCCGTTCCGCACGAACTGCTGTCATCAGGCGAATCACGTTTCCGGAATCAGGTGGCGTGGGCGCGCTGCTATCTTGTGCGCGAAGGAGATCCAGACTCCTCTCGTCACGGCGTCCGGAGCCTCACTGACCAAGGGCGCCACACGAGCCTTGCCCTCGACCAGTCACGCGCGATCTTCCTCAAGTGGGAGAAGCTCTTTCAGGAGCAGCGGAAATCGAAAGAGAAGAAACCAGATACGCCGGATGATGCGATTGTCCCACCGGTCGGTGACGAGAGTGACGATCACCGAGGCGCCGTTCTGTAGTTGCAGCGACACCCACGGTCCGGCCACCGCCAGGTGCCGCTACCCGCCTTCCGGCTCCGCCCGCATCGCGGCCAGCCTGGACAGGATCTCCGGCGCCTCCTTCAGTTCCACCAGCGGTCTCAGTCGACTCAGCACGGCCTCCCAGTCGAGCGCAGGTCCCTGTCGCGCGACGATGCCCGCGATGTCGACCCAATCACGATCGCGGGCGGCGAACCCCTTGAGCACGACCAAGTCCTCAGCGGAGACGGTCCGCACGAACACCCCCGGCGCCAGTTCCGCGCTGGTCGCGCGCGCGACCATCTCCTCCTCGAACGGCAACCCGCCCAGCGCGATGTCCAGCGGGATGCCCTCCTCGGACTCCAGCAGGACCACCCGGTTCTCGATCGCGAAACGAGCCGCATCCGGTATCCGCGGACGGAACGCCTCCAGGAGCGTAGCGATGTACGGCGCCTCCCCGCCAAACCCGGTGATGATCGTGGCATCGACATCGCGCGTCAGGCGTGGCTCGCCCCAGCGCAGGTTCGCCACGCCGCCGATGATGCAGCCGGACCATCCGCGTTCGGTGATGAAGCGATCGAGTGCCGCCGCCTGCGCGATGAGCCGCCTCACTGCGCCTGGCGGAGCCGGGCGAAGCGGTGCTGTTGCGTGACGAGTCCGGACGTGGCCGGCACTACGACCGTGCGAAGCGCCACTTCGAATGCATCATCGAACGCAGCGATCACCGTGCGATGATCGAGCCGCCGGAGTTCTTCGCGGCGGATCTGCTCCAGGGCCGGCCCCGCGCGGCGCCACGCGGCGAGCCAGAGTTGCTCGGCAGCGGTCATGATGCAATATACGCCATCGCGCGGCGGCTAGTGCGCCCGCCGTCGGATGGCTCAGCGACGAAGTACACCGTGGCCATGCCGCCCGCACCGAGGTGTCGCTCGATTCGGCGACGAACTCGTGCACAGGAGCATCGTCCTCGAGATTCTCGAAGAGTGCGGCAACGGGCACTCGGGTGTTGCGGATCACCCAAGCTCCGCTGTACCGCTCAGGGTCTTGCTCGACCGCAGGGCAGGAGGACCAGTCAATCACGCGCGGGAAGATAGCACGAGGAGGGATTCTTGGTGCGCCGAACGTACAAGGTTGTGCAGCGGCCGTTTCCAAAAATGGCGGCAGCTGGGCCGCCGCGTGCTGTCCCTATCGTGAGAGTGGCAACCGTGGTCCCCGCACGACGGAGCGCACGACGGAGCGCACGAGGTGCGACGCGAGGGCAAGCCCTGCGAGATTCACCGCTGAGTCGACGGCGATAAGGGTGAGCGAGAGCGACTCGTACCACGCCCAGCCAGTCATGCCCACCGTCATCGGGACCCAGAGCACCAGAACGACGGCCATGAGGGCGTTCGCCTTCACGGTGTCCCTTTCGCGCTGATAAAAGTACGCAGCCGTCGCCATGCCGAGAGGAACATTGAGCACCGCCCAAATGCTCCAGATCTCGGTCCAGGGCATCACGCGATCGCTGACCGCGAGCGCGCCATACCACTCCGCTCGCATGAACGCGAACCATGCCACGGCCCACACGAGTCCGTACGTGATCGCCCAGAGTAGTCCGGCGACAAGGATGATAACGGCGTTTCTCACACCAGGACCCTCACCGCACCCTCCCGACGGACCACTCCAACTTGACGCAATTCACTGAGCCCCAGGGACGCCAGAGGCGAACGATCGAGGTTCCATCGGCGACTCTCCCTTCCTGAATCGTCCGATCTGACACAGTTGTGCGATTCGGCCATCATCGTGGTGATCGGGTCCAACGCACAGCAGGTCCGGGTCGCCCGACCAACCGGAACGCCGCGCTTGTTCCAACTCGCGGGAGGGCAGGAGCTCGAATCCCTTCTCGAGCAGCAGCCGGGTACAGTGCTGATCGGCTGCGGCTGAGTGGAGAGCCACTACCATGACTGCTCGGGACGGCAAGATCGGCAGCACTCCCTCGAGCACTGCGCCCTCGGCTCCTTCGACGTCGATCTTGACGAAGGTGGGGGCACGCACGGCGCCCGAGTGAATCAGTGACTCTCCCGTAGCGACGGCGACCTCATCTTCGCCGCTTCCGAGCGCGTTCATCTTCGACGTGACCCCGCCACCGAAGCGCGCGAGGCCCGTGTACGATGAGAGCGCAACCTCCTGGACGGATACGTTGCGGACGCGGTTCCAGCGAAGATGTCGTCGCAGAATGCGAACACTCTGCCGCCCGGGCTCGAACGCATACACCCATCCGCTCGGTCCTACTTGAGCGGCGGCGAGTAACGTCACGCACCCGTGGTGCGCACCGACGTCCCAGACGATGCTTCCCGGGGCGATCAGTTGCTGAAAGGCGGCCATCTGGTCGTGAGCGCGACGCCCGGTAGCGTAACCGCTCCCCGCGCTTGCGAGATTCCACCATCGGCCCCGATTGACTCCCCCGACCACCGGAACGGGAACTCGCTCAGTCAATGGGTCGATCCATCGGCGTACAGCGTCAGGTATGCGCATTGCTGTGGTCTCTGGGGGCTCCCGCTAGGTCGATGTCGCTCACACGTGCTGTTGGCGCGCCGCGCGGCCGGTCACTTCTTCTCGCTTGCCTTCCACGCCTTGTGCTCGTCGGGCATGCAGGTGCCGCACGGGTGGTAGCCTGCCGCGCGCGCTGTTGCTTCGTCGGCGAAGAACACACGTTGCTGCGCATAGCTGCTCCCCGTGCCGAGCGCCCTGCGGGCCGCCTTGCAGGTGAGCAGCCCGTACACCCGCCGCCTGCGGTGACCCCCGAACTTGCCGGGGGTCCCGCTCACGACCGTGCTGCCGTCGGCAGCGACCAACCGATACGGCGTCAGATCAGTTCTCCATGCGCGGCTTCACCATGTCGCGCGTCGTGGGGTACGCGATCCCGAGCTGCTCCAGGTAGCTCTTGTACTTCTTCGGGTCGTAGTAGAACTGCTGGAGCTGCGGCTTGAAGCGCGCCATGATCTCCTGGTTCAGCCAGATCGGCGGCTGGTCGGTCGGTGCGATGAAGGGCGTGTACTGCACCTCCTTGGTCTGCACCTCGCGGAAGTACTTCCACGCGTCCACCACGACCTGCGGCCGCGAGACGATGTCGAGGATCGTGAGCGCCTGCACCTTGGCACCGGCCGTCGCACCCTTGTGGGCGATCGGCGTCGCCATGACGATCGAGTTGGACCAGTTGTGCCCCGGCGGGCCGGGGATGTTCGACGGGAATCGCAGCGTGACCGTCGGCACGTTCCACGACACGTCGCCGATGTCGTCCGAGCCACCGCCGGTGCGCTGGTTGTCGGGGACCGGCAGGCCGATGTTGAACACACCGACCGACTGCAGGCCGCTCTCGCGCAAACCCAAGTCCTTCTGCACAGCCTTCGCCATCGCCTGGTCGTTGTCGTCCCACTGCGGCATGCCCACGCGCTGGATGTTCGCGAACGTGACCTCGGCGATCGTCCTATTGAAGTGCGCGCTCCAGCCCGAGCCGACCATCAACACAGTGTCGAGCTCGACATTCGCCATCATCGCCGCGCCGCGCGCGATCCGCTTGCCCTGCTCGAACAGCGCCATGGTGCGCGGATAGTCGCGCTCGCGGAAGTAGAACCAGATGCTCGCCGTGCTCGGCACAACGTTCGGCTGGTCGCCGCCGTCGCGGACCACGTAGTGCGAACGCTGGCCGATCTCGAGGTGCTCACGCTGGTACTCCCAACCCTGGCCCATGAGCATCACGGCGTCGAGCGCCGACCGGCCGCGCCACGGCGCTCCGGCGGCGTGCGCGCTGGTGCCCTGGAACTTGAAGATCGCGGAGATGAGCGCGGTGGAGCCGCTCTGGCCCCACTGCACGCCGAGGTCGTTGCTCACGTGCGTGAAGAGCGCGACATCGGCGTCCTTGAAGAGCCCGGCGCGCACGAGGAACGCCTTGCCCGCCATCTGCTCCTCGGCGATGCCCGGCCAGAGGACGAGCGTGCCGGGGATCCGCTCACGCGTCATGATCTCCTTGGCCACGATCGCCGCAACGATGTTCACGGCCTGGCCAGCGTTGTGGCCCTCGCCATGTCCTGGCGCGCCCTCCACCTGCGCTTCATGGAACGCGAACGCCGGCTTGTTGTTCGCCTGCGGAATGCCGTCCACGTCTGAACCGAGCGTGACGACCGGCCTTGCGCCGGCTGGGCTCACCCAGCGCGCGACCCAAGCCGAGGGCATGCCGGCATAGCCGCGCTCCACCTTGAACCCTTCTTTCTCGAGCAGTGCGCTGATGTACTTCTGCGTCTCGAACTCCTGCATGCCGAGCTCGGAGAACGAGAAGAGCTGATCGACGATCTCCTGCACCAGCTTGGCGCGCCCTTCGACCTTAGTGAGGGCCTCGGCCTTGAGTTGCTCGAGGCGCGCGGAATCGGGCAGCTGCGCCTGGAGCGCAGGGAGGGCGACGAGGGATGCGGCGACCGCGAACAGGGCGGCACGCGCGCGGCGGACGATTGGGGACACTGAACGGCTCCGTTGGTGGGGTGCGACCCGGATACGCGCCAAGGCGTTCCATGGTTGAGTGGAATGGAGCAACTTTCGGACGCGGGCGCAACGGCTGGCGCGTTGCTGCCTCGCCGCAACTGCTGGCGCGTTGCTGCCCCGCCGCAACGACCTGTGCGCCTTTCCCGTAGCCGTGCCATGAGCCTTTCCTTCCTTTCTCGCCGTCTCCACCGCTGGGGTGCGATCTCGATCGGCCTCCCGCTCCTCTGCGTCGTCACGACGGGGCTATTGCTCCAGGTGAAGAAGCAGGTCCCGTGGGTGCAGCCGCACGAGCAGCGCACCGCAGTGCCCACGCCGGCAGTGGAGTGGGACGTGATCCTGGCCGCGGCCAAGGCGATGCCCCAGGCCGGTGTGCAGAGCTGGGAGGACATCGACCGCGTGGACGTGCGGCCGGGGAAGGGGATCATGAAGGTGATCACCACGTCGCGCTGGGAGACGCAGCTCGCGCTCGCCGACGGGGCGGTGCTGCAGGTGGCGTACCGCCGGTCGGACCTGATCGAGTCGTTGCATGACGGCTCGTTCTTCGGCGATGTGGCGAAGCAGTGGATCTTCCTGCCGGCGGGGTTCGTGCTGTTTGCGCTCTGGGTGACCGGGCTCTATTTGTGGGTGTTGCCTTGGTTGACTCGGCGAAAGCGTGCTCGACTTCAACAGCAGAAGTGAGATGGGAGATGTGAGATGTGAGGGCGTGCGTCTCGCAGCTGCCAGCTCGGCATTCAACTTTTCTCCCATCTCACCTCACCGTTCATGACCACCATCAAAGCGCTGCTCCTTCTCGCCATCGCCTTGCCCGCCTCCGCACAGGGGACGCGCACGCGTCCCGCGCCACTCCCGTATGTTCCGGGCGCGACGTGGGAGCGTCGCTCACCTGCCACGGCGGGCATGGACAGCGCCAAGCTCGCCGACGCGATCGCCTTTGCGGTGAAGAGCGACGCGCGCGGCTCGCGCGACATGGAGGAGAATCACTACCGTTCCTTTGGACGCGAGCCCTTTGGTCAGGGCATCGGACCCTTCAAGCCACGCGGTGAGCCGAGTGGTGTGATCCTGCGCGGCGGCTACGTGATCGCGAGCTGGGGCGAGCCCGACCGCGTGGACATGACGCACTCGGTCACCAAGAGTCTGCTCTCGGCGACGGTCGGAGTGGCGTTCGATCGCGGGATGATCGCGAGTGTGCGCGACACCGTCTGGAAGTCGCAGGCGCCCACGTACGGGCTGCGCACGAGTGCGCCGAGCGAGCCGGGCGCGACGTACGGACACCCGATGTTCATCGATCCGTGGGGCACGCCGCACAATCGCACCATCACGTGGGACGACCTGCTGCGGCAGACGAGTGACTGGGAAGGCACGCTCTGGGGCAAGCCCGAGTGGGCCGACCGCCCCGCGCAGGACGCGACGACCTGGACGACGCGCGCGCGCAAGGCGCCGGGCACGGCGTACGAGTACAACGACGTGCGTGTGAACGCGCTCGCGCTCGCGGCGACGAATCTTTGGCGGCGTCCGTTGCCCGAGGTGCTGCAGGAACATGTGATGGGCCCGATCGGTGCCTCGCGCAGTTGGCGCTGGTACGGCTACGACAACTCGTGGATCACGCTCGATGGTCGCGCGGTGCAGGTGGTGAGCGGTGGCGGGCATTGGGGAGGCGGGCTGTTCATCAACGCCTGGGACATGGCGCGCTTCGGTCTGCTCACCGAGCGGCGCGGACTCTGGGGCGACAAGCGCGTCCTCTCGGAGGAGTGGGTCAAGCTCTCGCTCACGCCAACTGTGCCGCAGCCGACCTACGGCTACATGAACTGGTTCCTCAACACCGACAGGAAGTGGATGCCGAGCGCGCCGGCGAGTGCGTTCGGTCATGTGGGGAATGGGACCAATCTCGTGTTCGTCGCGCCGGAACAGGACCTCGTGATCGTGGTGCGCTGGATCGAGAACAACGCGATCGACGAGTTCCTCGCGAAGGCGCTCGGCGCCCTCGTGTCGGGGGCACCGGCCGGTCTTGGCGCGCAGTCACCTGAATGGTCCACGCTCATTCGCGGCGGTACCGTCGTCGATGGCACCGGGGCCGCACGCTTCGCTGCCGACATCGCCCTGCGTGGCGACAAGATCGTCGCAGTGTCGCGCACACCACTCGACGCCTCGCGCGCCGCACGCGTGATCGACGCACGCGGCCTGATCGTCGCGCCGGGCTTCATTGACATGCATGCGCATCTCGATCCGCTGCTCCGGATGCCCGACGCCAAGAGTGCGGTCACGCAGGGAGTCACGCTCGCGTTGGGTGGTCCCGACGGCGGCGGCCCGTTCCCGCTCAAGCCGTACCTCGACAGCGCGCAGCGGTCGGGGCTCGGCATGAACGTCGCGTATCTCGTGGGCCACAACGTCATTCGCCAGCGCGTGATGGGCACCGAGAACCGCGCACCTACACCCGATGAACTGCAGCGTATGATCGCGCTCGTGAGGCAGGGCATGGGCGAAGGAGCCTTCGGCATGAGTACCGGGCTGCGCTACGTGCCCGGCTACTACTCCAAGACCGACGAGGTCGTCGCGCTCGCACGCGCCGCCGCCGACTCGGGCGGCATCTACACGTCGCACCTGCGCGAGGAAGGGCTGGGGCTGATCGAAGGCGTCGCCGAAGCGATCACCATTGCTCGCGATGGTCGCATCCCGGTGGTGCTCACGCATCACAAAGCCGTGGGACAGCCGATGTGGGGGAAGAGCGTCGAGACGTTGCGCATGGTCGACGCCGCACGTGCCGCTGGACTCGACGTGATGATCGATCAGTATCCGTATGTGGCGAGCCAGACCGGACTCGGCGTGCTCATTCCGCCCTGGGCGCTCTCGGGTGGCACGCGTGCGCTGCGTGAGCGACTCGCGGACCCGGTGTTGCGCGACAGCATCGAGAAGGGGATCGTCCACCTGCTCGAGACCGACCGTGGTGGAGGAGACACAAAGCGCGTGCAGTTCGGTTCGGTGGCGTGGGACCGCACACTCGAAGGCAAGACGCTGTATGACTGGGCCGAGCGGCGTGGCGTGGGGCATACGATGCTCGCGGCGGCGAAGCTCGTGCTGGAGGGCGAGCTCAACGGCAGTGCGAGCATGGTCTACTTCATCATGGATGAGGGCGACGTGCGCCGCATCATGGCGCACCCGCAGACGATGATCGCGAGCGACGGCAGTTTGACGCGTCCCGGTCAGGGCGTTCCGCACCCGCGGTCATACGGCACGTTCCCGCGCGTGCTCGGCGAGTACGTGCGTGTGCAGAAGGTGCTCACGCTCGAGCAGGCGGTGCGGAAGATGACCGGCATGCCGGCCGCGCGGCTGGGACTACAGGGTCAGCGCGGTTGCGTGACCGTGGGCTGTTTTGCCGACATCACGATCTTCGACGCGGCGACGGTGGGCAGCCCCGCGACATTCGTGCAGCCGCACCAGTACGCGACCGGGATCCCGTTCGTGATCGTGAACGGGGTGGTCGTGGTATCACACGGAGAGATGACCGCCGCGCGCCCAGGGCGGGCACTCCAACGGAGATAGGGGAACGGCAGAGGGGAGAAGTGAGCGGGTCGTTCGGGCATCTCACTTCTCCCCTCTCCCATCTCCCCTCTGCCGTTATGTGAGATACCCCCACGACCCTTTTCAGGTGGTCGCGGGGGCTCTCGAACCCCGCTGGTGGCGGAAGGGTACCCAGTTCGTCGCCGCCGAAGCGGCTGGGCCCCTGCTCCTTCCGTGCAGTGGACGGACCACTGCAGGTGTCGTTCTTGCGAGCGACTACGTACCCGGCCAGCGACCCCGCGTACGGCACAGTGGATCGAACTGCCGCTGTGCATTCCTTCCGACGGCGTCCCGCGAGAAGGATCCATTCGCGATTTACGTCCGTCTCGCGAATGCAGGATGAATACTCACCTGGGATTGGCGGGGCACAATGGAGAATTCCCTGACGTGACGTGCGGGGATTGGGTTTGTGGGACGGTAACGGTAACGGCAACGGCATTCACCACAGGGGCACAGGGGACACAGGGAACTGCTTTGAAGTTCTTCCCTGTGCCCCCTGTGCCCCTGTGGTGCAAAGCCGTTGGAGGTCCGACGACCGAAGCAGCCACTCACACCCGCGGCGTCCCGACTTGGTCGACCCGCACATGCGTCCCCGGAACTATCTAAAAAGAGCCATTTTAGCTAATATATGCATTCAATCCCATGGGAGAGTCGCATGGCGAGCAAGCGCCGCAAGAGTGTCACCGGCCGCGCGTTGAAGGTCTCGACCCCCGCGCGGCCCGAGGCCGAGGTCGCCGGGGTGCGAACGCAGTCCGCACCGGCGCGCGCGTGGATGAGCTTGGCGAAGGTGTCCAGTACCGCGGCGAAGAATGACTTTGCGGGTCTGGTGCACCGGGTGGAACGCGGCTCGACGCTCGTCGTGATGCGCCATGACCGGCCGGCGGTGGTGATGATCCCGCTGGAGGAGTTCGAGTCACTGGTCAGCCTCAACACGCAGCGGCTCGACGCGCTCACCGCCCGGTTCGACGCGGAGCTCGCGGCCATGAACGCGCCCGACGTCTGGCGCGGCACCAAGCGGGGCTTCATGGCCCCACTCGACCGGCCGCCGGTGACGTCACTCAAGAAGGGTCGCGCCCGCGTGGGACGCTGACCCATGGCCGCTGCCCGACCGGAGATCCTTGTTCTCGCGGGTGTGAACGGCGCTGGAAAGAGCAGTGTGGCTGGTGCGCGCATACGGAACGCGGGCGGTCGGTTCTACGATCCTGACCTGTACGCCCGCCAGCTCCAGATCGCCCAGCCCGGCCTCTCGATCGAGGAGGCGAACGGTCAGGCGTGGCAGCATGGTCGAGGCCTACTGGAGCGCGCGATCGGTACCCAGGTGAACTACGCGTTCGAGTCCACCCTTGGCGGCACGACGATCCCGGAGCTCCTCCGACGTGCGGCCGCCAGCCATGACGTACGCGTCCTGTTCGTTGGGCTCGATTCGCCCGATCGACATATCGCCCGCGTGGCGGCCCGCGTCCGGACCGGCGGACACGACGTTCCCGAGGCGAAGATCCGCGCGCGCTTCACGTCGAGCCGCGCCAACCTGATCGACCTCCTGCGCGTCCTCGCGTCGCTGCGGCTGTACGACAACAGTATTGAAGTCGCTGCGGACGAGACGTCCGTTCCACTTCCTAAGCGCCTGCTGGAGATGGAGGCCGGGGTCATCACGTATCAGTCCCCACGAGGATCGATCCCGGACTGGGCCAAAGCGATCGTACAGGCTGCGCGCGACCAGAGGGAGTTGCGGACGCCGTAGCGGTCGCCTGCTTGATCGGGTCGCAGTTGACTGGTGCTTCGAGCCACGTGAGCGTCGTTCGTCGCGGGAAAGCAACGGCATTCGCCACAGGGGCACAGGGGGCACAGGGAAGCTCTCAAGAGTTGTTCCCTGTGCCCCCTGTGCCCCTGTGGTGAAAAGCAGTTCGCAGTCCACCGAACAGAAACAACTCACATGCGCGGCTTCGGCGGCTTCACGAACTGATCGAGCCAGCTCATCATCTCCGCCAGCGTGTGCCCCACACTCTCTCGCGCCGCGTACCCGTGCGACTCCGCCGGTAGCTGCACGTACCGCACGGTGGCGCCATTCCCCTTGAGCGCCGCATACATGCGCTCCGACTGCACGGGGAAGGTGCCCGTATTATTGTCGGCCATGCCATGCACGAGCAGGATCGGCGTCTTGATCCGGTCGGCATAGGTGAACGGCGACATCGCTTCGTAGAGATCCTGCGCCTGCCAGTAGCTCCGCTCCTCGCCCTGGAAACCGAACGGAGTAAGCGTACGGTTGTAGGCGCCAGAGCGCGCGATGCCGGCGCGGAAGAGCTTCGTGTGCGCGAGGAGGTTGGCCGTCATGAAGGCGCCGTACGAATGACCACCCACGCCGATCCGGTCGCGATCGGCGACGCCCATGGTGACGATCTGATCGATCGCTGCTTCAGCGCTGGCGACGAGCTGCTCCACATACGTGTCGTTCGGCTCCTTTCCGTCGGCGCCGATGATCGGCATGGTCGGGTCGTCCATCACGCCGTAGCCTTGCAGCAGCGCGAAGAGATGCGACGACCCACCGGGCCGAGTGAAGCGGTAGGGCGATCCGGTGACCTGCGAGGCCGCGTCTGCGGAGCCGAACTCGAGCGGGTAGGCCCAGAGCAGAAAGGGGAGCGCACCGTCGCGCGCCCTGTCGTAGCCGGGGGGCAGATGCACGGTCGCGTGCAGTGTCACACCATCGCGGCGCTTGTAGCTCACGCGTTCGGTGCGCACGCCGGAGAACTCGGGTGCCGGATCCTTGAACTGTGTGAGTTGCCGCGGTGCGATACGCTGCACGAGGTCGCGCTGCCAGAGATTGGGCGGTTCGTCCACGGATTCACGTCGCGTGAGCAATCGCTCGCCACGGTCGTCGAGCAGGTCGACGACGGTCTCGTAGTAGGGCGCTGCCGATTGGAACGCGCGCGTCGACTGGCCGGTCGTGAGATCGAATCGGTCGAGGAAGGGACGATCACCCTCGGCGCTCGCGCCGTTGCCGCGCAGAAAGGTCGTCTTGCCGTCATTCAATAGATGCAGCACCGCTTGGCCTCGTGCGTCGCGCAGCGTGACGAATGCGCCGCGGTCGCCGTAGCGGTCCTCGCTCGACCGTTCCCACAGCAGGCGCGGCGCGTTCTTCCCGCTCGGGTCGATCACCCAACTGCGCGTCTTGCGCTGACGACCATTTGCTTCGGTCGCGATCGCGAGGTCGGCGCGCCCCCAGGTGATGCCGCGGGCGCGCCATTCCGTCTCGACGAGCGTGGTGGGCTCGCCAGCGAACGGCGACGCGAGTGCGAGGATGCGATCGCGCTTGGGCACCTGCTTGGTCGGGTCGCCGTTGTCGAGTGCTTCGATCCAGGTGAGCGTCGCCGGCTGATCGGCGCGCCATTGCGGGTTGCGCGGGCCGGCCTGTGCGCCGTCGCTGCCCCACGAGACGCGCTCGATCAATGGCCGCGACGCGAGCGTGCGCACCACTCGGCCCTCCGGCGTCCAGACCTCGATCTTGGTCGGGAAGAAGTTGAGCGGCACCGAGTAGGAGAAGGGCCGCGCGAGCGTCGTGACGAGCATCCACTGTCCGTCGGGGCTCAGTGTCGCACCGCTGATGATGGCGCTCGTGCCGATGGTGGTCACGGTGCCGCTGAGCGAGAGGCGCGCGAGCTGACTGGTGGCGTAGTGCGCGAAGATCGCTTCGTCGTGCGGGCTCTTGAGCAGGTCTTGATATGTGGCCGCGCGGTCGGCGCTGCCGGTGAGTGCTTCCTGGACGATCGGGCCCAATGGAGTCTGCGGTGCAATTGGTTCTCCGCCGCGATCTGCCGGGACCAGTGTGCAGACGAGTGCGTCGTCGCCGCTCCAGTCGCAGGGGGCGCCGAGTACGGCGTTGAGGCGGCGGGTGGAGACTTGGCGTGCGGACTTGGCGGCGAGATCGCCGACCCAGAGCGTGAGGGCGTCGTCGGTGCTGACCACGAACGCGAAGCGCTTGCCGCTGGGCGACCAGATCGGCGCGCCGACGCCAGCACCGGTAGGCAGTGTCATCGCGAGCGCGAATGGCGTGCCGCCGGAGATCGGCATTACGGAGATCCCGCGTGCCGGGTTCTCTCGCGACGGGCCGCTGGTGCGCGGGTCGAGGCGGATGCCGGCGACGCGGTATTCCGGGGCGGCGATCTCGCTGATCGGGGGGAGGCCTGGGCGTTCGAGGAGGAGGATCGTGGTGCGGTCGGGGCTCATCAGTGCTGTTGGTGTGGCGGGCGCGTCGAGGATGCGTTGGATCACGGCAGGCGGCTGGCGGTAGGCGGCCTGGGCCAGCGCGAGTGTGGAGAGGAGCGGCGTGAGGACGAGGGCGCGGAGGAGCACGCGTGCGCGGAGCGGAGTGCGGGAAGGCCGGCGGAACTGCATCGGTGTGGGCTCCGGTGGGGGAGTGTTCGGTCTGATCGTCTACGGAAGTGCGTGCGCCAATGTTGGGGCGGCGTCGCGGGAGGCGCCATATATGGATGCCGTTCTGCCAAATCCGCACGGACAATCTGGCATTCATAGGAATCGCCCCTCTCAACAGATTCTTTGCAGTGTGCGGACGGTGGCCACGCAGCGTCTTGTGACGCCGCCCTACGACAGTAGGGTAGGCTGCGGGCAGCTAACCGGAGGCTTCACTGTTGAGTCGCACTGCACACCAGATGACGTTCGGGATTGTGCTCGCTATGGCCACAACGGTCACTGGGTGTTCAGCTCCCTTGGGGCCGGAGAATGTCGCCGGCACGTTCGCCATGAAGAACATCGGGCCGATTGTCGACTTCAACGACGGCGGAGTCCCGCACCTGGTGGCGGACACGTTGTTCCTGCGAGTGAACGGATTCGGTAGTCGGCGTAGCGTGCTCCTGCGGTCTCCTTCCCCGACTGGCCCGATCATCGTCGAGCTCCGGACGGACGAGTTCAGCTTCCGAGTGGAGAAGACGCGCATCGGCTTTCGGTGGAGCTGTTCGCCTGGGATCGCGTGCACCGCGAACTACGAGTGGGAGTGGTTCGATCTGGGCTTCGGAGCGCAGACGATGCAAGCGCGGGATGCCCTGCGCGCAACCTACATCAGGCTCGGCGCGCCGGCGCCCTAGCGATGTGCAGACAAGTCGTCGCGCCGTTCCCGGAGCGGCCATAGATTTGCACGGCACTGTATAACGATGGCCAATGAACGTCTTCGAGGAACGGCATGCCACCACTGCCCGATAGGGTCAGGCACGAGTTTGCGGCCTTGGCGCTCGGCTACTACGCGTCGGGACGACTCGCGTTCCGTGCAGGCGCGGGACCGCTGGTCGCCGCACATATTCTTCATCATGCCGTCGAGTTCGTCCTCAAGGCGACGCTTGCCCGACACACGACGCTGTCGGACATGAAGAAGTTCGGTCATCGGTTGCCTGACTTGTTCGTCGCGGCGGAGGCACGGAACTCGGAGCTTCGGAGTATCGAGCACCGTGAAACGGCATCGCTTCTGCACGAGTTGTGGGAGTTGAGATACCCGGACCGGATTCTGACCGAAGCGGCGTCGTTCTCCTTCACGCTTGGCGAACATACGGACGAACTTCGAGCTGACCCGCGATTCGGAAGCCCGAAGGGTCACCTGTTGGAACTCGGGCGAGTCGACCGCCTGTTCTGTGCGGGGTTCCGCGGCGCTGGCCTGACTCCGGACGCGTTCGCCGAGCGGCTCGGTCCTGATGCGCTGCAGGCGATCCGAACCGAGAATCCCGAGAAGGCGTTCCTCGGCTAGTGTCCAGCGAGCTGAGATCGAGTTCGACGTACGACACCGAGCCCGGCGTCGTCGCCTACCCAAGTTCATCTCTCGTGACGTATCGCTCACTCGTGCCGCTCGTGCTCGCGCTCTGCCTCGCACCCATCGTGCACGCACAGACACGGGCCAACAGCGTCACGCTGTTCGGCAGGATCCAGGACGCGCAGACCAAGACCGCACTCCAGTTCCTGACCGTCCAACTGCTCACGGGCGCAGACAGCGCGTTCGTGGGAGGACGACTGACCAACGAGACCGGCGCGTTCACCTTTTCCGGACTCACGAAGGGCGTCTACGTGCTCCAGGTCCGCTCCATCGGCTATCACCCGATCCGCCAACGCGTGTTGATCGGCGAACTGAGTGCCTTCCTCGACCTCGGCGCGCTGTTGATGAACAAAGAGACGCGGACGCTCGGGGAAGTCGTCGTCACGGCGGCGGCGGACGCGGTCTCCGCGACGATGGACAAGAAGACATTCACCGTGTCCGACAACATCAGCCAGTCAGGTGGCTCGGTGTTGCAGGCGATGTCCACTCTCCCGGGCGTGACCGTCGGACAGGACGGCAAGCTGCAACTGCGCGGCAGCGACAAGGTCGCGGTGCTGATCGAGGGGAAGCAGACCGCGCTGACCGGCTTTGGCTCGCAGAACGGTCTGGACAACCTCCCCGCGTCCGCGCTCGAACGCATCGAGATCATCAACAACCCCTCGGCGCGCTTCGACGCCAATGCCAGCGCCGGCATCATCAACTTGGTGTTCAAGAAGCAGGAGCAGCAGGGGTTCAACGGCCGGGTCGGGATCATGGGCGGTGCGGGCGCGTTGTGGGTCAAGCGAGAGAACCTGCCCGGCATCCGCCCGCAGTTCCAGGGCACGCCAAAGTTCAATCCGTCGCTCGCCGTCAACTACCGTCGCGGCGCCACCAACACCTTCGTGCAGGGAGACTGGCTCCATTCGCCGACGTTGAACAGGAACGAGTTCTCCACGCGCACGTTCGACGACGGCACGGTCATCTTCCAACAGATCAAGCGCAACCGGCGCACCGATTACGCCACGTTGAATGCTGGCGTCGATCACGCCTTCAGTGACGACGATGCGCTGAGCGTCTCGTGGCTGCTCAACCGCGAGAAGATCCTCGACGACGGTGACAATCCGTACTTCAGCGGCTCCCTGCAGAACCGCTACCGGCTCTGGCAGTTTCTGGAGGACGAGGTGAAGTACACCGCATTCGGCACCGCGGTCTTCACGCACCGGTTCGCGCAACCTGGGCACACGCTCCTCTTCACGGGGAACTACTCGTTTCACCGCGAGGACGAGAAGTACTTCTTCACGAACACGCTGCCTGCGTCAGTCGGGACCGATGCCTTCAAGCTGCTCTCCGACGAACACGTCGTGGATCTCAACATGGACTACACCAAGCCGCTTCGGCAGGGACGCGTGGAGGCCGGCTTCAAGGGACGCTACCGCTCGATCCCCGTGAACATGCGGTTCTTCCCTGGCCTGAACTCCCTGATCGATACCGGCGCTGGCGGCTGGGCGAAGTACCGCGAAACGATCCCGGCCTTCTACGGCAACTATGTGTTCGAGAGCCAGCGCATAGAACTCGAAGGCGGTGTCCGCGTGGAGAGCGTACAGTTGGCCTACGACGTCAACCCGGACCACAACACGTACCGGAGTGATGGGTACCGCTATTTTCGGCCGTTCCCCAATGTGCGGGCGGCCTACAAGTTCGACGAGTCCAACAAACTCTCCCTGCTCCTGAACCGGCGTGTCGATCGGCCGAACGAAGTCGATATCCGCATCTTCCCCAAGTATGACGAGCCGGAGCTGATCAAGGTCGGCAATCCAGGCCTGCGGCCACAGTACTCGACCTCCGCCGAGTTGGGCTACAAGACGAGCTGGGCGAAGGGGAGTCTCTATGCCGCCGCGTATCACCGGATCGTGGACGGCACGATCACGCGCATCGCGACGCAGGTGCCGGGCAGTGTGCTTCTCTACAACGTTTTCCAGAATGGCGGGCGCAGTTGGAGCACGGGCGCGGAGTTGGTGTGGCAGCAGACGGTCTCTCCGGCGCTGTCGCTCAACGCCAACGCGAACGTGTATCGCCGCGCGATCGCCGCGTTCACGGTGGTGAATCAGTATCCTGTGCCGGTCCCGTACTCGGCGGCGCGCCAAGAGCTGACCTCGGGGAACGTCAAGCTGAACGCGGTCGTGAGGCTGCCACGCGAATGGCAGACGCAGCTGTCGACGGTGTATTTCGCACCCGACCTCCTGCCGCAGGGTCGCATTGGGAGCCGCTACGGTGTCGATGTGGGCATGAAGAAGAGCGTGCAACAGGGCAGGGGCGAGATCGTGGTGAACGCGACCGATCTCTTGAACACGATGCAGGCGGAGCGGACGATCCGCGGTACGGATTTCAGACTCGTGAGCACGGACTACCTGGAGACGCAGGTGGTTCGGGTGGGGTATAGCTGGAAGTTCTAGGCGAGTCTGCTTTCGCTGGGAGGAGTTCCCTGCGTACGACGTCGAACCGCACGTCGCTCTGGCGACCGTTCGTCGTGCGGGGTGACAACCTGTACGCGGTCGTGCTCGATGCAGACGACGTTGAACAGATCGTTCGATTCCGCATCACGCGCTGACGATCGCGATAAACTCGCAACAGCGCACGCTGCAGCGGCACGACGTCCGCGACATCGGCGGCCTGCGGGTAGAACTCGATTCCGTACGCTCCGCACTCGCACGCACGAGTGGCGGTCCGGACTCCGCGCGGCTGGCAGAGAGCGTTGCCGGGCGCAGGTACATGCTCATGCGGCGGGAGTTTCATGTGCCGTCGCGTCAGGAGGCGATCGACACCTGGTGGTCGCTCACCGGGCCGGGAACACTCCTCAGTGCGCTCGGCGCGCTGTTCCTGATGGTCCAGGCTGGGAGCGTGTGCTGCCGAGACCTTCGGCCACGCAGCGCTGGACATTCTTCGTGTTCATGACCCTGATCGATCCCTCCGGCTGAATTCCGAACCGCCGAGTGTCCGAGACGTACCTAGGCGGCCCAGCCGTGCCGTCTCTGGAGCAGCGAGCGCATCAGTTGGCGGTAGCAGCGTCCCGGCGGATTTGAGCTCGAACCTCCTTCCAGCGCGCGTTGACTGCAACGCGAAGCCGTGCGGTCGAGAGGCGGGAGATCCAATATTGCATGGCGACATCCGTGACCGAACGCGGCAACTCAACTTCGGGTAGATGGCGCCAACGCCGCCCGCGGCGCACGGAAAGGTACAAGGTGTCGAACAGCGCTTTTGCCGGAGTCGCGACTTGGAAGTGTCCGTGTGAGTCTCCAGGCGCATACCCGTCGAAGATCGCAGCATCTATCCTGTGGAAGCGAAACTCACCGACCGGTGAGTTCAGACTTCGGCGCTGCTTCCGCGTCGCAACATGAATTGCCGCTGGGATCTGCGAGATCATTCCGTGAAGTGCCATGGCGGAGATCACCGAGACGTATCCGCCTACCGTCGACGGGTGCTCATCCGTCAGAAGTGGCACTAGGCGGTATGGCGTAAACTGCGGATGCCTTGTGTTGGCCCATAGGCCTTTCTTGACGCGCGTGATCAGACCGTCTCGCTGTAGCGTCGCGAGAGCGCGAGAGGCGTTTGGTTGAGAGACGCCGAGCATCTGCGCCACTTCTGCTGTACGAAACGCCACCATCCGACTGGTGCGTTCAAGGATTCTCGCTCCAAGGAACGTCATTGCTTCCGCCGGATTTTTGGTGGTTTCTGGTCGACTGGGACGTTGACGGCCGCGTTGCCTGGATCGGGAGCTGGCATCTTGAGCACGTCACCGAGGATTCCGTGCACGCGAAGTCGCATGTCCGTCCACTGCCCGTCGAACTGGTTGCGCGCCGAAACCGATAGAAAGCTCTCGACCTGATCCCGATACTGCTCATCGAGTGCGTCAAGGCACCTGCGGTGTGCCTCGTCAAGATTCTCCTGTGTGTGAACTCGGCGCAGCAAGCCCTTGGCGGCATCCTTCGTGTTCGGGAACCGATCTTGGTTCAGCAGCCAATCCAAATCGAAGATGTCGCGTGCTTGAACACCGGCTCGAGTTGCCAAGGCGTTCACCTTCTGGACCACGGCAACCGCGTGCGGATACCGTGTGACTTCAAAGTCTTCCACGTTCGCTCCGCCGTACACTTCGATGATGTCGCGCGGCGCTCCTGTCCTCTCTGCCCATTCCGCTGGCGTGGAATCGCGAAATGATACCTCAATCTTTGTCGGAAGCCTCACGCCACCCAAGATCACATTGACCTTGTACTTCACCCCCGCGCCCGCAGCGGGCTGAACTGCATTCGGTTCCACGTCGTCGATTCCGAGTTTTTCCAGTTCCCGCTTGTAGCCCTGGTCTCGGACGATGTGCGCCAAGTATTCCTGCATTCTTGCGCTATGCCGTGGATCGGCATCGAAAGCCATGTCCTCTGAATACCGCACGCTTCCGAAGAAGAGCCGGAGGTTCACGCCTCCTTTCAGTCGTAGCCCGTCTGGCACTCTGTTGACGAGCCGCCGAAGCAGTGTGATGTGGAAGGCCTCACGCGCCTGAATAGCATCGAGCATTGGAGAGTCCCCTGTCTTAATATATGCGGTTAATAGCAGTGCATGTTGTTTACGGCATATATTACACGTAACACACTGAGTTAATATATATGCAGAAAATAGCGATAGGCGCTATCATCTGCATATATAATGTACGCGTCAATCGAACCGACGCCACCAAGCGACGCCTAGCGCATCGTACCGCGCGTCACTCTGGCGACCGTTCGTCGTGCGGGGTGACAACCTGTACGCGGTCGTGCTCGATGCGGACGACGTTGAGCAGATCGTCCGATTCCGTCTGCTCTGCGCTCGCGCGCACGCGTGGCGGTCTGGACTCCGCGAGGCTGGCAGAGAGCGTTGCCGCGCGCAGGTACATCCTCATGATCACGACGGGTACGCCGCTCGACATGACGTCGAACATCGAGCAGTCGTACATCCAGGGTCGCGAGATCGACATGAACGACATCCAGAAGCACTTCTTCAAGAAGTACATGGAGAAGATCAAGCAGCAGGGGACGAAGGTCGCGATGTAGTGCGTGGTTGTTCGACAACTTGCCGTGGGGAGAGCAGTGCCGTAGCGTCTGAACTCATGACCTCCAGGCGATCGGTGCTGCTCGCACCCTTGGCGTTGCTCGCGCATCGTATCAACCTCGAATTGCCGTTCACTGCTGCACCTGCCGGCATGTCGCTCTGCCTGCACACGAACACGTCGGCCGGGGCAGGGTATCGCCGCGCGCTCGAAGGATGGGCGAGGGCCGGCGTACGCAACGTCGAGCTCAACGCGGGCCTGCTCGAGGAATTCCTCGCGACGGACACGATGCAAGGAGCGCGGCAGGTCCTGTCGGACAACGGCCTGACGCTCGTCCACGGCGCGGTCGGCGTCATCGGACTTCTCGAACCGCATCCCGATCATGCCGCCGCGATCGATCGCCTCAAGCGCCGGCTGGAGCTCTTCGCCGCACTGGGATTGAAGAAGGTGTACATCACGACCTCAGGCACGCAGAAACTGTCGGAAGGCGATTACTCCGCCGTTGTCGACAACATGCGCGACGTGGGAGAGACCGTCCGCGCGTTCGACATGCGGTGCAGCATCGAGTTCGTGCGCTCCTCGCCGTACATGTCCACTCTGCTCACTGCGCTCAAGACGATCCGCCAGGCCGCGCACCCGAACATGGGGGTGATGTTCGACTTCTATCACTTCTGGTCGGGACTGAACAAGCTCGAGGACATGGATGAGATCCGCCCCGGCGAGATCCAGCATGTGCATTTCCAGGACGTGCCCGACGTGCCGCGCGAACTGCTCGACAACAACAGCCGGATCATCCCCGGCGACGGTGTCGCTCCGGTCGTCGTCATGCTGCAGAAGCTCGCGGCGAAGTCGTACGCCGGTCCGCTGTCGGTCGAGCTGTTCCTGCCGCGCTTCCGCGATGGGGATCCGTACGAGGTCGCGCGGGAGATCAGGGAGAAGTGCGAGGCCGTGATGCGGCGCGCGCAGGTGCTCTGAGGGCCAGTGCCTCAGAGCGTCTGCCGCCTGATTCGCGAGTTCCTCAAGATCCAGATTCTCGATCAGCGGCATGCCCATCGCGACCAGTGCGAGCACGTGAAGCGGCGAGTTGATGCCCGCGACGGAGGTCGGCGTGGTGTCGGTCCCCGACTCATCCCCCAGCACCGCGACGCCACGGGCATGCAGCCATGCCGCGGTCGTGGGATGGATGCCGGCCGAGCGCTCGACCTTCGCGGCGAGTGCCTGCGCGGACCAGCGCCCGCTGCGGACGAGCACGATGTCACCGGCGCCGATCCGCACGCCGCTCTGCTTCTCCCATGCTTCGAGGTCCCGCGCGGTGATGGCACCGCCGGGCGCGACGTAGTCCACGCCCCGCAACGCGGGCAGGTCGACGAGCACGCCGCGGCCGATCACGCCATCGCGCATGGTGGCGATGGAGTTGCGCGACTGACCGACCGGCGGCGCGTGCGTCACCGGCGCGTTGTTGTAGCCGCGGCCGCGATATGCGGGCATGTGCGACAACGCGTCGATGTGCGTGTAGCCCCAGCCGTGGTAGAACAGCGTCGTGCGTTCGCCTGCCCAGAGCGACGTTCCGTCGCTCGGGCCGAGCGCACTGTCCGATACGAGCAGCACCTCGACGGAGATCGGGCCAAAGCCGCCCTCCGGCTGGCCATGTACCATCTCCCGCGCGAGCGAGACGGTGGCGCCGGTGCGCACCTCAGCCGATGCTGCACGCCGGACTGCCGGGGTGATGAGATTCAGTGTTCCGCGCTCGTCGTCGACACCCCAACGGCCGGCGTTGTCGACCTGCTTGAAGAGCGCATCGAAGTCGGCACGCGCCATGGGCTGCACGCCCTGCGCGGCCAGCTGGAAGGGCAGCGCCAGGCAGAGGAGCGCGATCGTGGTCGCTGCGACAAGTGAGCACCTATTCATCTTCTCATCCTCGGGAGTCGTGTTCTGTGGCGACGGACGGCTGCAATAGAACGCGCGGTCGGGAGCGTCGGATAAGCCCTATCGAGGGTACAGAGCGAGCCGCCATCTTTCCCGAACGATGTCCACGATCCCCGCAAGACTCCGCGACGCCCTCGCCGATCGATACACGATCCTGCGCCCCCTCGGTGCCGGCGGCATGGCGACGGTGCACCTCGCGCGCGACCTCAAGCATGATCGCGATGTCGCCGTGAAGGTGCTTCGCGCGGACGTGGCTGACGCGCTCGGTCGTGAGCGCTTCGTGCGCGAGATCCGCCTTGCCGCGCGACTCACGCATCCGCACATCCTCCCGCTGCACGACTCCGGCGAGGCTGATGGATTCCTCTACTTCGTCATGCCCGTGGTGGAGGGGCAGACGCTCCGCGACCGGTCACCTTCAAGCCACCGCGTACGGGGACCTCGGTGCCGTCGAGCAGGCCGATCCTGCGACTGAAGAAGGGACGGACGTCGTCGCCGAGTCCGAGCCCGAAGTCGAAGATGTCGGCGCCCTGCAGGAAGAAGGTGCGCTTCTCCGGAAAGACGACGGGGAAGCGCGTGAGGTTCGTTCGACGCGAGTCGACCTCGGTCTCAGCGAAATCGGTGTTCACGGTGAGCGACGCGAGCGTGTTGGCGCCGAGTGCCTGTGGAGCGTCGAGGCTCATCGCTCGGCAAGGGTCGTGCGCGTGCCGTCATTCTCGATCCGCACGATCGCTCGGTCGCCGGTCGCGCAGAACACCATGCGCCCCTCGCGGTCCAGTGTGATGCCATTCGATCCTCTACTGCGAAGGAACATCCCCCCGTTAACGGAGCCAGAGGGTTGCGGCCCGTCGGGTCCCGTGTAGCCGCTACGGGCAAGGTGGATCGAGAGCGTGTCGCCCTGTCGCCATTTGTAGATCGCGTTCGAGGGAATATCGCTGAACAGCAGATACCCACCGTCGTCGTCGATCCAAAGCGGCCCTTCAGCGAGTCCGAACTGCTCCTCCTGCAACATCTCTAGCTGGGCGGCCGAAGAAATGACCTGATCCAATGCGGGGTCGAGTCGCTCCACAACGAGAGATCGCGCGGGCGTGCTGGCGTTTCTCGTAAGAGGTGCGCCGGTTCCCGCATGCTGGCACCCAGTGAGGAACACAGTGAGGGCCAACAACACTGGTCCCGTTCGGCACTTGTGTCCTGCCATCGCGTCGCGCATGGGTTTCCCTGGGAAGCGAACACGCTCAGCTATCACCAACGCTAGCAAATCGTGATGTCGATGCGCTTGCTCACGCGCTACCGAAGATGCTTCCAGTTCGCTGCGGCAAGCAGCAGGGCACCGGTCATGAGCAGATTGCCGCGAGCCGGCTCCCCAACGATCAGCGCGCCGACTATCGGAACGGCCCAAGCGAACACGATCACGAGCACTCCAGCGCGTTGTAGACGCCATAGCATGGCACCGCCGAGAGCGATTCCCGCCCCAGCGACGGCACCGATGAGCAAGGTGAATAGTTGCGAGTCCTCGCCAGTCGCCTGGGGCAAGCCGGCTGCCAGCGCGACAAGGAGGGTCAGCACGCCGACGACGATTGCGAGCGTGCTCGCAATGCGCACCCCAACAGGAGTGGGCGCGGCTTGAGCAGACGATTCGATTGGCGCAGTCATCAAAGGACCCGCTCTATGCGGCGCGAAGAAGTCCGATTCTGAGTAGTCGGGGACAGTAGTGTCCGGTCTATTTGCGAGTGGGCGGTCGTAAAGTCAATGGTGAGGGCAAGTTCCGCGATTGTAAGGGTGTCCACGATTTGAAATCATCGTCCGGCACGGCACCAAGGCGATGCGGGGGTGCGCACGCTCGGCTACGCCGACGTCTTTCGCATCGTGGCCTTCGCCCAACTCACGTGGCGCGAGTCACTGCGCGACATCGAAGTCTGCTTGGCCGCCAATCAGACCAAGCTGTTCCACATGGGACTGCAGGCGCCGCTGGCGCGCGCGCCGCTGGCCGATGCGCTGCATGCGCGCGACTGGCGCATCTACCACGCCTTGGCGCAGCGGCCGAGGAGCCTTGATGCGCCGCTGCTGGCTGCGCTCCGTGAAGACCGTGTGCCGGTCTTCAGCGTATGCAACGGCAGGCGCCTCGATGCACCCTCCGTGTCTGTGAAGGTCGCGAAGCGCGAAGGTGAGTGGGTGTTCACGAACGTCATCTTCGGCGACGGGGATGATCTCTTGGCCATGCTGAAGCGTCAGTCCGAAGATCGTGCGAAACCGATGACGAAGTCGCTCCCCACCGCCTAACACAAGTGGAGTCAGCAGAAGATGACGACGGCACACACTCTGACAGACCCGACCTATGGAAATCGATACCGCGAAGATTGCCGAGGCCGTCCTGGCCCTGTTGTACCTGACGCTGCATGATCAGGTTCGCGCCCGGACGTCGCTGGATTGGATTGCGATGAGCCGGTTGCGTGACAAGGGACTCAACTGTCCTTCACTCACGCTCCGTAGGCATCAACGTCCGCCCGCACGCTCCGGATGTCGTCGGGCGTCGTGCGGCAACAGCCGCCGATCCAACGCGCGCAGTCGGCGATCGAGTCGCCCGACGACGTGTGGCGACCGTCGCGGCAGGAGAAGGTGACCCACGCATTGGCGTCGGGGCGCTCGCCGAGCAGTCGGACGAGTGCTGCAGCCTCGATGCGCGACGGGATCGTTTCGCACGCGAGGAGGTCGGCCCCGGCGGCAACGAGTAGCTCACGCACCGTGCCGGGCTGGTCCCGCAGAACGCGGCTACGGGCAGATCGGGCGCGTTGCACGGAGCGCTGCAGAAGGACATTCGTCCGCTTGGCGCTCAGGCCGCGCTTGGCGAAGCCTTCGTAGCTCGCCTGGTAGCTCGCCTGGTAGCTCGCCGTGATGGCGATGTCGGCTCCCGCCAGGAAGTACTCCGTGTACACCCGCTCGATGGCACCCGGCGCCTCGACGAGGACGCGCGCCGACCAGAGCCCATCGCTGAGGTCCAGTCCCTGGCGCGACAACTCGGTGGCGACACCGCCGTTGATCACGCGAAATGTTGACGGAGCAAGAGCGATCGGAGCCGATGGTCGACCACCGGCGGTATTCATCGCCGCGGACGCGCGAGCAACTCCTCCGCCCGGAAGTACCGCCCGTTTGCCATCACGCCACGCACCCGCGCCGTAGCCGTGATGTCTGCGAGCGGATCCCCATCCACGATCACCAGGTCCGCGAGATTCCCCGCCGCGATCGCACCAGCATCGATCCCGAGCTGCGCCGCCGCATTCACCGTCGCCGTCCGCAGCGCCTCGTACGGAGTCATGCCCGCCAGCACGTACGTGTAGAGCTCACCATGCAGCGTGCCAGCGTTCGGCGTGTCCGTCCCCGCCACGACGAGCGTCCCCGCGCGCTGCAGCTTCATCACCATCTCACCACCAGCCGCCGCCGCTGTGGAGAAGGCCGCGACCACGGCCGGGGGCATACCGGCGGTCGGCGCCACAGTGCCCGCGGGCGTCATGCTCTCCCGGAGCCAGGGCGGGTAGAGCGCGAAGCGCGCGTCGTTCGCGAGCGCACTGTCGCGTTCCATCATCCGGCGCAGTCCGCCGCCGCTGAGTGCGAGCGTCGGCGTGATCGACATGCCGCTCGCCGCGAAGATCGCCGCCACGTCGCCATAGGCGCGGCCGAGTGTGGCCGCCTTGGGAGAGTAGCCACGCCGACTGGTGCCGGTGGTGTGCTCGGCGCCGTCGATCCCCGAGAGGGCTGAGGGATACACCTCGTGCGACGCGGCGGGCACACCCGCCGCGTGTGCGAACTCGATGATGCGCCGCTGTTGCAGGTCGGGCATCCGCACGTAGCTCTTGATGAGGTCGTGCCTGAGCGCCTTCGCCCGCGCGAGTTCGAGTTCCAGATGCGCAACGCTCGAGATAGCGACCGCCATCTTATAGTAGGTGCGCTGCCACTCGAGCAGATACCCGGTAGTGAAGAGCCGTGGACCAGCGCGCGTTCCGGCATCGACCGCCTCGCGATCTTCCGCAGCCTCGTAGGGCGTGCTCCCCGGACTGCGCACCGTCGTGATGCCGAACGCGAGATACGCACGCTCGGAGGCGGCGCCCAAGTCCGCTTGCAGGTGCGTGTGGAACTCGATGAGCCCGGGCATCACGGTGCGCCCCGTGGCGTCGACCACCGTGCCGGTGCGGTGCAGCGCGGCGTCGTGTGGCACGACGCGCGTGATGCGATTGGCCTCGATCACCAGATCCATGTCGTCGCGGCGCACTTTGCTCACGCCGTCGACCAGGTGTCCGGCATGCACCACCACACGCCCGGTGGGGATCGCCGGTGTGTAGTCGAGCGCGAGTGGCACGTCGCGCGTGTCGCCGGTCTCTGTATCGATCAGACGCAGCTTGTCGTTCGACTGGTACAGGATGCGCCGCGAGTCCGCCGTCCAGCTCGGCGCGTGCGCCATCTCGTTCGTGATGCGACGCGGCGTTCCGAGTGGCGTGCCACTCGGTCCCACGGGCACGAGTGCGAGCACTCCTTCATAGATCACGGCCATCTGCGTGCCGTCGGGCGACCAAGCGGGACCGGCGCCGGCGCGCGAGTCGATCGAAAGATCGGGCACCGGCACCGACCAGCGCGCATCGCCACCGATGGCAGCGACGGTGAGGATCTGGTTGGTGCCTTCGCGAAAGCGCGCCGAGTAGGTCTTGAGCGAGGCGAAGGCGATACGCTTGCCGTCGGCCGACCAGGTGGGCGTTCCGGGACCGAAGCTCGAGTCGTGGACCTTCGTGATGATCCCCGACGCGACCTCGACGACCGACACGTTCGCGCGTCGCCAGAAGCCATCGACTTCGAGGAACGCGATGCGTGTGCCGTCGGGTGACCAGGCGGCGCCCATCGCCGAGTTCTTGGTGTGTGTGAGTTGGCGTTCCTCGCCGGTGCGCAGGTCGCGGAGCCAGAGGTCGAGTCGGTCCCCGGCGCGGTCGGAGGACCAGGCGAGCCAGCGTCCGTCGGGCGACCAGGCCGCCTCGGTGTCGAGCGCCGCGTCGTGGGTGATGTTCTCCGGCGCGGCACCCACGGGCATGACGTAGAGATCGCCGAGCGCGGTGAAGGCGACCGATCGTCCGTCAGGGGAGATGGCCGGCGAGACGATGCCGAGTGCGCGGCGCGGCGCGCGTGAGTCGACATCGCGCACGCGCTTGGTGTACTGCGCGCGTGTGACGGTCAGCGTCGCCGAGAAGGGAATGGTCGTGGCTGGTCCGCCCGCGAGTGCTCGGCGGCGGATGAGTCCGTCGGAGACGTAGACGATGTCGCGATCGCCGAGCCAGCCGGCGCGGAAGGCGAAGGCGTTCTCGTCGCCGGTGAGTGCGCGGCCGTCGAGCTCGAGCCGACTGCTGTTGCCCTCGACGGCGTAGTGGACCAAAGTGCCACTGGGTCCCCACGACGGCGCGTCCGCGCGGCCGCGCGCCGTCGCGACCACGCGTTCGGCGCCGGTCGCGACCGTGACCGCGAGCACGCGCGTCGCGCGGTCACGCGTGCCGATGAAGGCGATCTCCGTGCCGTCGGGCGACCACGAAGGCATCTGATCGTCGCCCGCGTCGCGCGTCACCTGCGTGAGCGCTCCGCTCGCAAGATCAAGTGTCCAGATGTCGTAGTTGCCCGCGTTATCTGCGTTGCCCGCACTACCGCGGTCGGACGAGAAAGCGATGCGCGTGCCGTCGCGCGAATAGGTCGGCTCGCGATCGTCGAATGGTCCGTTGGTCAGTTGCCGCAGGCCTTGCCCGTCGGCGCCGACGGTCCACACATGGAAGCCACCGTCGCGGAAGCCTTGGAACGTGATCGTGCGGCCGTCGGGCGACCAGGCTGGCTGTCGCGCGTCGTTGTACTCGTCGGTGATGCGGCGTGCGGTGCCGCCCGTCGATGGGAGGAGCCAGAGTCCGCCCTGCAGGTCGATCGCGAGCTGGCGACCATCGGGCGAGGCCGCGACCGACATCGACGTGCCTTCGGTGACGGTGACGTCGACTCGCGTGGGCGCCTGTGTGAACGACGAGGCGACGAACCAGCAGAGGGCCAGGCGAGTGATCGGCATGAGGCGCGCGGTCATCGGTGCAGGGGCAGAGGGAGGGCAGGTGCAGCGAAGTTAGCTCGCGCCGGTGTGGTCTGCGGCCGCCGTTGGTGCCGACGGCCGCCCCGCTGCATGTTATTCACACGCACAGGGCGCTACGGACGAGGCCTGAGAAGCCGTCATTCATCCCATGCTCCACGAGCGATCGACGTGACGCCACACAGCGACCAACGCCCAATCGCGATCCTGGTCCTCCTCCTGCTCGCAGGACCCGCCGGCTGCCGCGAGACCCCCGCAACGCGCCAAGTGTGGGCCCTCACAGAGTCGCTGCGCCTCGGCGGCGCCGATGAAGGTCCGACCTCATTCGACTACATCAAGGGCATCGCCGTCGACACCGGCGGTCGCATCTTCGTCTACGACCGCAGCACGCAGGACATTCGCCTATTCAGCCCCAGTGGCACACTCGTCAGAGTGCTCGGTCGCGTGGGATCGGGCCCAGGCGAGATGCGCGATGCCGAAGGGATCGTGCTCGCGCCAGACGGAAAGCTCTGGGTGCGCGACGCCGCCAATGCGCGATTCTCGATCTTCAACGCCACCGGCGAGTTCGAGCACAGTTGGCACATGAACTTCTGCAGCTCCCAAGGGATGTGGGACCCGCGCATCGATCCAAGCGGCCGCATCATCGATCAGGACTGCGCCGTCGTCAACGACCGCGCCGTAGGGGCTGCGGTGCTGGCGTACCACACCGACCTCTCACGCGTCGACACCGTCGCTGAAGTGCCGTCATGTGGCACCGAGGCCCTCGCCGAGGCCGGCACCTGGATCACCAAGATCCAGAACGGCACGAGTTATCGATCGATCCCGTATCGCGCGATCTACGTCTCCGTTCTCGGTCCGCGCGGCGAGCTCTGGTGCGCACCGAACACAACGCGGTATGAGATCGTGCGGCTCATGGCCGGAGCTACCGACACAACGCGCCTCACTCGGCAGCTTGAGCCGATCCCCGTCACGCCGAGGGAGCGGGACTCCGTGATCGCCGAGATTGAATCGCGAGGCCCCACCGGACTCGATTTCAGCCGCATCCCTGCTGTCAAACCGACGATCGAGCGCCTGACCATCGACGACGAGGGTCGCCTCTGGGCGCGTCGCACGAATGGTGCGGGGGCGATCGAGTTCGACATCTATTCGGCAGACGGCGCGCCGATCGCGACTGCCACTCTCGGCTCGTACCGCACCTCGCTCTGGCGACCGTTCGTGGTGCGGGGAGATAACCTGTACGCGGTCTTGCTGGACGCGGACGACATCGAGCAGGTCGTTCGGTTCCGCATCACGCGCTGACGGGCGCGGTGCTCGGCTGGCCAACGCCTAAGCGAGGTAACTCATGAAGAGCTCACTGGTTCCGTTGCTGCTGGGCCTCGCGTTCATCGCCGGAGCGATCGCGACGAACTCGCAGCAACGCACGCTGCAGCGAAACGACGTCCGCGACATCGACGGCCTGCGAGCGGAACTCGACTCCGTCGGGTCCGCGCTCGCGCGCGCGCGCAAGAGTGGCGAACCGGACTCCGCGCGGCTGGCAGTGAGCGTCGCCGAGCGCACGTACGGCCTCCAGCGACGCGAGTTCCATGTGCCGTCCCGCCAAGAGGCGATCGACAGGTGGTGGACGCTCACCGGACCGGGAACTGTCTTCAGTACCGTCGGTGCGCTCTTTATCGTGATCGCAGCGCTCACGATGAAGAGCGCGCGTGCCCGTCGTGCCGACCACTCTGGATGAACTTTCCTACGAGCGTCCAACCATCGAGATCAGGGCGGACTCTCCGTGCGTCGACCGAATGCCGTAGGCTGGAGCTTCAAGCCGATCCCGCCCTGCCCGACGAGCTTCTCCAGTGCATTCAGCTCCGACGGCAGGAACTCGGTGAAGTTTTCATACCCGTCCGCGGTGATGACAATGACGTCCTCGTACCGAATGTAGAGCGACTCCTCAGGCACCCAGAGCTGCGGGTCGATCGAGAAGACGTGGCCCGGCTTGAGCACGTCGCCGTTGTAGCGTCCGTCGTCGTGCACCGCGAGTCCGACCGGATGCGATAGCACGCCGCCGCCGGTCTCGACCATTTTGCGCGCGGCCTGTTCGTAGATCGGCTTGGAGAACGTCGTCCGGCGCAACACCGGCTCCATCGCCACGCGCGCCTGCTCGAGGATCGCCGCAGGAGTCACGCCGGGGCGGAGGAGTTTGAGGACCACGTTGCGATACTCCAGCACGAACTGCAGCAGCTCGCGCTGGACGGGCGAGTACCTGCCGTTGACCGGCCACATGCGCGTGACGTCGCTGGTGTAGTAACCGTAATCCGGAGCGAAATCCATCAGGAGAAGATCACCGTCCTTCAACTGCGAACTGTTGCGATAGTAGTGGCCGTTCCAGATGTTGGCCGTGCCGGCGGCCGTGATGGAACGATATCCCTCAAGGCGTGCGCCGCCGGCCAGAAACATGTAGCGCGCCGCCGCATCGAGTTGATACTCGAAGAGTCCCGCCCGCGTGCTCTTGATCGCTTCAAGGATCCCCAGCCCCGCGAGTTGCGAGGCGCGGCGGATCAGTGCGATCTCCCGCGTGCTCTTCACGCTGCGCATCTCGTCCAGGATCGCCGTGAGGTCACGCACGTCGGCGCGCGGGGCACGCGTCCGCAAGAGACTCACGAAATGCGCCTCGCGCGAGGGACGGCCATCCCAGTAGTCCGCCGCGATCGCGGCGTTCGCGGCCTGCAGCTCACCGCGGCTCTCGGCGCTGCCTTCCGCGGGCGAGAAGAGAGTGTAGATCGCCGGCGCCGGCGCTTTCAATAGTTCACCCAGCCAGTCCTCGCTCATCGACCGCGCGCTCGCGACGGCGTCCGCGCCCGTCAACTGCCGTACGAGGTCGGCATCATCGGCGGAGAGCACCTTGCCTTCGTTGCGCTCCAGCCGCTCGTTGCGCGGCGGCAGCAAGAGCGTCGCCTTGCGCGTGCGGCCATCGAGCAAGAGATAGGCGCCGGGCGTCTCGATCCCGCTGAGATAGTAGAACTCGTTCGACTGGCGCGGCAGCGCGAAGCCTCTCGTGAGCGATACACCCTGTACGATCACCACGGCGCGATCGCCGATCCGATCGTAGATGCGGGCCCAGCGCGCCTTGAACTCCTCGGACGGGAAGTGCGACTGGTGGTGCAGCTGCTGCGCACGCAGCGCGGCGGGAAGCAGCAGCGAGAGCGAGAAGAAGCTTAGGACGAATCGTCGCATGGAGCACCGAAGTGGGGGTTCGATCAGGGTCGTGCGAAGTATGGGTCGCTGCATTGGTGGTGTAGCGGAGGGTAGCTCCCTGCCAACTACCGGTCCAGCGCCCGCTCCGCCGCCCTGATGTGCGAGTCGAGCAGCCGCATGCGGAGCTCCGCCACCTTCCGGTCCGTCGCCGACGCCATCCGCCCATAAAGCGCGCGCGAACCAGCGACATCGCCCACCCGCAGGCGCGCAACGATCGCCCCTTCATAAAAGGTCTCCGGCGGCAGCCACTGCCGCCCCTCGCTGCGTGCTTCGATCTGCGGGAGCACCTCGCGCGCCGCCGTCGCCCAGTCGTAGCTCGCCACCGCACGCATCATGCGCAGCGCCGAGACGCCGTCACGCGGCGCGTTCTGCTCAAGCATGTAACGCTCGACGCCTGAATACCACGCAGTGTCCACCACACCCATCGTGCCCGCGTGCCGATCCAACTCGACCGCGAGCATGTCAGTGAACCAGGTGAACCAGTCGGTCGGCGCGCGTCCCGACGCCATCCACATCTCCAACTGCGCCTGTCGGCTGCGGGCATGCTGGAACTTCCGATTGGCTACGACCGTGTCGCTCGACGTGAGCAACTCGGCGCTCCGCACGCGCGCGACGAGCGCCTGCGACTCCACACGCGGGATCGCGAGCGCGCCGCGCCGCGCGGGCCCCAGGTGCACGGTGCGCCCGCCGATCGCGGCCGCGACGTCGTACCGCGCAGTCGAGAGGCCGAGGAAGCCCGCCGCACTCTGTCGCAGAAAGCGCGTACGCTCCGCACCGAGATCGAGCACCGGGCGAAAGTCGGAGTTCACGTCAGGGAACGAGTCGAGCAGCGGTGCCAGCTCGGCCCGCGTGAGCAGGATCGTCGCGTCGAGCGCCTCAGGCGTGATCGGGACGAACCGCTGGAGGTCGAGTGCGATGTCGGTGTACCGTGCCACCGACCAATCGGGCGCCGGCAACTGCTCAGCGTTCGATGCCACCACGAGGATATCGACGTCGTTGGTCAGGTAGATCGCATACGAGCGGAAGTTGCGGTGCAGCGCCGCGAGCACGTCGAGCACGAGCGCGTCGTCTATCTCATAGAGATGCAACCACTGCCCGAACACGCCCTCGGGCGTGAGGTAGGTACGCACGCGCGCGTAGAACTCGTCGGTGAAGAGCCCGGAAACGCCGCTCACCCAGGGATTCGACGGCTCCGAGAGAATGAGATCGTAGCGCTTGGCACTCGACGCGAAGTAGCTCTTCGCGTCGTCATGCACGAAGTGCGACCGGGGGTCGTCGTACGCACGCAGGTTCGCCGGCCTGAAGAGCTTGGACGCCTCGATCATCTGCGGTTCGATGTCGATCGTCACGAGATGGTCGAGGTACTCGCTGCCGAGCAAGAGATGCGATGTGATCCCTGAGCCATGACCGATCACGGCCGCCTGCCGGGCCAACGGCACGTGCGCGAGCGTGATGAGCGGCAACAGCACCTGCGTCGATTCGTCGCCGCCGAGCGGACTCTTGAGTGAGTCCTCTGTGGGCGGCTCGTCGAACCAGTAGCGCGAGATGCTCGCGTCGGGCTTGCCGTTGGTCGCAAGCGAGTAGCCGCTGTCGCTGCCGAGGCGCACGCTCACGCTCGCGGTGCGACCGTCCTCGTAAAAGAGGATCTCGCGCGTGCCACGCTCGGGCACGGTGCCGTAGCGGAAGACACCACTCGACAGGATCCCCGGGTCGAACGACGGTGCGATGAGGCTCCCCGCGATCACGAGCGCACCGGCGATGGCCGCGATCATCGCCGTGCCCTTCACCTCGGGCCGCGACCGCTCGCGTTTCCAGAGCAGGAGCACGCCGAGTGCGATGTCGATCGCACCGCCGGTCACGAGCAACAGCTTGAGCCCGAGCAGGGGCATGAGCCAGAGCGCCGCCGCCGCGACGCCGACGATCGAGCCGAGCGTGTTCCACGCGTACACCGCGCCGATCGCACGCTCACCATGGCCGGCCCCGAGCAGCATCCGTGTGATCAGCGGCAGTGTGACGCCGGCGCAGAAGGTCGGTGGCAGCATGACGGCGAGCGAGATGCCGTAGCGCGCAAGGTTGTAGAGCCGGTAACCGGCCGCGTTCTCGTCGAGCGCCTCGATCAGCGAGGCCATCCAATGGAAGGAGAGGCCGTATACAGCAAGCGTCGCGATCGCGAAGGTCCCCATCGCGAGCTGCACCAGACCCAACAGACGCACCGGGTCGCGCGCGGTGTCGGCGCGGCGGCGGATCCACAATGCGCCGAGCGCGAGACCGAGGATGAATGCCGAGAGCATGAGCTCGAACGCGTGCGTCGCGCTGCCGAGCACGAGCGCGAGCATCCGGATCCAGGCGATCTCGTAGATGAATGACGCGACGGCGGTGCCGAAGCTCACGCCGAGGAGAAGGGTCCAAAGGCCGCCTGCAGCAGGTCCTGCAGCGGGTGACGGAACAGCGACTGGCGTGGTCGGAGTGGCCATCGCTACCGAACTGCCGTCAGCGGCGACATCCGGCGGCCCGAGCACCACGGCGTCCATCGCCGCCTCGATCTCGTCGGACTCGGTCTCACTCGATCGCATCGCCTGCAGCGCCACATACGTGACCACCGCCACCACGATGTTCACGAGCGCTGCCGTGAGCAGCGTGCCCGGCAGTCCCACCGCGCCGATCAGCCAGAAGCCCGCGATGAGCACGCCGATCGCCGCACCGATCGAGTTGGCGAAGTAGAGCACGCCGATCACGCGCCCGCTCGCTACCGCCGGGTCCGCATGGTCGCGACCGAGACGTCGTAGCAGCCCGGCGGTCATCAACGGGAACGTCGCGCCGAGCAACACCGACTGTGGCAGAATCAATACCGCCGCGATCATCCACTTCACCACCACGAGCAACGGTCCGCCGGCGAGCGCAGGGAAGATCGTGTCGTAAGCGAACGCGCTCACCACGCCGAACACGTCGTGAAAGACGAGCCCTAGCACCCCGACCACCAGCTCGACGATCGCGTACCAGAGCAGCGGCTCGGCGATGCGCGCCGAGCGCTTGGACGCGACCGTCGCTCCAAGCGACATGCCGCCCAAGAAGATCACGAGCACGATCACCTGCGCGTACGCGCTGTGACCGACGAAGAGTCCGAGGTAGCGGCTCCAGATGGACTCATAGATGAGTCCGGCCGCGCCCGAGAGGATGAAGATCAGCGTCAGGAGAAGTGTCACGGGAGCGAATCTAGCGCGAGTCCCTCGGGTCGAGCGCCGCGGAACATGACCCGCTCGATGCGCTGACGCTCGACGAGGATCCTCGTCGACGTCCGCGACCGGCCCTCTTGCACGGTGTTCTCAGCGACCGTCAACTCGAGGACCGGCACGAATGGGATCAGCTCACGGTAGGTCACGCGGCTGCTCGACGTCACCAAGCCGCGCACCTGCGGCGGCGGCTTGGTGAGCGTGAACGTTGCGTGGCGCAGCTGAAAATCCATCGGATCGAGCCACACGACGATGTTCACATCGGTGCCCTTGAGCCGCTCGGCCGCGACGATGTCGAGCCGCAGCAGTCGCTGTCCCTCCTTCTCCTCGAGCCCGGCCACATGGAAGCAATGGTTCTCAACGAACTGGTCCTCGGCGAGGTCGCTGATCGACGGGATGCGCATCACCCACTCGGCACGCCCACCGATGCCCGAACTCGGCTCGCGCGCGATCAGCGTACCGGGCCGGTATCGCCAATCGGCAGCCCCATTCACCACCAGTACATCAGCGGATTCGATGATGAGCGAGCCATCAGAGGCGCGTCGACCGAACTCGCGTCGCACCGTGTAGACGAAGGGGTAGCTCTGCGTGAGCAGTCGATACCGCTCGGCGTTCTGCCGCAGTTGGTCGACGATGCCGCGTACCTGGTCATCCTCGCCCTCGGCGATCCCCGGCCGCTTGCACGGCGGCCAGCCCACCACGCGCACGACGTCGAGTCGGAACGAGACGCGGGCGAGCGCGATCGTCACGCTCTGCGACCGCGCATCGGTCACGGTGATCGTCGTGTCCTTTGGTGTGAACCCGAGACGCTTCACTCGGAGTCGGACCTGCCCCGGCGTGGGCACCGGCATGACCACCACTCCGGAGGCCGACGTGAACCGTTCGAGATCGAGCGTAGGGATGGCGACCACGCTGTAGCCGAGCGGCGCGCCCTCCAGCGCGGTGACGACTCGCACGGTCACGTGGTGCGCCGCCGGTGCTCGTGCCGACTCCTGAGCTGCGAGCGACGTGGCCCCGAGCAGGAGGGCGAACAGGTGTCGCACGCTATTGCTTCCGCAGCGCGAGAACAACCCGACAGGCGGAGCTGGCGAAGCCGTGTACGGAGCGCATCATTGTGTGGGTCGAAGTGCGGGTCGAAATGGAGACGGGAACGCCGATCACGGGAGGTCGCACACCATGGCAAACTATCCGGTCCTGCTGGTGCATGGATACTCCGACGACGGACGTTCCTTTGCCAAGTGGCGGGATCGATTGCGCGCGGCTGGGTACGACGCTCGCTCCGTTCGCGTGGCCACTTGGCGATCGCTCGCCAACGAGGTCTCGCTCAACGACGTCGCCGAGGCGTTCGCGCGCGCCCTCGCCGAGGAGCCCGGACTGGGCGCGGACGAGCCGTTCAGCGTGGTGGTGCATTCCACCGGTGCGCTCGTCGTGCGAGCCTGGCTCGCGGCCGATCCAGCGCGCCGTCGACGTCTTGCGCACTTGGTAGGACTCGCCCCTGCCAACTTCGGATCGCCGCTCGCGCACAAGGGCCGCTCGTTCCTCGGCATGCTCGCCAAGGGGAACAGGAAGTTCGGCGAGGACTTCATGGAGGTGGGTGATCGGGTGCTCGACGCGCTCGAGCTCGGCAGTCGGTTCACTTGGGACCTCGCGCACCGCGACCTGCTTAGCGACGACGGCGGCTGGTACGGCAATGGCGTGAGTGCGCCGTGGGCGTTCACGGTCTGCGGCACCGGCGAGTTCAGTTGGCCACAGCGTCTCTTCGTCGATCCGCCCGGGAGCGACGGTGTGGTGCGGTGGACCGGGAGCGCGCTCGATGTGCGCAAGCTCACCGTCGATCTGTCGCACCGTGCCGACGACCGGTTGACGGTGAGCGGAGCGCGACCGCTCGACGTGCCACTCGCCTTCGTCGCTGACCGGCATCATGGTGCGATGCTCGACCGTCCCACCGGAGATCTTGAGAAGATGGTGCTCGAGGCGCTCGCTGTGCGCGTGCCGGCTGACGACCGCGCTTGGCGCGAGAAGTGGGGCGCGAAGCACCGTCCCAGAGAGGCGTGGCAACAGTTCGTGGTGCACGTGCGCGACGAACGCGGCGACGGTGTGAGCGACTACAACGTGCAGTTCGACGTCACTTGGGACACGGGAGTGAAGGAGACACTCGTCGACTTCTCATCGGATGTTCACCCGTACAAGCGCGACCCGAGCTACCGCGCCTTCCACGTGAAGCTCAAGGACGTGAAGCGCTCGCGGATCGTCGCGTTGCGGCTCAAGCTCATCGCGCGCACCAACACGAGTCATGTGGGATACCGCGGCGTTGGCGGCGACCGCGTGGACGGTTGGGACGGTGCACTCGACGTCTCGGCGTTGGGGCCCAAGGGCGCGGTGAAGCTCTTCTGGCCCTTCACGACCACGTTGATCGAGATCGTACTCGACCGTGAGCCGCGGCCGTATACCGGTGCGAACGAGGTATTCTGGTTCGCGCAGTAACGTCAGCGCCGTCGCTTGGCCTCGTTCTCGATGAACCCGCGTGTCCAGTACATCACGAGTGCGCAGGGTTTGTCTTGCCCATTGGGCCAGGCGAGCCGCTTGTAGGCTGCCGGCACCTTTTCGTAGCTGTCGTAGTGCTCTATCGCGGCGATCTGGTCGGGGCGGATGTTCTCGTCGGCAGCGGTCCGGTGCCGGCCATTCCAGCCTTCCATGAGGCAGCGCCACCCGGTCATGCTCTGCACGCGCCAGTCCTGGCCGATCGTCGAGTCGCGTGCAGGTTCGCGCCGCAGGCCCGGCAACCCCTCGAACATGTCGGCCCAATAGTATGATCGCAGTGCGGCCAGCTCGTCGGCGCCGCGGAACTGGCCGATCCCCGCACGGCGCCGGCACTCGAAGCCCGCGACGTCGTACGCCGCGCAGCCGTCGTGCGAGACGATGCGCATGGTGTCGAGCGCCTGCACCACGCGGCGCAGCTTGATGATCAGCTCTGGCGCCGCGGCGTCGAGCATGTTCACGGCGCGGTCCGACGGCTGGTAGCCGGGTAGGCGAGCGATGATCAGCTGCTGGCCGAACGGGAGCCGCGCCAGCGTGAAGCGGCCATCCTTGCCGGTGCGCGCCGAGCGGTTTGCATTGATCGAGAGCACCTCGACGTTCTCGAGGGGGCGGCCGCTGGTGTCGGTGACGATGCCTTTCACGACGCCGGATTGTGCGCGCGTCCCCGACGGAACAGCGAGCAGTCCGAGAACGGCCAGCAGCAGCAGCAGCACGATACGCGTCATGAGAGCAATCTACGCCACTCAGCCCCGGTCGTTCCAACACGACCACGGGCGATATGTGACGCTACCCGCGCGCGAGCTTCCCGAGAAACAGCTTCCGCGCCTTCGACACCTTGGGCGCCACCACCACCGCGCAGTACGGGTTCTGCAGATTCCGCGCGTAGTAGTTGTCGTGATACGTCTCCGCCGGCCAGAACCGCTCGAGTGCATGCAGTTCCGTCACGATCGGCGAATCCCAGTGCGCCTGCGCCGCCGTCAACTGCTCGCGCGCCGCGCGCTCCTGCTCCGGCCCGTGCGTGAAGATCGCCGAGCGATACTGCGGCCCGACATCGTTCCCCTGGCGGTCCCTCGTCGTGGGATCGTGAATGGTGAAGAAGACCTCGAGCAGCTCCGCATACGAGATCTGCTCCGGATCGAACGTCACCTGGACCACTTCCGTGTGGCCGGTCTTCTTGCCGCAGACCTGCTCGTACGTGGGGTTGGCCACATGTCCACCGGAGTAGCCACTCTTCACCCCCAGCACGCCACGAAGCTCGAGGTAGACCGCCTCGAGGCACCAGAAGCAGCCACCGCCCAACGTCGCGAGCTCGTGCGTGCCGGTCTTCGCCTCGGCGCTCACTTCCCCTCCGCCTTGCGACGCGCCTGCGCCTCGAACAGCGGTACGAACTTCTCATAGCCCTCGGCCGCGAGCGCCTCGACCGCGATGAAGCGCAGCGACGCCGAGTTGATGCAGTAGCGCATCCCGGTCGGCCCAGGGCCGTCGTCGAAGAGATGCCCAAGGTGTGAGTCGCCGCCGGCAGATCGCACCTCCGTCCGCACCACGAAGTGCGATGCGTCGCGCAGTTCCGTCACGTTCTGCGTCACGACCGGCTTGGTGAACGAGGGCCAGCCAGTCCCCGAGTCGAACTTGTCGAGCGACGAGAAGAGCGGCTCGCCCGAGACGACGTCCACATAGAGGCCGGGCTCGTGATGATCCCAGAACTCGTTGCGGAACGGGGGCTCGGTCGCGCTGCACTGCGTGACCTGGTATTGCATCGGCGAGAGTTTCTCGGCCAGCACAGGATCGGCGGGCTTCTGCTTGGTCATGGTCGGAACGGGAAGAGAGTTCTTAGCTGGAGCGCGCGGAGCGCCGCCAAGCCGTCATCTAGTGGAATCGAATACCGAGGCTGGAGGTTCCGCACCCCCCCCCCTACCTGACCATCGAATGGTGGCTGAAACCTCGAAACGACTGCTTGCGTTGTATGCAAGCAGTCGCTTGCTTGTATGCAAGTGGTCGCTTGCGTTGTGAAATATTTCACTAAGCCTCAATGCCTGATCCAACTCGCACACAGATCCTCGAAGCCGCCGCTCGCATCTACTCCGAAGTCGGCTTCCGCGGCGCCACTACGCGCCGCATCGCCGACGAAGCGGGCGTGAACGAAGTCACCCTCTTCCGGCTCTTCGGCTCCAAGGGCACACTGATCGCCGAGGCGGTGCGCGCTCACTCGCGCGTCGCTCCAGCCGCACAGCTCCCTTCGGTGCCGGTCGACCCTGCCGCCGAGCTCACCACCTGGGCCAAGGCCGATCACGCGTTCCTGCTCGCGGCCCGGGGCATGATCCTCACCTCCATGGCCGAGATGCACGAACGGCCCGAGTGCGCCGAGCCCAATGCGCAGCATCCGGTGGAGTCGTTCCGCGACCTCACTGGCTACGTGGAGCGCCTCGCTGCCCACCGCTTCATCCCATCGGCCAGCGACGCGAAGGCGGCGGCCACGATGCTCAAGGGTTCGCTCTTCGCCGACGCCATGGGCCGCGACCTGATGCCTGAGATGTTCCCTCCACTCGACCAAGCACCGGCGACCTACGTGCGACTCTTCCTCCGATCCCTCGGCGCGACGGTCGCGCTGATCCTCCTGGCGCTCTTGCCCACGCGCGCTTCCGCGCAGCAGACGTCGACGGCGTCACCAACGGCGCCGCAGACCGCTTCCGCGTCCTCGCTCTCCCTCGCCGACGC
>JANOTB010000024.1:0-6444 GCA_031416115.1 Gemmatimonadota bacterium
TTGGCGCGAGTGTCGCCCTGGTGGGCGGGAGCCTGCTCCTGTTCATCGGCCGGTTCCGGGACGATGCCCGGTTCGAGCCCTGGTTGTTCCGGATCCTGGCGAATCGGTGCCGGAGCCTGATGGAGAAGCGGCGACGTCACGCGGTGGTGATCCAATACGGAGAGGTGCCGGAGAGGGGCGGGCCGCCGGCGGCCGAGACGGAGAGGGACTGGACCGAAGAGGTGTACCGGATCCTGGCGACGCTGCCGGTCGAACAGAAGGAAGCGTTCCTGCTCCGGCATGTGGAGGACATGGCGTACGAGGACATCGCCGCGGTGACGGGCGTCGGACTCAGCGCGCTGCGAATGCGGGTCAAACGGGCGTGCGACGTGCTGCGAGCGCGCCTTTCCGAGGTGATACGGGAATGAGTGAAGGATCTGATCGTCTGATCGAGCGCGTGCGCTCCACGCTGCGGGAGGCGCCCGATGCGGTGCCTGATCCGCGCCGGGTCGCGCAGCTGCTCAGTGTGGTGTGGGAGTCGCCGCGGCCGTCGATGCTGCGGCGCTGGCTCGACGCGTGGCGCGTGCCTTCGCTCTCCGCTGTGAGCGCGACCGTGCTCGCGGGACTCGCCCTGCTGGCCGGATTCGTCACGCGTGGCGCAGTCGGCGAGCGGCAGGCGCCGGAGCCGTTCGCGGCCAGCGGGCCGCAGACCGGCGAGTTCCCGGTGCAGTTCGCGTCGGCGACCATGAGCGAGACGGCGCCGGTGCTCACGCAGTTCGTGCTCAATGACGCCAAGGCCGAGCGCGTCTCGCTCGTGGGCGACTTCAACGACTGGGCCGGCGCCTCGACCCCGCTCACGCGGCTCGCGAGCGGCGTCTGGACCGTCTCGGTGCCGCTCGCGCCCGGCCGACACGTGTACGCCTTCCTGGTCGACGATACATTGCTGGTGACCGACCCGCGCGCGCCAAAGGCTGGCGATGCGGACTACGGTCGCGAGGGTTCCGTCGTGATGGTCTTCGCCCGATGAGCATGCATCGTAGAGTTCTCACTCTCGTCTCGCTGGCGCTCGCCAGCGTGTCCGCCGCCCCTGCGTTCGCGCAGGGACCGGTGGTGTTGCCTATCGCCGACGCGAAGACGCGCGTGGCCGTCGAGCAAGAGATCGCTCGGGCCGCTGCGAGGGGGCTGCCGGTGCAGCCGCTCATCGCGAAGGCGATGGAAGGTGTCACGAAGCGGGCGACCGGGGAGCGGATCCAGGTGGCTGTGACTTCGTTGGCGAAGCGTCTCGAGCTGGCGCGAACCCTTCTGGCTCCCTCGACATCGGTCGCCGAGCTGACCGCGGGCGCAGATGCGCTCGCGATCGACGTGCCCGGCGCGATGTTGAAGCAGATCCGCGCGGCCTGGCCCGTGGAGCGTTCGGTCGCGATGCCGATCGACGTGCTCACGGAGCTCGTGGCCCGCGGGATCCCGGCGCGGCATGCGCTCGAGCAGATCACCGCACTGATGGCGAGAGGGGCGACCCCCTCGCAGATCGCCGCGCTGGGGATGTCGGTGCAAGCCGATGTCGCCGCAGGCCTGGCGCCCGATGCGGCGCTCGAGGTGCGGGCTCGTGGCGTGATGTCGCTCTTACCGTCACCTGCAGCCGCGGCCGCTTCCGCTCCCAGCGGCGTGAGGCGTCCGTGACGGCGTGACAGGGGGGAGCGCGGCCCGCGCGCTACTCCTCCTCTGTGCGGCGGCGCTCCGCGCCGCCGCACAAGCGCCGCCAGACGTGCGCCTCGAAGCGGGCTACGCGCGCGTCGAGCAGACAGGATTCGCCCCTGCGGACGCCGCACTCTTCGCGCTCTTCTGGCGTAAGCCGACCGATCGGTGGACGTTCTTCGCGAGCGCCAACCTCACGTACGCGCGGGACTCACTGGCCGCGGCGCAGGGCGTCGCGGCCTTTGCCGTGCCGTGGCAAGCGAACGAGCACCTACGCACCGACTTTGGTGCCGCGGCGGCCTCGTTCTCGCTCCGCAGCGCTGGGCGCGGTGGCAACGGGAGCGGATTCATCCGCCAGCACTACGTGCACGACGCGTGGGGCGCGTGGCTCGGCGCGGCCGCGGGTCTCACCGAGCGTGACGGTGTACAGAGCGGTTCGTTGGCCAGCGACATCGGCGCGTGGGGGCGTTGGCGCTTCCTCTACGCGAGCGCGTCGCTCTCGCGACAGAACTCCGACGACTGGCTCCTGCTGCTCGCGTCCGGGCAGGCGCAGCTACCACTCGCCTCCTCGTACGAACTCGAGGACTGGCAGGTCGTGGCGCAGGCACGTCGCGGACCACACGAGTTGAGCGTCTCGTGGACCAAACGCCGGTCGGTCGCCGGCTCAAACGTCGCCATCGATGCCGTCGCGCTGAACGGCTCCATGCAGCTCAGCGACCGGTTGGCCTTTCTCGCGAGTGCCGGCCGCCAACTCGCTGATCCCCTGCGCAGCCTGCCGCAGGCGGACATCGTCACCGCCTCGTTCCGCGTGAGCCTGGGCCCCAAGCCGTTGCCCGTGATGCAGCGCTCGACGATCGCCGAGGTGCGCCTGCACCAGCGCGCCGAGGGCGGCGCCGAGCTGGAGCTGCGCGTCGAGGCGCACGACACGCTCGCCGTGGAGGTGGCGGCCGACTTCTCGCAATGGAAGCCGTTACCGATGGTCCGCGAGGGCGACGAGTGGGTCGTACGCGTCATGCTGCCGCCCGGGAAGTACCGGATCGGCGTACGTGCCAACCTCGGACCTTGGCGCTCCCCCCGAAACCTCGCGCGCGTGCGCGACGACTTCGGCGGCGAGTCGGGCCTCATCGTGATACCTTAGCCGGACCATTCCCATACCGGAGCCGCCAGTGCCGTTCACTTCGCGCCGCAACTTCATCGCCGGACTCGCTGGTGCCGGTGTCGCCCTGCCGGTCTTCTCCGAGCGCGCCGCGGCGCAACTCTTCAAGGCCGAAGCGGTCGCCGGCTCGCGCACCGCGGCCGAACTCGCGAACGACGAGTCGTACTGGTCGGAGATCCAGCGCGCGTTCGACTGCGACCGCACCATGATCAACCTCAATAACGGCGGCATCTCGCCAGCCCCGAGCCATGTGCTCGAGCAGATGATCCGCGATCTGCGGTTCGTCAACGAGCTGCCGGTGGAGCACAACTGGCGCGTGCTCGAGCCGCGCATGGAGAGCACCCGCCGCGAGCTCGCCCGTGAGTTCGGCTGCGACCCCGAGGAGATGGCGATCACGCGCAACGCCTCCGAAGGTCTCGAGATCATGATCCTCGGGATCGACCTCCAGCGCGGCGACGAGGTGATCGTCACCAACCAGAACTACGGCCGCATGATCACCACCTGGCAGCAGCGCGAGCGTCGCGAGGGGATCGTGCTCAAGCAGGTCGCGTTCCCGGTGCCACTGCTCGACCCGACGGTGCTGCTCAAGAACATCGAGGCGGCGATCACGCCGCGCACCAAGGTGATCGAGCTCACGCACATCACCAACCTCACCGGGCAGATCCTCCCGATCCGCGACGTGGTGCGGATGGCGCGTCCGCGCGGCATCGAAGTGTTCGTCGACGGCGCCCACGCCTTCGCGCACTTCCCGTTCAAGCGCGACGAGCTCGAGTGCGACTACTACGCCACCTCGCTCCATAAGTGGATGCACGCCCCGATCGGCTCGGGCTTCCTCTATGTGCGCAAGGACAAGATCCCCAGGCTCTGGCCGCTCATGGGCTCCGACGTCTCGCGCATCGCGAATGTGCGCAAGTACGAGGAGATCGGGACGCACCCGCAGGCGAACTTCAATGCGGTCTCGGTCGCGATCACCTTTCATCGTGGCATCGGTGCCGACCGCAAGATCGCGCGGCTCCGCTACCTCCGTGACCGCTGGGCCAAGGCGCTCCAGGCCGAGAGCCCGCGCGTGCGCGTCCTCACCGAGCTCGGCCCCGACAAGGCCGGCGCGATCTGCATGTTCGGCGTCGACGGCTTGGACCCCGTGAAGCTCGGCAGCTGGATGCTCGCCAGCCACCGGATCGTGAACACGCCGATCGTCCACCCCGAGTTCAACGGCATCCGCATCACGCCAAGCATCTACACGTCGCTCGACGAGATCGACACCTTCGTGGAGACCGTGAAGGTCGCCATCCGGAAGGGCATCGCGTGAGCCACTGGCTCCTCAAGTCGGAAGAGGACGTCTTTTCGTTCAACGACCTGCTCAAGGTGCCCAAGCGGACGACGCACTGGGACGGCGTGCGAAACTATCAGGCACGCAACACGCTGCGCGATCTCATGAAGAAGGGGGACACGGCCTTCTTCTATCACTCCAGCTCGGAGACGATCGGGATCGCGGGCGTCTGCGAGGTGGTGCGGGAAGGCTACGCGGATCACACCGCGCTCGATCCCAAGCACGAGCACTTCGATGAAAAATCGAAGGCCGCCGCGCCGACCTGGTTCATGGTGGACGTGAGAGCGGTGCAGGCGCTTCCGCGAGTGATCACGCTCGCCGAGCTCAAGGGTGTGAAGGGGCTCGAGAAGATGGTGCTGCTGCAGAAGGGGAGCCGGTTGAGCGTGCAGCCGGTCACGCCGCAGGAATGGGCGATCATCTGTGGGATCGCCGGGGTCGCGGTGGGCTGAGTCCGCGTCCTCAGCGGATCAGTTGGATCGGTACACCCACATCGAGCGCTTTCCACGCGCGGTCCGCAGTCCACGCGACTCCTCCACGGGCAGCTGCGGTCGCAAGGCAGACGGCGTCGCCGAGCGAGAGGCCGCGCTCACGCGACTTCGCATGGATCGCGGTCGCGCGCTCATTCATCGACTCGTCGAAGGCCACGACCTCCAACGCGAGCGCGTCGAGGATGCCGCGCACGCGCTTCGGCGTGATCCCGCGGCGCGTGAGCACGATCGAGACCTCGAGCAGGTTGATCGCCGAGATCACCGGGAGGCCACGCGACGGCACCGCGTCGGCGCCCGGCTCGCCCGCGAGCACCGCGAGCAGTGCCGACGCGTCGAGCACCACCGGTAGTTCACTCACGCCAGAGTCCGCGCCGACGCTGTTCGATCAGGTCGTCCGCGAGCCCCGCCGCCTCGGTGCCAAGCGCTTCGCGCACCCGCGCGCGTGCCGTGGCCGCGCTCGCGGCGAATGTGCGCAGCGTGATCACGCCGTCCTTCACCTCGACCGCGAGCTCGTCACCCGCCGAGAGGCTGAGTGCTCGGCGCGCTGCGGCGGGAAGGACGACTCGGCCGTGCCGGTCGAGATGAGTGCGGTCTGCCATACCAATAATATATGGCAGAGCATACATTAATGCCATAATCTCTTCCGATAACGGGTTGGTTGCGCTTCACCGGGGTGCCAAGCTGTCGCTACTGCTCGAAGAGACTGCAAGCGGAAGCTCGCAGGGGCATTCCCTACAGCGCCTCCTGTCTTTCCCGACTGTCCTTCAATCGGTCCAGAGGACAACGTGAACCAAGCGTCGCACAGCTGCGCCGCCCGAAGGCTCGCGCAGGGCCATCACGCCGAGGGATTCATGCCCAAGCTCCGCGATCGCGCCGGACGTGCCGCACGACGCAAGGTCAAGGAAGTCGAGAGCCGCATCCTGGCGGCCGAAGGGCGGAAGTCGCTCAAGGCGAAGGTCGCGACCGTGAAGCGCGTCACGAAGAAGGCGCTCAAGGCCGGTGCGATCGCCGGTGTGCTCGTCGCCACCGCGGTCGTGATGCGTGAGCGCAAGAAGCGGCGGAATCTCGAGGCCTGAGCGTCCGTCGCGCCGAGCAGCGCTATGCGGAGGCGGTGGTGGAGGCGGTGAGGGTACGGCCGATCCGCACGACACCGTCCACGAGTGCGTCGAAGTCGACGTCGCTCGAGCGGTGATTGGAGACGGCAACGCGGATCGAGAACCGACCGCGGATCACCGTTCCGCTCGGCACCGCGATCCCCTGCTCCTGCAGCTGGATGAGGATCTCGCGGTTGATCGCGTCGAGTGCGGCGTCGTCGAGGGCGGCGTCGCCGAGCGTGGGCGCGACGTAGCGGAGGTTCACGATGTTGAGCGGCGCCGGCGCGAGCAGCTCGAGCTCGGGATGCGCACTCACGAGTGAGGCGAGACGGCCGGCCTGAGCCACGTTGCGCGCGATGTGCTTGCCCAGTGTGTCGGTGCCAGACGCGCGAAAGCGCATCCACACCTTGAGCGCCTTGAAACTGCGCGTGAGTTCGATACCGCGGTCGGCGAAGAAGACGCCGCTCTGCGCCATCAGCCCGCGCTTCTCGCTCGCGAGGTACGCACCCTGTGCGGAGAAGGTCTCGACGAGATCGGCGTCGTTGCGCACGAGCACGCAGGCGACGTCGAACGGCAGGTAGCCCCACTTGTGCAGATCGAACGCGATCGAGTCGGCGCGCTCCTGACCCTTCACCTGCGGCGCGGTCTCGGGCGAGAGCGCAGCCATCGCGCCAAAGGCGCCGTCCACATGGAACCAGATCT
>JANOTB010000025.1:0-9057 GCA_031416115.1 Gemmatimonadota bacterium
CGCGGTGCGAGTGGAGCTCCAGCAGTCGCGGACGGTGCGCGTCATGAGTCAGGCGGCGATGTGGGCCGGGCTCACACGCATGGGGCTCGCGCGCGGCACCGCGTTGCCGCGGGAGAAGGTGCAGGAGCTCGCGGAGCGCGAGGGAGCCAAGGCCTACATCGTTGGCGATATCGCGCGGATCGGGGGTGGCTATCAGGTGTCGGCACGCGTCGTCGCGACGGCCGGTGGGAGCGAGGCACTCACCGCGCGCGCTACCGCCGCCGATGAGTCCCAGCTGATCGGCGCGGTGGAGTCCGTGGGGCGCGATCTGCGCCGCGGGATCGGCGAGTCGCTGCGGTCCGTGATGAGCGCACCGGCTCTGGCGAAGGTGACCACCGCCTCGCTCCCCGCACTCCGCGCATACTCGGCCGCGGGCCGCGCCGAGAACAGCGGGGACCGGGGGCAGGCGATCCAGATGGCGAAGGCTGCCTTAGTGCTGGACTCGAGCTTTGCCTCGGTCTGGAGTCTGCTCGCCGTGTCGTACTCGAATATTGGCGCACTCACCCAAATGACCGAGGCTGCCGAACGTGCGTACGCCATGCGCGACCGGCTCGGCGAGTTCGAGCGTCTGCGCGCTGAGGCGAGGTACCACGGGACACGCAACGAGGAAGCGGCGGAGGAGGCCGCGTGGGCGCGACTGGCGGAGATGGGCCGCGACGAGACCAACTACGCGAACATGCTCATGGAACAGGCGCGACTGCCAGAGGCCGAGGTAATGGCTCGGCGCGCCGTCGTCTCCACACCCAAGTCCGCCATCGTGTGGTGGAACCTGGCCGAGGCGCAGGCGGCGCAGCAGAAGTTCGCGGCGGCGGACTCGGCAGCGGAGGCGATGGCGGCGCAGCTGCCTGAAGCCAATGCGTACCGAGTCTGGATCCCGTTCGGCCTCCTTGTCGCGCAGCGGGACTTTGACCAAGTCGACGCCTTCCTGCGTTCCGAGCCCATCGCTCGCTACCCCGACGTGCCGGAGATGCGATGCCTCATGGATCTCCAGCGAGGCCGCCTCCGCGCGTGGAAGCGCTGCCCGTCACACGACGAACTCGTCGATGAGAGCGGACAACTGGCGCTGGCCGAGTATCGCGTGACGGGCGACACCGCGTTGGCGCGGCGTGCATACGCGCCATTCCTCGCCGCAAAGCGCGACGAGCGGAATCCCGACCGGTATGCCATCAACATCGCGCTCTTGGCCGACGTCGGTCGCGTGCGCGACGCGCGCGCGCTGCTCGACGAGTGGCGCACCCGGTCCGGACCGAACAACGCCGGCTATCGCGCCGACTCGGCCCTCGCCGTCGGGGCGATCGCGGTCGCCGAGGAACGCTGGGACGCGGCTGTTGCCGCGTTCCTCGCGTGGAACAGGGCCCCGATGCCGACGGGGTACCACTACTACAGTCGCGGACTTGCCGAGGCCGCCACCATCCTCAAGCGGCTTGGCCAAGCGGACTCGTCGATCGTGCTGTTCGAGCGCGCGCTCTCCCTGCCGTCGCTCGCGCGCGGGACCGACTACGAAGCCGGCTGGTACTCGCAAGCGTTGCAGATGCTCGGCGAGTTATACGAGGCGCGCGGCGATCGGGCCAAGGCCGCTGGGTACTACCGGCAATACGTGGAGCTGCTCGACGGCGCCGACGCGTCGCTGCAGCCACAGGTCGCCGCGGTCAAGGAACAGCTCCGGCTGGTCACGTCGGAGCCTGGGGCGCGCCGACCGGCCCCCTGATCGCTCAGGGCGAGACGGGAGTCGCTCCGCAGGTGGCCACACACCAGTAGTAGCCGAAGATGATCCCCATCTCGTCCTGACTCGTCAGGCCGAACCGGATCGTGTTCGATGTGGTGTTGTTCCAGGTGATCTCGGAGCGGAGTCCCTCTCCCGCACGGAGCTCGATCGGGACGGCGAAGTTGACGATGTCCGGAGAACTCCAGCTGTTGGTCTCGAAGACGATCTCGCCGGAGCGCGCCCCGCCGTTGATGCGGATCACGAATCGCTCCCCGCGCTCGTGCATGTGCGACGAGAGCATGAACAGGCGAACGTCCTGCGAGAAGGTGAACGTCCTGCTCAGCGTCGTGCGCTGCCCGGGCGGGAGGGAGAGGCTGGTGTTCGAGAGGAAGAGCGATTGGGCCACATTCGTGACGCTCGCGCTGTCGACCGCGAAGAGGTCGGCGTAGACCTCACCCGGCAGCGGCGCGTCGGTGCGGTTGACGTAGTGCGCATTCAGGTCGAGCGCCGCACCCGCCGGCAGCCGGAGCGCCACCCCGGCCGGCAGCTGCCAGGTCGTCCTCGCGGCCATGGAGCCGCCGAAGAAGAGGTGGAACCCCATCGGGCGCATCGCGAGGAAGTCCATGGAGCCGTCGGGTCGCCTGATGTCACGGATCGAGTCGAACGGCGGCACCACTGAGATCGGTGTCTCCGGCTGGAACGAGTACAGCACGAAGTGGTGGCTGTTGGCCCGCATGGTGACGTCCACCCGGTTCACGTACATGGAAGCCGTGTTCCCGAGCCGCTTGTACACGAACAGCTCGCGCTCGAACCGCGGCGCCACGGTGAACCGGTCGACATGGAGTTGAACGCCCATCGCGGGTGGGGTCGGCTGCGCGAAAGCCACCAGGCTCTGCGCGGTCGTATCGGCGAGTAGTCGCGTGTCGATCGAGTCGCCACCACGGGACGCACCGGCGGCGATCCACTGGCGGACGTACTCCACCTCGCCGACGGCGAGCGGCGTGCTGCCGAGCGGCATGAGCGTGCCGTAGTCGGAGCCGTGGTGATCGGGCTCCACGTTGAGCTTGTGTAGGAGGAAACTCGAGTCCGGGGACCCGGGCTTCACGAGCTGCAGACCGTCCGCGCGGGCGGTGGGGTGTCTCGGTGTCACGCCGACCAACGCGTCGTAGGCGCGGCCCCGCGTGAGGATCAGACCAGACTCGCGCGCACCCTGATTGCCGGCCGAATGACAGCTGACGCACTGCACGTCGAGGATCTGCGACTGGATGCGGTTGAAGCTGGTCCCTCCTCCCGGCGCGACGGAATCGCCACAGGCCGTGACGAGCACGGCGACGAGCAGCAGGAGGCAGGCGCGGCTGCGCATCACTTGGCCGTGACCCCGACGAGCGCATCGAGCGCACCTCGGTCCGCGCCGACCAACTCCTTGATCCGCGCCGTGTCCACCTCTGCCACGATGATCTCCCCGATCTCGACCTGCACCGCCCTGAAGATCCCGAGCGACTTCATACCCTCGGCCTGACGCCGATTGTCGTCCGTCGGCGTGACGAAATGTACCGAGTCCACCTTGTAGCGGTGCAACAGGAAGAGCAGCGTGAGCGTGAGCAGCCGCTTGTTGCGCAGTGCGACGTCGAAGTTGTTCTGGTCGCGCACCGAGAGGATGCTGCGCCCCCGACGGTCGAGGATCGCGGCGTAGACCACGTTGGCGGCCTTCGCGCCGCCCTCGCTGAGGACCGAGAGTTCGAGCAGCTCGCTCCCCGCCGTGTGCGGCTTCAATGCCACCTTGAGCGTGCCCGCGACGCCGTGACGCACGCGCCAGCGCTCGAGCCAGTCGGCGAGCAGTTTTGGTGACACCTCGGTCTGCACGAGGTGCTGCTTCTGCGTCGATCCTTCGCCCATCGCCTTGGTCGTCGAGGTGCGACCGGCGATCGAGAGCAGCGCCGCGTCGGCGCGCGGCCCGCCGACGAGCGTCTGTGGCGTGCGGTAGCCCGAGTCGAGCAGGCGGAACTTCCGCTGCACACGCGCGAGCGCGAGCATGCCGTTCTCACGCAACGAGGCCGCGAACTCCTCGGCGGCGAGTCCGTCGATCTGGTGGCCGCCGTAGGTGATGAAGTTGAAGACGAAGCCCATCGTCCCCAGCTCCAACGGGAACTGTCGCATCTCCTCGTCGTTCATCCCGGTCGTGTCCCAGTTGAACGACGGCGAGAGGTTGTAGGCGAGCATCTTGTCAGGGAAGCGCGCGTGGATCGCGTCGGCGAACTTCTTCGCGTCGCCCAAATGCGCGCTCTTGGTCTCCATCCACAGCAGGTCGGCGAACGGTGCCGCGGCGAGCGACTTGGCGATCGCGTACTCGAGTCCGCCACGCACTTGGTAATAGCCGTCCGGCGTCTTCACATGCTCGCAGTCCCACGTCACCGCGAGCCCCAACGAGCGTGCCCTCTCACGCGCCTGGTACCACGGCGCGTTCGCGGCGAACTCGAGCCAGGCGGCCTTGGTGATCGGGAGCTGCTCGGCCTCTGCGGCACGCAGGTCGATCGCCGCCGCCACCGCATCGGCGTACGTCGAGACTCCGGCCTCGGCGCGCCAGAGATCTGAGAACCGCTCGAACACCAGGTCAAAGGCGGCGTCGACCCCGGTCTTGCCGGCATGGTACTCGCTTGTCGCCGCCCTGATCCGTTCGTCGAGACCGGTGCGCGCGAGCCAGGCATCGGCAGCGGCGTACTCCTCGTCGCAGATCGCGTAGAGCTCGTGGCCGCTCAGCTCCTCGAGGCCCGCGCGGCGCAGCTGCCGCAGGATCGCGAGAAAGGCGGCGCGGAACGTCGGCACGCCGAGGTTGGTCGCACCGAGGATGAATGGCTGGTCACGCTCGTCGCTGCGGCCGTCGAGCAGTGTCGCCGACTCGGCGTCGGTCCGCGCGACGATCAGGCCCGGTACGCCCATGATGTCGAGCTGGAACCGCGCCGCCACGAGTCGCTTGATCTGCTCGTCCTCTGCCACGAGCACCTTGCCGCCCTGATGCCCGCACTTCTTCACGCCGGGCTTCTGGTCCTCTATGTGGTAGCCCGGCACGCCGACCTCAACGAACCGCCGCACGAGGTTTCGCACATGCGCGTCGCCCCCGTGTCCGGTGTCCGCGTCGGCGATGATGTACGGGCGAAAGTCGATCTCCGGCGTCGCCTTGCGCTCGGCTTCGGTCATGCGGGCGCGGGCATGGAACTGGTTCTTGTCGGCGGTGAGCAACGCACGGACGATCGGCGCCGCTTCGTCAGGGACCTGGCTGAGTGGGTAGCTCGCGAGATCGGGGCCCGGATCCTCCTGCACCGACCCCTTGGCGCTCGTCGCCCAGCCGCCAAGGTAGATCGCGTCGATCCCCATGCGCTTCATCGCGACGGCCTGCCCGGGCGAGTACGGGCCGAAGGTCGTGATGCTCTTGCCCTGCTCGAAGAGTCGCCTGAGCAGCTCGTGGAATCGTTCGGCCGCGTCGCGCGCGACCGCGTAGTCGCCGCGGATGGTGCCGCGCTGCTCGATCACCTCGCGCGCCGAGTGCACGCGCGTGATGCCGCGGAATCGCGGCGAGGCGAACCAGGCCCGGAGTTGTGCTACGTCGTCGTCGAAGCTCATGTCGTTCCCCATTCAGGTCGCGAGCAGGTCCATGGTGCCGGTGAGACGGGTGCCGTCACGCGCGAAGGCCGTCATGAAGGTGTCGATCCGCGCTGTCGCGCGCGCGAGGTCGTGATCGTCGAGGTTCAGATTGAGCAGGTCCACGAACCAGGGCGCCTTGATCGGACTCCGCACGTAGCGCGCGACGACTTCGCGTGCGATCGGGAGTGTGGTGCCCTTGGAGTCGTCGTGCACATCGCGATCGGTCGCGTGCAGGAGCTTGTCGTACTCCTCAGCGAGCAGACGGTCAAAGAGCGCAGGCGTGAGCGCGTCACCAGCTGCAACGCCGGTCGCAGCGTCCGGGGCGGTGAACCGCGCGTCCTTGTGCAACCATTCCCAGAGGATGCTGAGCCGGATCTCGCCAGTCGCCATGTCCTCCATGAGATAGAGCACGTCAGGGTCACCGAACGCGTCGGCCGGCTTGAGTGCGGCGGCCTGGTAGCCGCGGGCGAAAGCGTTCCCGTACTGCAATGCCACTGAGAGCAGGTCGCGCGCGCCGCGCACCGTGCGTGGTGCGGGCTCGAGGAGCAGTAGCGACTCGGCGGCGGCGAGGTCGTAGGTGAGTGGCGGGAATGCGCGCCCGAGCTGATTGAGCGCGCCAGCCGCCTCCCACACTGGACGAAGAATGTGGACCATCTTCCAGTGCGCCACCCACTTGCCACTCGCGCCCGCCTGTTGCTCGCGCATGCCACCAGCCTTCGCGCGAGCCATGCCTTCGGCAACCACCGTTGCCGAACCGACCGGGATGTTGGGCTCCATCCCGCCCTGCCAGAGCGCGCACCGGCCGTTGCGATCGGGCGTGTTCACCGCGCTGCGCACCCGGGCCTCGTAGTGCCGCATGTAGCCGTGCGTCATTGTGATCGCGCTGATGTCGGGATTCACGAATGCGCGATCCCATGCCAGGGCGTCGGAAACGCTGTTGATGTAGTCCCATCGTCCCGTATTGAATCCGACGAACCGGCAGCCGAGCGCGCCGCGGATCTCCATCAGCTGGAAGCAGGCCTCGAGTTGCTCCACGAGCACGTACGTCTTGATGCTCGCGTCAGGGAGGCCCACCTGACGTTCGAGCGCCAGGAGGATGTCATGCCAGAGCGCGGCCTCCTCGGCGGTCTGGATCTTGGGCAAGTAGAGGACCAACGAGCGTCCCTCTGCCCGCAGGACCTCGTGGTTGTTCACGATGTAGAGCGCCGCGTCCACGATCGACGCCGAGAGGTGCTTGCCGTCGCGGTCTCGTACATGCCGGTCGACCAGGTGCAGGCCGCGAGCGCGGAAGATCCGCGTGGTGAAGGCGAGCTGCGCGCGCCAATCAGTGATCGTCTCGCGTCCGAGCGTCTCGCGCGCCCAGCTGTTCATCTCCGTCGCGACGCGTTCGGCAACGTCGAGGAACCGTGGGTCGGAGGCGAACGCGAGCTTGAGGTTGCGGTGGTTGTCGAGCGACATCGTCTCGACCTGACCGAGCGCGTCCTCGCCGTCGAACATCCAACCGTCGGCGCCGGAGAGCAGGGCGTAGGCGACGTTGCGGAGACCGGCGGCGAGGTCGGAGCGGGGACGTGTGGCTGGGCCAGTGCCCTGGATCCACTGGCGCTGCAGGTCGGGTGGGATCTCGGAGCCGTCGAACCGCCCGGCGCGCGCGTCTTGCGCGGTGAGTGATGTGCGAGGGATGGTTAGCGAAGGGTCGAGGAAGTCGATCCGCTGCCCCGCGCGCGCGCGGGCCGTACGTCGCTCGATACGCTCGCGCATCAACCGTTTCCGGTCGTCGTCGAGGGGGGCCAGCGCTTCGAGGGCACGCCAGACGGCTGGCGTGAGCACGTCGGCGTACCGCTGCGCGATCTCCGCGCGCACCGAGAGGTCGCGTCCGGGCGACTGGGGGGTGGTCGTGCTCACGGCCATGCGCGCGTCAGCTCCTCTGGTCAACTCGTGCTAAGATAGGTCATGGAACTGGCCAGCGACATCGCCGGGGCGATCCTCGAGGGCTTCGACCGGCACTATCGCATCTTCCGCAAGATGTGCGCCGAGGCCCAGGGGCGGTTCGAGCGCGCGGAGTGGGTGGCGGTGCGCGCGGCTCAGGGTGAGCGCATCGACCTCTACGACGCTCGGGTGCGCGAGGCCGTCGACGCCATCTCGGCGCGGTTCCCGCGTGCGCGGGACGACGAGTCGGTCTGGCCGCAGGTGAAGCGCGCCTACATCGAGCGCCTGTACGACCATCGGCGGCCCGAGTTGGCGGAGACATTCTTCAATTCGGTCGCGTGCCGGGTGCTCAAGCGGACCTACTACCGCAATGACTACATCTTCTGGCGGCCGGCAGTGTCGTCGGAGTTCATCGAAGGGGACCAGCCCGCGTATCGCTGCTACCATCCGGCAACGCAAGGATTTCGGCGCACCCTGCGGGCGATCGTCGCCGATGCAGGGCTGCGGGTGCCGTTCGAGGATCTCGCGCGCGACCTGCGTTGCGTGGTCCGCGCGCTGCGGGCTGCCTTCTCGGCACCGCAAGAGCGGCACGCGAACCTGCAGGTGCAGGTGCTGTCGTCGCTGTTCTTTCGCGGAGAGGCGGCGTACATCGTGGGACGGATCATCAACGGCGACCGGGAGCATCCGTTCGCCGTGCCCATCCGCCACGGGTCGGGCGACGGTCCGCTCGTGCTCGATGCGCTGCTGATCGGCAGCGAGAGGCTCGACGTGCTCTTCAGTCTCGCGCGCAGCTATTTCATGGTGGAGATGGACGTCCCCTCTGCGTATGTGGCCTTTCTGCGCAAGCTCATGCCGGCGCGCGCCGCCGCCGAGCTCTACACGGCGGTCGGACTGCAGAAGCAGGGCAAGACGCTCTTCTATAGAGACCTGCAGGAACACCTGATGCATGCGACCGATCGCTTCGTGGAGGCTCCGGGTGTGCGCGGCCTGGTGATGGTCGTCTTCACCCTGCCGTCATTCTCGTGCGTGTTCAAACTCATGCGCGACACCTTCGGGGCGCCCAAGGAGTCGACGCACGACGACGTGCGCCGGCAGTACCAGCTCGTGAAGCATCATGATCGCGTGGGCCGCATGGCCGACACGCTCGAGTTCTCCGACGTGGCCTTCCCGCTCGCGCGCTTCGACGCGGCGCTCCTCGCGGAACTCGAGTCAGCGTGCGCCTCGCTGGTCGAGCGCGACGGCGACCGGCTGATCGTGAAGCACCTCTATATCGAGGCGCGCGTGACGCCGCTCGACATCTACCTGCGCGGCGCCGACGATGCGCGCGCGCGGCACGGGATCGACGAGTATGGTCGCGCGATCCGCGAGCTTGCCGCGGCGGGGATCTTTCCTGGCGATCTCTTCTGTAAGAATTTCGGCGTCACGCGCGGCGGGCGCGTGGTCTTCTATGATTACGACGAGGTCGCGCTCGTCACCGACCTGAAGTTCCGCGACCTCGTCGCGGCGCGTGACGAGGTCGACGAGCTGGCGGCCGAGCCCTGGTACTCGGTGGGACCGAATGATGTGTTCCCGGCGGAATGGCCGACGTTCCTCTTCGCGCCGGGGCGGGACCGCACGCTGTTCATGGAGCAGTTCCCGGAACTCGTCACCGCGCGATGGTGGGTCGAGCGACAGAACGAACTGAGGGGTGGCGTGCTGCCCGACGTGCTGCCGTATCCGGATGACCTGCGCTTCGGCGACCCGCCTAC
>JANOTB010000026.1:0-5983 GCA_031416115.1 Gemmatimonadota bacterium
GGGTCGCGGATTACGTGCACAGACCGTCCCCTCGAGCGAAACACGACTACGGCGCGGACATGCTGGCAGTCCTCGCGACACAACCTTGCAAGTCTGGCCAACTCTCTATTCACCTGCACCAGAACCTACCTCCACAATCACCTACCCTGCAAGAAACGCCGGAATATCCAATATCACCCGACCCGCCGACAGACGGCGCTCCGACCGCAACGCTGCCCGATCCATGCCTCCGCACGCGGCCCAAGTTCGCGTCACAGCTTCGTTCTCAGAGGCACAACCGCCCCGGTTCCGCGCAACGCCTCGGCGTCGTCACCCGCGTTCACCGCTCCGAAACGTGCCGTGATACGAAATATGCCGTTCGCGCAACGCAGATATGCCTGCACGGCACGCCGCAGAACAGGGAATCTGCCCTGCAGCATATCGCGCCGCCGAATGCCAGAGTCGTCGTGCAGCGATAACCGGACCCGTTGGGCAGTATCACTGCAGTACACCGGAGTCTGAACCGCGTCCGGACCGCGCACCGCCAGCCGCGAACTCCTGACCGGCGGCGTGCGCCGGATGGACGCGCTGCACCTGGAGACGCCCTGGTGGGGCGCCGGCACATCGCCACGCTCATGACGCGCATGGGCATCAGCGCTTGCCCCGGATCGCTCCACTCGCGCTGGCCCTCCTGAGCGTGTATGGCGCGCGATCCCTTCACGCGCAGGCCCGGGCATCCGAACTGCCGGTCCTCGAACAGTCCCTCGGCTTCAAACCCGGCGCCGACCGCAAGCTGCCGAGCGGGAAGCAGATCTCACTCTGGCGACGTTGGGGATTCGCTCCACGGGCGAGTGGGAGGTCGACTCCGTCGTGTGCGACCGCTGGCTCACGCCAAGTTCGGAACGCGCATCCTTCGGAATCACCAGACCCTACTATACGAAAAGCGACCACCGTCCACATGCCCTGAGCCATCCGCCAATCGAACAACTCGTAACTCGATCCGACCGACGCCGACGGCCCGCCCGGCCGATTCCCGCCGCCAGCTGCAGAGCTCGACCATCCGCTCGAGCGGGAGCTTGCTCCCACCGGACGCCAGCGATGCCCATCGATCCTAGCGCGTACCAGGGCGCTGCTCTCGGCACACCGCCAACCGTTCCCGTGAGCGAGAGCATCGCGAGCGCAGATGCGCGCCGGGGAATGGTGTTGCGGCACGCGCTTGAGTTGAGACACGCGACACTAGCGGTAACGCCCACGTCGCCGAGCGCGCCGAACTCCGCAACGACTCGCACGGGCCCGCGGTAAGCGACGCGCCGCGCGATCTCCGCGCCAAGAAGGACGCCAGCACCTGCGAAGCCCACGGCGCCGGCGGACCACCGCGCATCGGGTGAAGCGCCGGTCTGCGCAGCGATGGGAATACCGAGCAGCAGCGCCACAAGTCCCGTCGCGAACACACTACGCATAGTCACCCCCATTTGAGGTAGTGCGCGCGTGTGCGGCGCGCGCCGCTGCGATTGGATTTCCCATCCCCCGATCGCGTAGTTCCTTATAGTGGCGTCGGGCACAGGAGGCGGCCAGGCGACGGTGAGGAACCGCGTCAGCGCGCCGAGACCACCTGCGCTCGCCGATCCGGTCCGTTCACGGGACGCATGAACGCCTCGAAGCGGGGGTCGCCGTGCAACCGCTCGAACGATGCGTCGATATGCATTCTCGTTCGGAATCGGAATCCGTCTCGGAACATCTTGGCGATCCAGCCGACCGCCTCGCCGCTGTCGCCGAGCATCGCGGCGAGCTCGGCTTCGAGCAGTGCGTCCTTCGTCGGCGAATCGACTTGGCGGCGTTCGAGCACGGCGATCCGCGCACGAGTGCGTACGTGTGCCGCGCGATCGCCAGCGGCCGCGCTGTTGAGGAGCGAGAGCCGAAGGTATTTGCCGACGTCGCGGATCGGTTCCCGGACGCGCCCCAGATCTTGCGCGGCCCCCTTCCAATCGCCCGCCGACTGAAGGAGCTCGGCGCGAGCGAGCAGCTTCGCCTCCGCCGAGATCGTGTCGACCGCGATCACCGCCGAGGAGAACCAGATCGCGAGCGCCCTGGCCTCGGCCGGATGGCCATGCCCCCAGAGCTCCATGATCGCTTGCCGACATAGCTGGTGAACGGTCCCACTCTCCACGCGTGGCCGCCCCAGCGTGATGGAACTGGTGCACACGCTCGCGGCCTCATCGGTGCGGCCGAGGCCCGCCAGGGGGCGCACAGCGATCTGCCTCCCCCACCGACTGTCGGGGTCCGCTTGCAACTCGGCGCGCGCGATCGCCAGCTCCGCGCCATAGTCTCCTGAAAGATGCAGTGCTTGGATCCGCACGACCTGGCTCCACTTGCGCGACCAGCCGGACAGCTCGGTGACGTCACGCATGATCTCGAGCGCCTCGCGTTGCCGACCGAGGGTGGTCGCGTCATACGCCACGAGGATACTCCACTCCGAACGGAGGGCAACGCCGAGCAACTCACGGCGTCCCACGGCGTACGCGCCGGCGATATCGCCGGCATTCCATGCCTTGAGCACGGAGACCAGGGCATGGTCCCACGCACCGAGTCGGCGAGTCGATGTCGCCAGCGACGCGAGGACGGAATCCGATGCGGCTGTGTCCCCGCGCTTGGAAAGCACCAACGCCTTCCAGACCAGTGGCGTCGCGCTGGTCGTGTCGAGCGCCGCGGCGGCGGCGAAGTGCGCGACGGGATCGCTCCGCAGGCGTGAGTCGCCCCAGGACCCGATGCCGGCCTGCAGCTCCCGATAGCTGGCCCAGTTCGTCGGCATCGACGCGCTGTGAGCCCATGAAGCGAAGTACGGATGACGCTGCGCCGCCAGGACGACGCCGAGCCGTTCGCCGAGCGCACGAAGCCCCACGTACGGCGCATCCTTGTGCACGCTCGCCGGTTCGATCGCCGCAAGCGGTGTCCCCGTGGAGGCGTCGACAACCGCGACCATGAGCTGCGTCGAGTCACCTTCCGTCCGTGACGAGATCAGGGCTGTGAAGCGTGGCCGGTCCTCGTCTCCATGCGTCACCTTGAGGGTGCGATCGCGCTGCAGGAGCAGGTCTTCGAGTTGCGACACGATCTGCGAGTCGAATGGCGTGCCCGCGCTGCGCACGGTAAGCCGCACCTGGTCGGGATCGCGCGGCCGTGCGTTGGCGGCGACGACCAGTGCGCCGATCACCGTGGTGAGCACGATCGCGGCCAACGCGAGGAGATGGCGGCGGCGCCCTGGCCGAGCGGCGGCGGGCGCGTCCACTCCCGTCATCAGCGTGGTCGAGTCGGCGACGGGTGCTGTGGCAATGCGCTCTTCGGACGCACGCGTCGACGTGCCTTCGACTTCCTGGCGCATGCGCGCGGCAAGCGCCGTGACGGAAGCATCAGGCGCGGTCTCGAGGTCGCGGCGCACCTGCTGCTCGTGGCTCCGCGCATGCTCGAGCGCCGCCGTGCGATCGCCGGACTTCGCCAGCGCCTTCATCAGCGACAGCGTCGCGGCGGCGCTCAGGGGCTCGGCCGCCACCAACGCTCGCCACCAACGAGCCGCACCCGGATGGTCCAGCCGGGACTCCGCATCCTGAGCGAGTGCGGAGAGCGCCCCTCGGTATCGGAACGCCAGGTCCGCCGCCTGTTCCTCCTGCCACCGGCCGAACTCGCCGTTCGCGATGTGGAAGCCATCGAGGAACGTGCCCTGATAGAGCTCGACCGCCCGCGCGTGGTCGCCCGCGCGAAGCGCCACCTCGAAGTCGCCGACATCGCTGACGACGCACGACGCATTCAGCCGGAGCGCATCGCTGCCGAGCAGCAATGCAGGCGCTCCGAGTTCGCTGCGTAGGGAGTAGAGCGCCTGCTTGAGCGAACCGCGGGCTCTCTCCTCATCGCGCTCCGGCCAGAACAGGGCGAGGAGGCGGTCCCGACTGATGCCGCGCTCGCCGCCGGCCGCGATCACCGCGAGGAGGGCGAGCCAGCTGCGCCGGAGCTCGCCCCTGGGCCGACCTCCTCCCGGCTCCGTGAGCGAAAGGCCGCCGAACGTGCGCAATCGGAACATCGTCGGCCTCAAGCGGTGCGGCGTGACCGGGAGTTCACCCCGAGTTGACCAGTGACCGCTAGCGTAACCCCCACTCACACCCTCGGCAACCCTCCGGACACTCGAACGAGCCGGCCGGCCCCGAGGGAATTCCCTTCTCGTCCGAGGATCGCCATGCGCTTGAACCTGTTCAGTCCCGTCGTCGCGGCCGCACTCGTGATCGGCTGTGGCCAGCCCACGGAGACCGCCTCCCTCACGACGCCCCCGCTCACGCCGGCAAGTGCACGGGTGGATCAGGTCACGCGGGCCCGGTACACGTACGCCGATTCGCTCGATCTCGGCACGGTGGGGGCACCGCTGTGGGTGCGCGCCGGCATTCGCGGCGACGGACGCCTGCGCGACGGCGCGGCCGCGCTCGCCGACGTCGGGCCGACCAACGAATACCAGGGCAACTTCTGCGGAGTGAGCGCCGTCATCGGGTCGGGAGTGGGAGGTCAGTCCTCCGACCTCAACTTCGATCCCAACATGCAGTGGTCGAGCACGCTTCCCGCGAGCTGCCAGCCGGCGCGCGGCGTGCTGGTCTACATGAACGGCGCGACCATGCCGCCGAGCCTGTCACGCCCGCATCAGATCGTCGCGAACATCGCCACCCTGGCGATCGGGCAGAGCTGGATCCAGCCGATGGACGGCGGCACCTTCGGCGACCTCGGCGTGGGACTCCGTTTCAACGCCGCATATCCGCCGGCGAGCGACATCATGGTCACCCGCCTGCCGAACATCATCGACGAGTTCGGCCGTTCGGTGCGGCAGTGGACGGTCGGGACGCAAGGCAGCCATCGCGCCATGGGATTCGTGTCAGGCAGGAAGGGACTCGTCTCGAGCGGGATCACGTACTACTTGCCGTTCGCGATGACGGTGACCGAAGTGCCGTATCCGTTCCCCACTTACCCGTGATCAGGAGCACCCGCGCGATGATCTGGAAGCGGATGGAGATCGCGGTCGCCGTGGTACTTGCCTCCTGTGGTGGAGGCGACGACGGGCTGTCCACCGGTCCCGGCGCAGCGCTCACGATCGCGGCCAGGAGCAGCGCCCTGCAAGGCGGGCAGACCGGGACTCCAGTGGCCGCGCCGCCGTCCGTGAAGCTGACGCGATCCCGTGCCGGGGTGGCGGGCATCGTCGTCACCTTCCAGGTCGCGTCGGGCGAGGGCACTGTCGCGGGCGCGACTGCCACCACCGACGTCAACGGAGTGGCGACAGTGACCTCGTGGAAGCCGGGGCGGATCGGCGTGAACACGCTCACCGCGTCGGCCTCTGACGCGAGTGGCAGCCCGATCACGTTCCAAGCCACGGCCGACGGCGGACCAGCCATGCAGGCGCGCTACTTTTTCGCCGATTCCATGAACTTGGGAACGGCGGTCGCACCCCAGTGGGTCCCGGCGGGGATTCGCGGCGATGGGCGCGCCCGGAATGGCCAGACGGCGATCGTCGGCAACCTCGGCGGCGAGTACCAAGGGCAGTTCTGTGGCGTCTCCGCCGTGATCGGTCGGGGCGGCGCGTACGATGAAAGCGCCTCGCTGTTCATGTTCCCGTCCCGGTTCTGGAGCGTCACGCTTCCCTGGAGCTGCCAGCCGTCGCGCGGATACCGATTCTTCCTCGACGGCACCGCCGCGCCTCCGGTCGTGCTGCACCCCCTCTCGCTCGTTGACAGCATCGCGGTCATGACCGTGGGCGAGACGAGGACCCGGCCGATGATCTTCCAGACCGGCGGACGCGAGGTCGGCGGCATCCGGTTCGTCGACGACATCGTCGCCGCGACCAGCAGCGTGCTGATCACCAGGCTTCCCGACGTTCGCGACGAGCTGGACAGACCGGTGCACCAGTGGCGCATCGAGAGCCGTGGCACGCACCGGGCCGCCAACACGGGGTCCGGCGTCCCGTACTATCTCCCGTTCTCGC
>JANOTB010000027.1:0-41185 GCA_031416115.1 Gemmatimonadota bacterium
GGATCCCGCATTGGGTGCGGCCTAGGCTTGTTCGTGTGCGCGGCCGTATAACGAAAGTTGGTGCAGATGGCCGCGGCAGCGAAGCAGGTGGGCGGCCGCACCGTGTCGTACCGTTCGGTACGGTGCGGCCGCCCACCCGCATCATATTGAAGCGGCCACAGCACAACTTGACGTTAGCTTGAGCGAGGTCACTCGTAGCCCGTGAAGAAGACGCCTGCGAAGAAGTGCGAACATGGGTACTGTGGATCGGTGCGCAACCAGAAAGAGCTCGCAAAACGTTGGATTGCGCGCGAGGTCGTCTCAGTAGGGACGCACTCGATACTCGTTTGCGAATTCTGCCGTGGACATGTAGTTAACAACTTCCGGGATTACGGTAACGAGCCGACGGTATCGCAGCTCGAGTCCCTCGGATAGTCGTGCGTGCGCCAAGCTAACGGCAATACGGTTCACTTAATGATTCGGACGCGGTAACTGACGCGGCACGTGGGCTGTCGTCGCCGCGGCCGCAGCGGAAACCGCCCCATCTTGCGCTTCACGCCGCGGGGGACCCTGCGCCCGCGACTGGAACTGACGACTTCAGCGCGCAACTCCTCGAGAATGGCGCGATGCACGGCCGGCTGGTCCTGAGGGGGGAACGGCTGCCAGATGGGGCAGTGTGCGTCGGGTGACGCGGAGCGCATGGACGAAGGAGAGCGTGTCCGGATCGCGCGCGCGGGGGAGCGCGCCCAGCGCGGCCTCGTGCATCAGCGCGCGGAGCGCGAAGTGCGCCAAGAGGAACCCCCAGGTTTCTTGCCGCACGAGCTCGGGGGTCTTACTCCGGAGGACGCGCTGCGCGCCTTTGAGGTGCGTCTTGAACTCGTCGAAGGCGGTTTCGATTTCCCACCGCTCGTGGTAGAGCGCCGCCAGCTCCGTCGCGGGCGCGCGCGTGGGCGCCAGGATGGTGGTGACCAGCCGATACGTCGCGTCCGCCGCCGGGACGCCCGGCAGCGTGTAGGCGATCACGCGCACTGGAATCGGTGGGACCGCGCGGCGGCCGGCGCGGGCCCGCCGGCGCAGTTCGCTGCGGTAGGACCCGTCGGGGAAGCGGGCGAGCACGGGCAGGGTGAAGTGCGCCGGCGCGCGCCAGAGGAGCGCCGCCCCCGTCGCCGCCGCGGCCGCCCACAGGTCGTAGCTCAAGAACCCGCGGTCCGCCACGCAGAGCATCTCGCGCGTGAGGGCCGGCAGCACCGCCCGCGCCAGCGCAACCTCGCTCGTGTCATAGCGCCCCAGCTGGGCCGCCGTGATCACGTGCGTCCCGTTTTCGAGGAGGCCCAGGAGCCGCAGCTGCGGGAACGCCCCGGTGCGGTTGACGCCCCGCGAACTCGGCGGCCGCCCAAATGCGCGCGCATTGGCCGGCGTGTCGCTGACATCGAGCGTCGTGCCATCGAGGCTCATGACCCGCCAGTCGCGGTACCACGCGCCCGGCGTCTGGCGCGTGGCGACCGGCGCGACCACGGTCCGGTACAGCGCCTCGAGCGGCGCCGCGCCCAAGCGGGTGCGCGCTTGTGAGATTCCGGACCGGCCGGCCGGCGCCGTGCCCCGCGTCGGATCGCCGAGCCAGCGCGCGCCTTCGAGCAGGCAGCGCAACACCTCGCGGGTCGCGACCTCCGCGTAGAGCGCGAGCGCGATCGCGTAGTAGACCATCACGTGCGCCGGCAAGGCGCGCTCCCGTTCGCTCGCCCGGTCGGTGCGCGCCAGCACCTCGTGGACCATCGCCATCGGAAACCGAGCCGTCAGCACCCCGAGACTCACGAAATCCGTCAACCGGGTGCCCGCCGGAAGTGCTGCCGCCGTCCGCGCCATGCCGACCTCCCTGATGGCTGTCAGACGGACCAGGTACTACAAAAGACACTAAATAAACCGTATTGCCGTTAGGCAGTATCAGGTATAGCGGAGTCAGAGCCGCGCTCTTTTCGACCGAAGAGTTGCAGTAGTGCAATCCAGACAATCGTCCAAAGTACGCAAGAGATGAACAGTTCGTAGATAGACATGCCGAATTCTGGCACGCTCAGCCGAAGCCATAGGGGTAGTACGCCGAGCAACGAGGCGCAAACACTTCGTGTCAGTGATCGAGACCGTGCGCCCGCACTCCACACGCGCAAGAGTGAGAACGCGGCGGACGTGATCATCCCCGCAATGGCACCGGTACGATAGAAGGGAAGAAGCCGATCACTAATGCTCAAGAGATAGACGCCGATTCCCAGCAAGATGGCACCGACGGCCGCACCGGCAGCCACGGCGATCATCGTGGCGCCGATGAATCGCGGCATTGAACCCAACCTATCTCCGAGCCGCTGCATCGGCTTCATTCGAAGTCCTGGCTAAGGCTTCGCAACTTGGTCATAGATGGCACGAATCCTCTCGCCCATCTTCTTCTGTTGCTCCGGAGTCGGGCTGCCCCTCTCACCTTTGCGATGCGCGGAGAGGTCCGCCGGGTTCCACACTTGGGGCTTGCCGTTGGCGTCGGAATGAGAGGGGCTCGTTGCGTCCATCACAGGGTGTATCGCGGCCCCAATCGTTATCATTGCAAGCACATGTCGGCCGGTCGCCTGGAATACCGTGGCGGCACCCGTGGCACCCTCGACGAACTCCGCGGTCCCAGCCTGCTGCGCGAGTGGATTCTGGCCTGCCTCACTCATGCCGTGGAGGTAGGACTGAGTCTGCCCCTGCGTTGACACATCGAACAGGACGCTACCCAGCTTGATGAGCGTCCGGTCGATGAATCCAGCATTCGGCAGCGCCGCATCAATGATCTTGTTGTGCGTCCCAAACGGCCAAAGCCCGAACGGATCGTCGAAGTTGACCGGATCCCCACCCGCGAACCCATACACATTCGCCCCACCCGCGATCCCGATCGGGTCCTGCTGCGTAGCTCGCCGTGCTCCGGAATCGTACGCCGCGATCGGTGCGACCGACAGTTGTGTTGTGTAAACCCAGCCGTTGGGTTATCGTGACTCTGTGCCCACGGTCCTCCGCCGCGCCAGCTTCCGGGTCGTGATCTTTCTGCCGCCGCGCGAGCACGCGCCGCCCCACGTACACGTGCGAAACACCGACGGCGAGACGGTCATCGAGCTGGCGGGCGACGGACGGCAGCAGCGCGTCCGTTCTGTCGGTGGGATGCGGACCCCCGATGTCGTCCGGGCATTCCGAATCGTTGAAGCGCACACCCCGCTGCTGATTGCCGAATGGAGGAAGTACCATGGCTAAGACATCGAAGGCAGAGATCCTGCGGCAGGTCGCGACGGCGCGAGTCCACGAGCAGCAGGAACGGCGCGCCGGCCGACGCGCCGTCACCGCTCACTATGATGTGACGTCGGGGCGGGTGTTGCTGGAGCTGTCTAGTGGATTCCTGTTCGGCTTTCCGGCCCGGGCCATTCCCGCGCTGGCGCGGGCCACCCCAGAAGAGTTGGTGGCGGTGCAACTCAGCCCAGGTGGGGGGGCGTTGCATTGGGAGGGATTCGATGCGGATCTGAGCATTCCGGGCCTGCTCCTTGCATCGGTCGAGCGTCCGGCGCGATTGCGTGAACTGGCGCGGCTCGCTGGCGGGACGCGCAGCGCCGCCAAGGCGGCCGCCGCCCGAGTGAATGGCGCCAAGGGCGGGCGACCGCGCAAGGCGGTCCGGGCGTAGATCGTCGCGCTCGCGCGGGGGGAACGCTCCCATGACCGCCGGCGCGCGGAGTGCCATGGCGCGATTCAGTACCACGCACGCGCCTTCGCATCAGCGAGCGCGGCACGCCACTCCTTGAGAGCAGAGTCCGGCATGAACGCCTCAAGTTCGCTCATTCCGCCGACTCCGAGGTGGTCGGCCGCATGGGGCCCACAATCGATCCAGAGCCGTCCGTCAGGCCCTCGAAAGACGGCGAAGGTGACAGTCTCTATCTCCAGCGCGCGCGCGAACTTCACCCTCACCGAGGAATCGACGAGCTCATCGACGTGACCAACGCCCAAGACAAAATAGCGGACGGGAACGCGAGTCGTGTCCGCACTCACTATCGCCGCTCCAAACTCCGCGGCGACAGTCGGCCGGATTGCGTCTGATGTCGGAATCACTTCGCAACGATGCACCGCGAGCAGGCTAAGCGTCGTCGCTTCGTCTCCGATGGTCTCAGCTGCAACGAATCGTTTGACTAGGCGAACTGCTTCTTCATCTGTCTGGGGTTGCTCTCGCGTTCGAGAGGTGCATGCAGCAATGCCAGTCAACCCGATAGACATCACCAGGAGAACGTTCGGAATCACACCGTCGAGTTTCACTGTGGAACTCGCCTGCGGTATACGATCGGGCTCACGTTGTCCAATCCTTTCACTCCCTTTCCCCACCTAATGACGGCGGTACCGCTATTTCCATTTTGGATTCCCCGAATCACGCCATCAGCGCCACGCTCTCTGACGAGTCCAGCGTGACCGCCCTGTACAATCACGTCTCCTTTTCGTGCCGCGCTCTCCGCCACGGGATCATAGTCGTCAGACGCCGCGAATTCCGACGTCCTCGTCGGTGAAGCTTGAGCTGGGAGCCCAGCGCCTCGCATTGCACTCTCAACGTAGTCTGTACAATCCCCTTTCTTGTTGCAGACGTCCTTGCCTGAGATAGGGAGCTTGTGATACGTCCAGGATCCGGAAGCCACGGCCGCGTCGTAGACTTTCTCGCCTTCTTGCGAGGTGATCTCGCGGCACTTGTCATCGGCGGCCTTTTCGCCCGACTTACCAGTGCACAGTCCAAACGGATCCGAAAAGTTGACCGGATCCCCACCCGCGAACCCATACACATTCGCCCCACCCGCGATCCCGATCGGGTCCTGCTGCGTAAATCGACCCGACGTCGAATCTAGCTGCCTTTGGAGCCGACGGCCGTCCCGCAGGGACGGCCGCGGCTCAACGCGCCGCCAGGCGAACGCGCAATCGGATGACGCCTGGACGGCTCGCGCAGAACCCCGGGTTCCGCGAGCTCATGCCTTTCCGCTCGACTCCCGTGTTGCCTTCTCCTCTGCCTCCGCCCACTCCGCGACGCCCACAACTGCACCCACGCCTATCGAGACGAGTAGTGGAGTCCAGAGTCCAACAATCGTCGTGCGGGAGAGGAGATCTTGCAGCGAACCGAGGCTTACTTCTCCGAACAGGAGGGCGTAGACCACTCCGACCGGCAGGCCGATAAAGAGTGCGCGCTCCCGCCAGATGAAAGTAGCCTTCCCCAACACCTGGAGCTCCCGCCATCTCTCGGTCGCCGACATGTCGTCCCTCATGGGGCGGAGTGTTGCGCAGTTCCTGAGCACCTGGTGACACTCGATGCCGCACCGACGGCGAGGCCGATAATCCCACCTGCTCGCGCGCCGTTGCCCGTGCCGGTAACGGTACCCACAACCAATCCCACTGTACCGCCTACGAATACACCAACGGGTGCAGCGGTGCCTCCGGTGGGCGCTCCGAGGAGCACACCTCCGGCAAGGGCGCCGATTCGCATTCCTCGAAGTCCGCTGATGACCCCCCCTGCCAGAGCTCCCGTCAGGCGGCCTGTTGCCGAGCCCGTCATCATTGCGGACACCGTTGTGGCTTGCGTGCACTCGACGCGACGTCGATGCTCGCTTTGTGCGCTGGGCTCGGCAACGGACGTCGCATCCGTGGCCGAGGCACTCTCCGACAGTTGTGTGTGAATCTCGTGACCCCTACTCCCCTCAGGACAATCAGAAATCACCTTGGTAGCACCGTCGCCACCGACGTTCTTGGGGCACAATCCAAATGGGTCCGCAAAGTTGATCGGGTCGCCATTCGCATACCCATACAGATTGAGCCCACCCGCGATCCCAATCGGGTCCTGCTGCGTACACTGACCTGCGGTGAGAACATCCGGCGGTGCTAACCACGCTTGCCGTCACTGGTCGCGGCTTCACCATGTCCACCACTGTAGCACGGGGTTAAGCTATCCGCGTCGGCCACGATGACTACGCGGCTTCGACTGTCGGCGAACGAATCGACTTGCAACAATCCACAACCCATCTGCGGGCAACTCGACTTCCTCTACCTTCTCGACACTTCGGAACAGCCAACGAACGCGGTCGCCTGCCTGATTGAGATACTGGTGCTCCTCGCTCTTGCCGTACTGTGTTGCGCGACGGCGAGAGTCAGCCTCGGAAGTTGAAAGCAGGAGAATAATCCGCTCTTCGCAGAGCGGTCTCACGGCCAAAGTTCCGCTAACGCTGCTTTCGAAGAGCAGCGTAACCGAATACCACGTTGATGGCTGCTTCTCTGATGTCATCACTAGTTCTGTCTGCAGAGACCCGAGTCCATTGTCCGCGCGAGTCGCGCGTAGAATCATTTGTTGAATCGCTTCTCGGTTAGCAATTTCCTGGCTGTCTGAGCAATCTTGTTCCCAGCCTTCGCCAGCTTGTTGATCTCACCGAAAGTAAGTTCGCGCATCTGCTCGGGAAAGACGCGGTTGATGGATCCCTTCTTTTCATCGGAGATAATCTCGCCAGCAGTCGGCGGAGACTCTTCGGCGGCTCCATCGGACGAGACGTCCGCCGCGAGAGCGATTGCACCGGCGGTCGCGATGCCGGCGCCGATCACCCATCCGATCCGGTTTCCTGCGGCCGCTCCAGGTAGGGCGCCGACGCCGCCCCCGAGCGCACCGACTCCAGCGCCTACGAGCGTCCCCACGGTGGCACCAGCGCGACCGGCCGCGAGTGCACATGCGGGCCACGGCACGCACAGCCCGAAGGGATCACTGAAGTTGACCGGATCCCCGCCCGCAAACCCATACACATTCGCCCCACCCGCGATCCCAATCGGGTCCTGCTGCGTACACTGCCCGGTCGCCCGATCGTATTCCCGGATTGCCGCGCGTGCGGTCGGCAGCCGTCACGTGACCTCGCGGCTATGGACGGCCCAAAGGGGCTCGGGACTCGAAAACCGCGCCGCACTGGCATAGAATACGGATGAGTATTCCACCGGGGAAGGCACCAGCGTGACCGAAATCCTGTTCGTGGTGTCCGAGTCCGCCGAAGGCGGCTACGTGGCCAGCGGCGTCGATGCGTCGATCGTGACGGAAGCCGACGACCTCGATCAACTCCGCGTGGCGATCCGGGACGCGGTACGCTGCCACTTCGCCGAGAGCGATCGGCCGCGAGTGATCCGACTGCATCTCGTCCGTGATGAAGTCATCGCGGCGTAGGGACGCTGTAGAATGTGTAGTCAGGCGACGACACAGTGGGCTCGCCAGGCCAAACAGCGAGCGCGGTTGTGGCTCAGCATAAACTCGCCCTGCTGCAGCGGCTCGTCGACCACGAATGTCGCAGATCGAATTCAGCGGCAGTTCACGGCTCCTGCTCGCCTCCCTTCTTGTCTGCGGGCTGCTGCTCCTCGCTTGAGCGTTTCGTAGGTGTCGATAAAGTCCGTCCCGATGCTGAGCGGATTGAAAAAGCTAGCGACCGAAACCCTCAGGTTCGAAGGCTCCACTTCGCGTCGGTGAGATTCGCGTTCTCTCCGCTGTATTGGAAGTTCGTGGCTTCTCCGACCAGACAGCGAACTGCTGCCCGGAGAGCAAGTGACTGCGACGGTGACACGCCGCCCGCAACATCCGGATGGTCCCAGTTCGATGCACTGAACAGTTCAGTGGTTGGTCGCCCTCCTGAAACATTCGCAGCTACGTCACCTCGAGGAACCAGCCTATCGAACCCGAGTGTGCGGTGGAGCGCGTCGCAGAAGTCTCTCTCCGTAGCAAGCTCCTTGGTCTTCATCTGGATGTCGCCCGTTGAACCGCCCGAGGGAACGACTTTCAGCTTCCTCCCCCTCAGTCGCAGGGTCGTACCAGACAACGGCACAGCCCAGTCGCCACTGTCGGACCACAACGGCGTCTCCGGATCCTGCTCGACGTCACCAGATTGGAAGAGACGCCACGAATGAGGACTGCACGCCGGGCCATAGCAGTAGACGTCAGCGACGATTGACTTATCCTGAGGATCCAGTACGAGAATCTCGAACAGAAGTGCCCATTCCGTTCCGAAGCGCAGCCCGCGCAACCGGCCACCGATGAAGTGCACGTTCACGTTGTCTAGAACGGGAAATTCGAAGTGTCTCGCGTGATGGTCCAGGCGATGAAGAACTTGAATGGCCGACTCAGACTCTGCGTCACTCGCTTCCATTAGGACTCCCATCCTTTCGGGTCGCTTGGCGCACCTGACCTCCTTGAATTCGACTGCACTTAAGGCACTGGGGGCTCAGTGTTTGCGATTGACCAAGCTTGGCCATGGCTGTCGGTGGCTGATGATCGCCAACCCAATTCCCACTCTTGGTTCCAGGCGATCCTGCTCCACACGTTTGGCAACCTGTTCGGGCACCGATATCGTTGACCGCTCGTTGCTCAGCAGCGTTTATTCGGGGTCCACTGGCTGGAATGCTGTTGAGCGCAGGGGCTTCGGAGACTGCTGCTCCCATAGAGAGCACCGCCGCCGTACTGTTGTACGTGTCGGGCGTCCATAGCGCCGCGAGCAAACCTCCGACCGTGGCGACGGCCTTCATTCCTCGCGAACTGCCCGGATTCGTTACAACGCCTGTATAGAACTCGACCGCCGATTGTCCAGCGGACGCACCTATCAGCGTGCACATCCATTCCGGTGGGCAGAGCCCGAATGGGTCCGAAAAGTTGACCGGATCCCCACCCGCAAACCCATACACATTCGCCCCACCCGCGATCCCAATCGGGTCCTGCTGCGTAAACTGACCCGCTGAGTGAGCGTAACCCCGGCATCCCCAATCCCGCAATCCCGTACGCGGCGCGTCCGCTTCGCTTGAGCGACGAACCGCGTGGCGACGCCTCCCGCGGATGCCGAGCTCACCAGCTCGTGATGTCCGCCGCCGCGCCAGTACCTCCACGCTCACCATCCGATCCGAACGACACGAGATCGTAGCCGTCCCGGCTCTCGGTACCAGGGCTAAGAAATGCATATGCGTTCCCCCACGGGTCCAACGGCACGGCCTTTCGCAAGTATGGTCCGCGCCAGGTCGAAGCCGCACCGGCCGGGCGCTCCCACAATGCCGTAAGTCCTTCCTGCGAAGTGGGATAGCGGCCCACGTGCAACCGGTAGGCGTCGAGTGCCACTCCCAGCATTTCGACCTGCGACCGCGCCGTGGTCTCGCGCGCCGAACCCACATGCTGGAAGACATTCGGCGCCACCAGTGTCGCAAGGATCGCGATGATGACGACGACCACGAGGATCTCGATCAGCGTGAAGCCCCGCCAGAGCGAGGCGGTGACAGCGATGACGCCGCGATGACGGCGACTTCTCAGCTTCAGTCGGTGCATTGTCTCGTTCCTGGACAGTGTGCGTGATGTACCCCATTGCGGGCGTCTGTACCTGTCGCGACTGTGCTTTCCCCGCAGATCGAAGTTGCTAGAGACTCGCCCAACCAATCGACATCCGATGCCGCCACCAGCCAGTTCGACCGCCGCGATCTGCACCACGAGCTCCGGGCCGTTCGCCGAAGCCTTGCTTAAGCTGCAACGATATGCGGCCACCGAGCACCCTGTGGTCCTGCTCGGTCCCACCGGAACAGGAAAGTCCACCCTGGCGCGTTTCGTTCACGATCACTCCCCTCGTGCCGACCGAGCGTTCGAGGTGGTCAATCTCGGCGGTCTGGACGACGCGCTTGCGAGCTCCACGCTCTTCGGACACGAGCCAGGCGCGTTCACGGGCGCCCAACTCCGGCTTCCGGGAGCGTTCCAAACGGCGTGCGGTGGCACGCTCTTCTGCGACGAGTTCGCGAAGGCCTCGCTGACCGTCCAGCGTAAGTTGCTCGACGTGCTCGATCGCCGCGCGGTAAGACCGCTTGGAGCAAAACGTGATGTCCCTGTGAATGTCCGTCTCGTCTTCGCCGCGAACGAACCGCTGGCGGACCTCGTAGCGTCCGGCAGCTTGCTGCACGATTTCCTCCCCCGCCTCGGCCTCCTGCATGTGCGACTTCCGCAGCTGAGCGAGCGCGCACACGAGATTCCCGAGCTCCTGACGCACTTCATCGGCAAACACGGACCGAAAAGTGGATACTTGGATCTCCTTCCGCGAGCGACGGTGGAGCTTGAGGCCAACCTGCAGAGGCACACATGGCCCGAAAACGTGCGGGAGCTGGAGAATCTCACGATCAGACTCCTGATCGACGCGAACGGTGCTCCAGTACTCTCGAGCGGGCTGTTGGTGGATGAGATCGAGCGCTACAACCATCGCAAAAGTACCTCCAACGAGAATGGTGACCCTGAGTGTGCTCGGATCGCTGACGCGATCGGTCGCGCGGATGGCGTGAAGGCCCGCGCCGCTCGTGATCTCGGCATGGGACGCACCACGCTCTACCGCAAACTCGGAGCCACAGCGGGCTCTGCTCTGCCGCCTCCGAAGAAGCTGCGTCCCGACACCTGACTTTGGGACACTCATGTGTCCCAATGGGACAGGTTGTCCTCGCGCCCGAACGGCGTGATTGAGTGGCGCAGGTCGTGGCGCCGATTGCGGTTAGCGAGAATTCGTCCGCGCGGCACTCTGCTTGCGATACAGCTGCATGTGACGACGACCATGGGCGGACAACCGCACCTCGCACTTCTCGATGGACTCTCCCGGGAGTTCCTGCTGCATCACGGCGTCTGTCCGCTCCGCATCGACGAGAACGGCGCGTTGGTGGTCGGCGTGACTCCTGGCCTGCACAGCGTCGCTCTCGATGATCTCGCACAGCTCTATGCACGGCGCGTAGAGACGACCGACGTCACCAATGCAGACCTCGAACAGGCGGTCGAACGCCTGCTGGCCATGGAAGCCGGGCCGGACGACGCGTTGGCGACGACGGCGAGCGCCGACGTACGGGACCTTGCCTCCCAGCCGCCGGTGATCCGCTACGTGAACCTCATCGTCCGCGAAGCGTTCCAGTCGGGCGCCAGCGACATCCACCTCGAAGCGACGAGCACCGGAGCTCTCACGGCACGACTGCGGCTCGACGGCGTCCTGCTCGAGGGCCCGCCGCCGCCGGCGACGCTCGCGCAGGCGGTGGTCTCGCGCGTGAAGCTACTCGCCGAACTCGACACCGCCGAGCGGAGGCGACCGCAGGACGGTCGGATCCGCGTACGGCTCGAACAGCGCGAACTCGACCTCCGCGTTTCCACTGTTCCCACACTGCACGGCGAGAGCATCGTCATCCGCCTGCTCGACCAGGGCGGGCGCCCGGCGCAGCTGGAGGAGCTGGGCCTGGCGCAGCAGGACCTCGCCACCGTGCAACGACTGAGCGCGCGCGCGCATGGGCTCATCCTCACGACGGGTCCGACTGGCAGCGGCAAGACCTCGACGCTCTACGCGGCACTCGCCCGACGGGACATCGCCGTGGAGAAGATCGTGACGGTCGAGGATCCAGTGGAGTATCAACTCGCTGGCGTGACGCAGGTACCCGTGCATCGCGCCGCCGGCGTGACCATGAGCTCTGCGCTACGGTCGATCCTGCGCCAAGACCCCGACGTGATCATGGTCGGCGAGATGCGCGACGAGGAGACGACGGCCACCGCGATCCAGGCGGCGATGACGGGACACTTGGTGTTCAGCACGCTCCACACGACCGACGCGGTGGGCGCGATCCCTCGCCTGCTCGATCTCGGTGTCCCTGCGTACCTCGTCGCGGCTACGCTCGACGCGGTCGTCGCGCAACGCTTGGTGCGACGCAGTTGCGACGAGTGCCGAGTCACCTACCAACCGGATGCTGAGCAAGTCGCGCTCCTCTCAGGCCGTCCGGAGGGCCAGCGTACGCTCACGCGCGGCGCTGGGTGTCAGAGCTGCCGAGGCTCGGGATTCAAAGGCCGTACGGGCATCTTCGAACTGATGGTGATGACGGATCCCCTTCGTGACGCGATCGTGCGGGCCGCAGGAAAGCAGGAGCTACGCGCCTGCGCCCTCGCCGAGGGAATGCGCCCGCTCCGTGTCGACGGATGGTCCAAGGTGCTGTCCGGAGTTACGACGGTCGAGGAGGTACTGCGTGTCAGCGGCGACTGAGCCCGTGGCGCCGGTGAGAGCTCGGTTCGAATACCGGGCACTGCGGATCAACGGAGCGATCGAGATCGGCGCGCTGGACGCGCGCTCGATCGACGAAGTACGCTCGCTCCTCGTGGCAAGAGGGTTGTTCCCGGTCAGCGTTGACACTCCGCTGGCGGTGAGCGCCGCACAAGCGAGCCTGCGACCGGAAGAGCTCGCCGCAGGACTGCGCCTGCTCGGCTCTCTTCTCGGAGCGGGGCTCCCGATGGACCGGGCGCTGACCGTGTTCCTGCAGATCGCTCCTACCGGCTGGAGTGGGCCGTTGCTCGAGAACATCAGGGCGAAAGCGCGTGAGGGCGAGCGAATCTCCGACGCACTGCATTCCACCATTCTCACTCTTCCAGGATTCGTACGTGGACTGATCGCCGCAGGCGACGCGAACGGCGGACTGGCCGACGGGCTCGTGCGCGCAGCGGATGAGTTGGAGTCGGCCAATGCGGCGCGAGCCGCGCTTCGCGCCGCATTGGCCTATCCCGCTCTGCTCGCCGTCGCTGGCACCGTCGCAGTCGGAATCCTCGTCGGCGTTGTGCTGCCGAGATTCGCCGAACTGCTCAGCGACCTCGGACAGTCGCTGCCGTGGTCCACGCGAGTCGTGCTCGCGGTCTCGGCGGGCGCTCGCGCCGCATTCGTGCCGGCGCTACTCGCGGCGGTAGTGTCGGCCGTCGCGTGGCACTGGTGGATTGCCTCGACAGTCGGCGCGCGCACGCGCGCGGCCAACGCGCTGCTGCGTGTGCCTGTGGTCGGGCGCATCCGTGCGGCAGCCGCCGGCGCGCGTGTGACCGCTACGCTCGGGGCACTGCTGGCGACGCGTGTGCCGCTCGCGACTGCGCTCGAACAGGCAGGCGGCGCGGCCGGGGATGCCGCTATCGCACAACGGCTCGACGACGCCCGGGAGCGTGTCCTCACGGGCGAGACGCTCTCCCGCGCCCTCAGCCTCAGCGAAGCGGTGCCGCCGAGCGCGATCCAGTTGATCCGTGCCGGCGAGGCCACAGGCGACGTCTCGGCGATGCTGGTCTATGCGGCGAAGCTGGACCGGGAGCGTGTGCAGACAGAACTGCGCGCGCTCGTTCGGCTCGTGGAGCCGGTGATGATCCTCGCGTTCGGTGGACTCGTGGCACTGGTGGCGGCATCCCTACTCCAAGCCGTCTACGCAGTGCGTCCGGTGGCCTGATGCGACAATCGCATTCGCGCGTTGGCATGACACTCATTGAGCTGCTCGTGGTGATCGTGATTCTCGGGATCGCTGCCGGCGTCACCGGGCTTGCGATCGGTACCGCCAGTCCGGGGACCGACGACCGCTCCGACTGGCGGCGTGCTGTCGCTCGAGCCAGGAGCCTGGCAATCGCCACGGGGTCGCCCGTACGGGTGCGCATCCCGATCTCGCTCCCGCGCGCTGCAGGTGCTTCGGGAGCGACCGAAGACGTCGCCATGACTGCCGCGATCACGGCACTGCCCGATGGTTCGGTGCTCGCGTCGCCTTCAGTCCGGATCGCGCGCTTCACTGGCCGACCGTTGTTGCGCGCGAGTCCGCCGTGATCCTGTTGCGACGTGGCAGGAGCCACAGGACCGGCGCCGCTCTCTTGGAGGCGATCATTGCACTCGCGATCCTATCGATTGCCGGCATCGCGCTCCTGCGCGTGGCGCTGGAGGCCTCGCATGCGATCGCACTCAGCGCAGCGGCGGAGATCCGACTTCGCGATGCGGGCCGGTTGATGGACGCCGCTTCCCTCTGGTCGCGCACCGAGTTCGACCAACGGCTCGGCGTGCGGACGCAGGGCGCGATGCGCATGCGGATCTCGCGACCCACGACGCAACTCTATCATGTCGAATTGATGGAGAGTGAAGGTGAAGCGGTGCTGCTCGCAACCACCTTCTACCGCGCGAGCGGACCTGATGCGACGCGTTGACCGCTCCGCGCGTCGCGGCTTCACCCTGATCGAGGTGATGGTTGCGCTCGCGATAGGCGCGATCACAATTGGAGGCGCACGCGCCGTCACGATCGCGCTCGTGGACCACGCGCAACGCCTCGACGACACCCACGCGCACGTCTCCGAGACGATCAACGGCGAACGTCTGCTGCGTCGACTCGTGTTGGAGAGCGAGGCCGGACGCGACGAGCGCGCGATCTTTGCTGGCAGCGAATCGCAGGCGGCGTTCGATACATGGTGTCGCACGGAAGACGGATGGGCGGAGCGGTGTCGCGTCGAGCTTGCGCTCGCACCACCGATGGCGGACTCGATGGTGACGCTCGACGCCATGCTCGCGAAGGGAGAGCGACTCACCCTCGGACGTTTCGCGGCACCCGTGCGTCTCGCCTTCCTCGAAGATGCGGCACACGGCGGGACTTGGTCCGCGCGATGGGGACCGAGTACGGCCGCGCCGCTGGCGATCGGCATCTTTGCGAGCGACGTCGTCCTGATCATTCCCACGCGAAGAAATCCGTGAACACCCGGCGCGGCTTCGCCCTCCTAGCGGTCCTGTGGATCATCACCGGAGCCGCCGTCATCTCGATGGGCGTAGCGCTCGCTGCGCGCGAACGCGTGCGAACGGCGTTCAATCGATCGGCGCTGTTGCAAGCGGAATGGAACGCCGACGACTGCGTTGCGCGCGCGACTGCTGTGCTCGACGGGCTTCTACTGCGCTCAGCCGGTCTGCTCGGCACGATTGGTGCCGCTCCGTCGGACAGCTTGCCGCTACTGGTGTCCCGCGCTGCCAATGTGCGCGCCTGCCCGGGAGTGGTGCGAATAGAGCCAGTCGGAATGACGATCGACCTTGCGACCGCTCCTACCGCGATGCTTAGGCGCGCAATCGAGTTGCAAGGCTTCTCGATTCCACAGGCCGATGATCTAGTCGACGCACTCCTCGATTGGCGCGATGCGGACGACACGCCGCGTGCACACGGCTGTGAGACCAGATGCACGACTGAGCTCGGACTCGACTCGCCGCGCAATGCGGCGATCCTGGATGTCGCCGAACTACGGCTCGTGCGCGGATTCGACTCGTGGGACTCACTCAGGGGCGGTCGCCGTGCGCCGGTACCGCTTGAACAACTGTTCACGACAGAACCCGGCCGCGTCGCGATCACCTGGGCGCCGTTCGAGGTTCTTGCAGCCCTTCCCGGAATCGGAGTCGCCGGCGCACGCGACCTCGTGGCGTACCGGCGGTCCAGATCGGCCATCAGCGGCGATCTCGCGGGCGTGCGCGAAGCGCTCGGTCCGATCGCGCGCGACTCTTTTGCACTTGCCTTCGACGCACTCTCACGACTCGCGACGACCGTACCGGACGCTTGGCTGATCGTCGTCACATCACCTCGGCCGCGAGCAAACGAGAGCATACCGCCGCTGGGCATTCGACTGGTGACGCGCGTGCAGTTCAGGAGCAGTGGCGTTCGAGTGCAACGACGGAGGATGGTACCATGAGTGTGCGAGAGGGCGTGGGGATCGCTGTCGACCGCGCGCAGCTACGCGTAGTGTGCGTGCGGAATGGGTCCGTGGGCTGGACGCTTGAGGCCGCGCGCGACCCAGCGGAAGCCACCCTCGGGACCGCCCTTCGGCTTCTTCTGGCTCGCGCGCCGCATTCTGCGCGCTACCCGAGATCGGCGGTGTTGAGTTTCGGTCCGGCATTCGTTCAGGTGCGACGCCTCGATGGGTTCCCCGCCGCGGATGATCCACAGACGCGCGTGCGCATCCTGCAGGAGGGCAGCCGGCGCTGGTTCCTCATGCGTCCTGGCGGATTGCTCACGGCTGGGCCGATGACGATGACGGATGGTTCGGTGTGGGGGGCAGCGTTCGAGCGCTCCGCAGTTGACGAGGTGCGTGCGGCAGCGGAGTCAGCGGGCTTCGACGTGTTCCTGGTGGTGCCGACGGTGACCATCCTCGGCGAGACCCTCTTGGGAGCGTGCGTCGCTTGGGGTGACGGAGCGGATGCCGTGTTGGTGCAGTACCATGACGGGCGTTTCGCGGGGACCAGGCGCGAAACTGAAGACGACTCGCCCCTCGATCACGTCGCGCCCCGCACCAATCTGCAAGCGCTGGGACGGGACGCGTCGCACCTCGCCGACGCGCTCGCTGCGGCCGTCGTGAGCGCGCGGCGTGAGACTGCCCCTCTCGCGCTCGTCTCCGCGCATGCGCGCGACCGCGAGGTTACGCCCGCGCGGGCGCGCAGATCGCTGCTCGCGTGCGCGATTGCCGCGTTTGTCCTGTTGGGGGCCCATCCATACGCGCTCTGGCGCACCCACGAACGCCTCAGTGCCGCACTCGTCGCCTCTGGGTCACAACTGGATGCGAATGCCATCCTCTCTCTCGACCTCGCACGCACGACAGAGGCGTTGGACGCCATCGCTGACCGACAAGTACAGCGCCTTTCGTGGATCTCTGCACTCGCGGCGTTGAGTGAAGCGCTCCCCCCGGGGACGGCTGCCGTGACGCTGCGAGCCGACTCGACCGCGGCGATCCTGGTCATCGTTGGCCCTGGTGCCGGTGCGCTCGTCGACCGGCTCGAGCGAGCCGCGGGATTCGTCTCGCCGGCGCTGGTGGGGCCCGTGACCAGCGATGTAGTCTCTGGCCGGGTACTCGAACGTGCAACGATCGGGTTCATCGTCGGCAGCCAACGTGCAGGTTTGCGATGAGAGTCGCGAAGGGCTTCACGAGCCGAGACCGACGTGCCTTGGGAATTGGAGCGACAGTCGTCGCTGCGGCGATGCTGTACCGACTGGTCGTGCCGACAGTTGAGTCGCTTGCGCAGGTGCGACAGTCGAATCAGGCGGCGAGCGATCGTCTTGAATATTCGGGACAGGATGTCGCGGCGCTCGACGCGACTCGCGATACGCTCGCGGCCAGAAGCGGCCGACTTGTGGTGGCGGACTCGTTGTTGCTCTCGCCCGGGTCACCGGCTCATGTCGCGAGTGAGCTCGGAGCCATTGTTCGTGGCGCTGCGCGAACGGCAGGACTCGAGCTTCTCGGTGCCGCGACGCAGTCCGACAGCGTCGTATCGGGGACATTCCAACGCGCGCTGGTGCGGTTAGAAGCTCAGGGCGACGTCTCGGGGCTGATGCAATTCCTGCTGCTCATCGAACTCGCACCTGGTCTGCTTGACGTTCGTGAATTCTCTGTGACACCCGTCGAGCCCGCGGCCGCCGGAGATCGCGCCGAGGTGATTCGCGTCTCCATCTCTATAGAGGGGGTTGCGCGCGCCTCCGTCGTGCCTTCCACGAGAGCGACCAGATGAAGCAGCGGACGGAGACTCTCCTTTGGGCCGGTTCGGTCCTTTCACTGATCCTCGCGATCACGGGTGCACGCGCTGCGGCTCCGGAGCCACTCCCTGCGCGGACCGCCCCGGCGGTCCAAGACCCGCGATGGTTGGTGCCTGCCGAGTCGCTCGGCGTGCGAGTGCTGCGCGTGGTCGCGACCGATCCGTTCCGTTTAGCGCGTGCGCCATCGCCGGTGCCATTCGGGAGTGCGTCTCTCGGCAGTGCGAGGGCGCCGGTCGCGGCGCAGGTCCCCGACCTGCAGTTGCGCGGCATCATCGGACCACCGTGGAGCGCCGTGCTGGAGCACGCGTCATTGGGCGTCACCGGCCTCCTTGTTCGCACTGGCGACTACGTCGCCGGCGCCAAGATCGTTCTCGTCGGTGCTGACGCGGTGACGCTCCGAACCCCCGACACCACTTGGACTATAACGATGAGGCGTCCGTGAACCCCTTCCGACCAAGACCGCGATGGCTGTTCGGCGCACTCTTCTGTGTATCCGCATCAGCGGGCGCGCAGGCGTCGGTGACCTCCGCCGACAGAGTGAACATCCGATTTGTGGATGTGGATCTCCGCGCTGTCGTTCAAGGACTCGGCCAGTACCTCGATCATCCGGTCGTCATCAGCGGGCTCTCCGGCAACCGCGTAACGCTCGAGACTCCTCACGCAGTCCCCCGATCCGCCGTGCTCGCGCTCTTGCGCGGCCTGCTCGAGTCGCAGAACTACGATCTCGTGATCGACTCCACGGGCGGGCTCTATCGCATCGTTCCGCGCGTCGAGGTGCGAACGCCCATGCTCGCGGATGCGAACATTGCTCAGAACCCGACGGATGCGGGCACGCTGGTGCTCTTCACGCTCCGACTCCGACACGCACGCGCGGCCGACGTTGCCGCGACCGTCAATGCGCTCTATGGCCGAGCCGGTGCGCTCGGTGAACTCGGAAGTGCGTCGAATCAGACGCTCTCGGCCGCCCTCCGTGATTCGAGGGTCCCCGAGGGCAGCGGTCGAGTTCCGGTGACGCCACAGGCCGTCGCTGGCGCGGCTGGGATCAACGCTGCGCTCGCGGGCGAGGTGACAATTGTTCCCGACGACGCGACCAACAGCCTCCTGATCCGCGCGGCGAGACGCGACTTCGAACTGATTCGAGCGGCCGTGCAGGAACTCGACGTGCGGCCGCTCCAGGTGATGATCGAGGTCCTCATCGCAGAGGTGCGGAAGGACCGTGGCTTCTCGTTCGGAATGTCGACGCAGCTCCCGTCCACAGCTATTCCGGGCTCCGGCGACGCCACAGTGAGCGGGTCAACCACGGGCATTGGACTCGGGGATTTCGCCGTGAGCGTCATGAGCGTGGGCGGTGTTGACCTCAACGCCACGTTGCGGGCGGCGGCTGCGCGCGGAGACGTCACCATTGCCAGTCGACCGATCGTTCTGGCCGCGAACAACGAAGAGGCGGAGATCGTGGTCGGGAGTCAGCGGCCGTTCGTCCAGGTGTCGCGCTCCCTTCCAACGGACGCGCCGCAACGGGATCAGGTGGTGCAATACAAGGACGTTGGTACGCGACTCCTAGTGCGACCCACTATCAGCGCTGACGGCTACGTGATGCTCGAGGTGCTGCAGGAAGTGAACGCGGTAACCACGGAGACCGCGTTCGACGCGCCGGTGATCTCGACGCGGTCCGTGCGGACACGCCTGCTCGTAAGAAACGGACAGACGGCGGTGCTCGGAGGTCTGTCGGACCAGCAGCGAGACGCGAATCAGTCGGGCGTACCATTCCTCTCGTCGATCCCGATCCTCGGCGGTCTCTTCGGGCGCGCCTCACGCCGAGCGACTGACACCGAGCTCTTCCTGTTCTTGACACCAACGGTCCTGACGACGGACGCTGACGTGGACAGTGCCACAGCTCCGTTGCGTGCTCGTGTTCCGGGAACGACACCGTGAAGGGCGTGCGGTCGCAACGGACGTCCGGCATGATCGGCGACTCCGTTGTCATGTGTCGCCTTCGTGCCGAGATCGCCCTCGCCGCGCGGTCTGGCATTCCTGTGCTCGTCGCAGGCGAGACCGGAGTAGGAAAGGAGTTGGTCGCATGCGATCTGCACGATCAGAGCGGGCGGTCGGGGGCATTCGTGCCCGTGAACGTGTGCGCTCTGAGCGAGTCGATGTTCGACGCCGCGATGTTCGGACATCGTCGAGGGGCGTTCACTGGTGCGGTGGGGGACAGTCGCGGCTTCTTCGCGGAGGCCGACGGTGGCACGCTCTTCCTCGACGAGATCTGTAGCCTCTCACTCAACGCGCAGGCGAAGATCTTGCGTGCGATCGACACACGCAGTTTCCGACCGGTCGGTGGCCATGCTGACATCGCGAGTGACTTTCGCCTCGTCACCGCCACGAACCGCTCGTTGCGGGACGAAGTGGCCGAAGGGCGCTTCCGCACGGACCTCATGTATCGGCTCATGGGCTCCGAGATCGAAGTGCCATCGCTCCGGGCGCGCCGAGGCGACATCGCGCCGCTCTTCTTGCACTTCCTCGCGAGCTTCGGCTCGGCCGTAGAGAGCCATCGACGGATCGCAAGTGACGTATGGGAGAGCATTCTACGTTACGATTGGCCTGGCAACGTCCGGGAACTGCGCCACGCCGCGTGGCACGTCGCGACGCGGTCGGCCGGGGCGACCTGCATCGAGCGCGAACATCTCTCGCGTCATCTCACCGCGGGGCGACCTACGAACACGCTCGCGACAGCCATCGACGAAACATCGGCAGACGGCGAGTCGCAGGCGCTGATGCGGGCGCTCCTGCTCCACGACTGGAATACTTCGGCCGTCGCGCGCGATCTCGGTGTCACGCGAAAGACGATCTACGCGCGAATGAAGCGACTGCATGTGCCCACGCGCAGGACAGCAATGCCAGCGATCGCCATCGATGCCGGAGTGGACTCTCGAGGGGAAGCTCCGGAACTCAACGCAGGCTCGGCCAGCTGAATGCCGGCCTCGCTAACTCGCCACCTGCGCCCCCGCGCTGTCATCCCGCGCACTCCCTTGCCACCGAAAGAAGATCACCGACGCCAGCAAATAGAAGAACAGCCCGCCCGGGATCCACATGATCAGCCCACCCAGCCGCTGATCCTCCAGCGGCGACAGCCCCCAGAGCCTCGGCGCGCTCGCATACGCCGGGTAGAGCACATGGTCGGAGTAGACGATGAAGATCGACACCACCGTCATCGGCAACGTCATGAGGAAGCTGTAGAGCATCTGCCCGGGGTAGCTCAGGCGCGGCAGTTCAGGCAGCGGGCTGAGCAGCGGCCACCAGACGATCACCGCCGTCACGAGGAACATCAGGTGCTGCCCGATGTGCACGGGATGGTAGTACATCGCCGAGTTGTACATCGGCGGCAGGTGCCACGCGGCGAGCGTGAGGTTGAAGATCGCGAACGCGGCGCGCGGCGTGGTCACGAATCGTGCGAACGCGGCGACGGGGCGCGACTTCAGTGCCGGGCGCAACATCCACCCCGGGGTACCGAGCAGCAACAGTGGCGGCGCCACGAAGGTGAGCACGAGGTGTTGCACCATGTGACCGGTGAACAGGTAGTAGTCGCTGATGTCGTGCACCGGACCGTTGAGCGTGGCGAACATCGCGAGAAGTCCGGCAACGAAGCAGGCGCGTTGCAGGGCCGAGGGCCGCGTCGAGGCGTCGGCGCGCGCGTGGACCGCGGCACGCCACTCGTAGAGCGCCCAGAGCGCGAGCAACCCGAAGACGGTGCTCCAGTGCAGCGTGAAGCCGCCCTGCGAGAGGTCGACCTTCGGATGCAGGAAGACGAGCGGACGGAGCACGGGTGGTCGGCAGGAGTGAGGTGGTCGAAAGATAAACGCTGCGGTACGCCGAACCCTTCCATGAGAACGCAAAAGGGCGCCCGTCTCCGGGCGCCCTTTTGCGTTCTCGGTAGGGCGCCTAGAACACCTTGAACAGGAACATCAGCGCCGTGCCCGTGCACAGCGCGAGGATCAACGACGCGGTGAAGAGCAACCGGAACAGCGGGTGATCGAACTTGATGTGCATGTAGTACAGCACCACGATCCCGAACTTGAGCGCCGACATGATGATCAGCGCCGGATTGAAGAGCGGTGACTCTACGAGGGCCGGGATGTAGTACGCCCAGACCTCGATCGCCGTGATGACCGTGAGGATGATCGCGATCTTGAGGTACTGGTTGCCCGTCGGGTGGTGCGACTCGGCGGCGTGGGCCGCGTCGTGCTTGGCGTCGTGGGACATGGCGATGGGCCTCGGCGCTTAAGAGATGAGATAGACGAGCGTGAAGATCACGATCCAGACCACGTCGACGAAGTGCCAGTAGAGCGCGCAGATGTCGACGATCAACTCGTCCTTGGGGCCGAGCCCGCGGGTGCGGTCGATCCACAACAGTGTCATGAGCCAGAGGACGCCGACCGTGACGTGAGCGCCGTGGAAGCCGGTGAGCGTGAAGAAGGTCGAGCCGAACAGGTTGGTCTTGAGCGTGAGCCCCTCGTGGACGAACGAGGTGAACTCGTACGCCTGGAACCCGAGGAATGTCGCGCCAAGAAAGGCCGTCGCGGCGAGCCAGAACTGCGAAGAGCGCTGGATGCGCTCCCACCAGCCGGCGGTCGCGGCGATCGGCTTGCCCTTGAGCTGGACCGCCTGCAGGGCGAGCACCATCGCGAACGAGGACATGAGGAGCACGGCCGTCGAGGCCGACGTGACCGGGATGTCGAGGATCGGCTCGAACGTCTTGCCGGCCTCATTCGCCCACTCGGTGTGCGGGTAGGGCCCGACGAGCGACTTGCCCTTGTAGATGAGGTAGGTCGAGATGAGTGATGCGAAGAGCATGCACTCGGACCCGAGAAAGGCCCAGATCGCGATCTTCCGGTTGTCGAGGCCGGTGGTCGTGTAATGATGATGCTCATGCCCGTCATCGTGACCGGCACTTGCGCCTGTGGAGCCGTGCGGCGCGGCGGCAGCGTGGGAAGCCACTGTCGTTGTCTCCGGTTACTCGAGGGGGGAAGTGAGCCAGGCATAGAGCCCGCCGATGAACAGGCAGGCACCGCCGATCGTGAGTGTCATTGCCACCGCGAACATGTCGTGGCGGAGGAAAGGCAGGCCGCTGAACATCGTCATGAGGGCGACGGCCGTGAAGAACGGCTTCGCGGTGGAGAGCGGCATGGGGATGCCGAGCTCCTTCGCGGTGAACGTCTCGGTCTCTTCGTGCACCGGGACAGCGTGTGCGTCGGTGATGGTCATGGCGTCGGCATGCGAATGCACGATGCCGGCGGTCTTGGACGGGTCCTTGAGGTCCCAGAGCGGGTAGCGCGAGGTGACCTCGGGGAGCTGCGCGAAGTTGTACTCGGGTGGCGGCGAGGGGATCGACCACTCGAGCGTGCCCGCCCCCCACGGATCGTTGCCCGCCACCGCGCCGCGGGTGCGGCTGCGGACGAAGTTCCAGATGAAGGGCAGGGTGCTCAGGGCGATCAGGTAGGTGCCGTAGGTCGACATCAGGTTGAACAGGTCCCAGCCCTGCCCGGCGTCGTACTGATAGACGCGGCGCGGCATGCCGTAGAGGCCGCTGAAGTGCATCGGGAAGAACGTGAGATTCATGCCGATGAAGGTGCCCCAGAAGTGCACGTTGCCGAGCGGCTCATCCATGAGGCGGCCGGTCATCTTCGGGTAGTAGTGGTAGATGCCCGCGAAGATGCCCATGATCGATCCACCGAAGAGCACGTAGTGGAAGTGCGCGACGATGAAATACGTGTCCGTCTGCTGGAGGTCGGCCGGGGGCGACGAGTGCATGACGCCCGAGATGCCGCCGATCGTGAACATCGCGATCAGTGCGATCGCGAACTTCATCGCGACGGTGAAGCGGATCTCGCCCGCCCACATGGTCGCGATCCAGTTGAAGATCTTCACGCCGGTCGGGATCGCGATCAGCATGGTCATCATCGAGAAGATCGTGTCGGCGACCGCGCCCATGCCCACGGCGAACATGTGGTGGGCCCAGACGCCGAAGCCGAGGAAGCCGATCATGATGCCCGAGTAGACCATCACGTTGTAGCCGAAGAGCGGCTTCTTGGAGAAGGTCGGGAGCACCTCCGACACGAGGCCGAAGGCGGGCAGGATCAGGATGTAGACCTCGGGGTGACCGAACACCCAGAAGAGATGCTGCCAGAGCAGCGGGTCGGCACCGGCGGCGATCGCGTAGAACGTCGTCCCGAAAAAGCGATCCATGAGCAGGAAGACGAGCGCGACCGTGATCGGCGGGAAGGCGAGGATGAGCAGGAACTGCACGACGAACGACATCCAGGTGAACATCGGCATGCGCATGAGCGTCATGCCCGGTGCGCGCATGTTGATGATCGTCGTGATGAAGTTGAACGCCGCCGCGAGCGACGAGACACCGAACACCAGGCCGATCACCCAGAAGTCGATGTTGTTGCCGGGCGAGAACTGGTTGGTCGTGAGCGGCGCGTAGCCGAACCAGCCGCCGTTGGGCGCCATGCCGAACAGGATCGGCACCGTGAGGAAGATGCCGCCGAGCAGGTAGACCCAGTACGAGAAGGCGTTGAGTCGCGGGAAGGCGACGTCACGTGCGCCGATCTGCAGCGGGATCAGGAAGTTGAAGAAGGCGGCCGAGAGCGGCATGATGGCGAGGAACACCATCGTCGTGCCGTGCATCGTGAAGAGTTGGTTGTACGTCTCGGCCGAGACGAAGCCCATGTTGGGGCGCATGAGCTGGGTACGGATCAGTACCGCCTCGAGGCCGCCGACGAGGAAGAAGAAGAGCGCGGTCCAGAGGTAGAGCGTGCCGATCCGCTTGTGGTCGGTGGTCGCGATCCAGCTCCAGATACCGGAGTTCTGCGCGTACGCGTCGGCGTGGCCGGCGTGCGTCGGGGCAGCGATGGTTGCCATGATGTCAGGGTCTCCGGGTTACTTGAGCGACATCAGGTAGGCGACGACATCGGCGATCTGCCGGTCGTCGAGGCCCGCCGTGACGGTCATCTTCATGATGGGGTCGTACTCGCCGCGGCCGATCGTATTCATGATCGAGCCGGGCTTCATGTGGCGCGCGTTCTTGATCCAGCGCGCGAGTGACGGGCCGTCGAACTTGTAGAGGCCGCTCGCGATGGTGTGGCGTGATGCGACGTGGGTGAGGTTGGGGCCGATGTTGCTGACGGCGCCCGGGATGCCGTTGATCGCGTGGCAGCCGATGCAGCCACCGAGCATGAATCCCTGCGTGGCGCCGCGGGTCGCGTCACCCTGCGCGAGGAGCGCGTCGTCGTACTCGAGGCCAGCGGGGATCGGCGTCTGCGGGATCACGTGCGCCGGGAGCCTCTCGGTCGGGAAGACGTAGCCAGCCGCCGGCGGCGGCGTGGTGTCGACCGCCAGGGTCGCAGCAGGTGCCGCCATCGGATTGAACACCGCCGGCCCCGCCTGATGCTTGGCCCACGCCTCGAACTCGTCAGGCTGCACCGTATAGAGCCGCATCCGCATGTTGGCGTGACTCTCGCCGCAGTACTCAGTGCAGAAGCCATTCCACGCCTGCGTGCCGAGGTCGGCATTTGGCGTGAACCACATGTAGTTGGTGCGGTTCGTGATCAGGTCACGCTTGCCACCCATGGCAGGGAACCAGAACGAGTGCAGCACGTCCTTGGTCGTGAGCTCGAAGCTCACCGTGCGACCGACCGGCACATAGAGCTCGTTGGCGGTCACGATGCCGAGCTCGGGGTAGCGGAACTCCCACCACCACTGATGCCCGATGACCTGCACCTTGAGCGCGCCGGCGGGAGCGGGCGCCTGGGTCTCGAAAATCGTCTTCACGGTGGGGATCGCGATGAGCACGAGGATGATCGCCGGGATGGCGGTCCAGGTGATCTCGAGGATGGCGTTGCCGTGGATCTGCTTCGCGACGGGGCCGCCCGGGCGCTTGCGATACTTGATGATCGTGACGATCAGCGCCCCTTCGACGACCACGAAGACGATCGTACCCCAGAAGAGCAGTCGGTCCCAGAGGGACAGGATCGAGCTGTTGAGGTCGGTGAATCGGGTGAAGGTGGTGTTGGGGTACACCGTGTCACCACACGCGGTGAGCGTGAGCAGGACCACCATGAACATCAGGGCGGGCCCCGCTTCGCGCAGACGCAGCTTCGGCATCGGGTCGGATGGCTGGGGGGAGGACGCGGTCCGGAGGGCCGATGCGGCGCGGGCTCCGGAGCTCTAAAATCGCCTGAAAGCTACCCCACCCCAGAGAGAGAGGCAATCGGCGACGCTCAATCGGCGATGCTCAGTCCCCGCCTGCGGTCTCGATCACTTGGGCGTGCTTCTCCTTCACCTTGGATGCTGAGATCTCGAGCGCGGTCCGGACCTGACCCACATACTCCCGAAGCGCACGCACTTTGAGCGCATCGCCGCCGGCGCGTCCGGTCGCGAGGATCATCCCTGACATCTGGTCGGCGATCATCCCGAACTGACCCTTGAGCTGCCCCTGCAACGGCGACGCGATCCGCTTGATCTGCGAGGGCAACACGCCGACGGCGCGCTGGTTCTTCACCTCGAGCGCCATCCGTTCCACGAGGCCATGGATCTTCTGCAACGTGAGCAGGGCCTCCTCGAGCGTCTTCATCTTCTGCGTGCCAGCGCCGTCCAGCTTCACTCCCGCCATCGTTACCCCCTGGTCCCGCTGGTCCCGCTGGTCCCGGTCATGCGCGCCGGATCGAGGATCTCGTCGATCTGCTGCCGCGTGAGGAGCTTCTTCTCGAGCAACAACTCGACCACACCGCGCCCGCTCTCGAGCGCTTCCTTGGCGACCTGGGTGCAGACCTCGTACCCCAGCTCTGGCAGCAGGGCCGTCACGAGACCGATCGACCGTTCCACGCCGTCGCGCATCACCTTGGGATTGGCCTCGATCCCCACGACGCACTTCTCGCGGAGGATCAGGCAGGCGTTCCGCAGCGCGCTGATGTTGCGCAGGAGCCGGAACGCGATGATCGGCTCGAACACGTTGAGCTGCAATTGTCCTGCCTCGGCGGCCATGGTCACCGTCACGTCGCCGCCGATCACGTCGAAGCAGACCTGATTCACGGCCTCGGGGATCACCGGGTTCACCTTTCCGGGCATGATGCTCGAGCCGGGTTGCATTGCCGGGAGCCTGATCTCGCCGAGTCCCGTGCGCGGACCGCTCGAGAGGAGGCGCAAGTCATTGCAGATCTTGGAGAGCTTCACGGCGCAGCGCTTGAGCACGCCGGAGACCTGCACGAACGCCCCGGTGTCGCTCGTCGCTTCCACAAGGTCGGGCGCGGTGATCATGGAGAGGCCGGTCACCGCGCTGAGTTCTTTCTGCACGCGCTCGGTGTAGCCGCGTGGCGCCGTGATGCCGGTGCCGATCGCGGTCGCACCCATGTTCATCTCGCGCATGAGCGCCTTCGCCTCTTCCAGGCGATCGACGTCCTCGGCGATGGTGTGCCCGTAGGCGTTGAACTCCTGGCCGAGGGTCATCGGCACGGCGTCCTGCAACTGCGTGCGACCCATCTTGATGTGTGGTGCGAACTCCGTCCCCTTGGCGAGGAACGACGCCACCAGGAGCCGCATCTGCGCCTGGAGTCCACCGATCGCGGCGTGCAGCGCAATACGGATGGCAGTCGGATAGACGTCGTTGGTGCTCTGCGCGAGGTTGACGTGCTCGGTGGGATGCACGCGGCTGTAGGTCCCGCGGGCCTCGCCGAGCAGTTCGAGCGCGCGGTTGGCGATCACCTCGTTCGCGTTCATGTTGCTCGACGTGCCCGCCCCGCCCTGGATCATGTCGACGCGGAAATGCTCGTGATGCCGGCCGCCCTGGATCTCCTTGCAGGCGCGGACGATCGCGTCGAACACATCGTCGGGAAGATCGGGATGCCCCTTGTTGGCGCGGGCCGCGGCCTCCTTGACCTGCGCGAGCGCGACGATGAGCTCGGGAAAGTCGCGCAACGTGACGCCGGTGATCGGGAAGTTCTCGATCGCCCGCATGGTCTGCACACCGTAGAGCGCGGCATCGGGCACGTCGCGCTCGCCCAGGAGGTCGTGCTCGCGGCGCGTGATGCCGGTGGCGCTGTAGCCGAGCAGACGGCCCTGGCCGGTGAGCGCGGCATCGGTCTGACGGAGCCGGTCACGGATCGCGCGCGCCGAGCTCGACACGAGCGCGGCATGGAGCGCCGGCTTGTCCTTGAGCAGCGGTTCGAGCACTTCACGCGCGAATCGCACGGTCCGTGTCGGCATGAGCGCGCGCCCGGCGGTCGCATGATCCGCCTCAGCGAGGAGGAGTCCCTCGCCCAGGACCTGCCCCGCGCCGAGTGTCGCGATGCGCGTCCGGTCGTCGCCGTGCACGGACTCGATCGCCACGTTGCCCGTGAGGATCACCCAGAGTGCGCTGCGGCGGTCGCCTGGCTCGAAGAGCAGTGAGTCGGAGGCGTACTCCACAGGTTCCCCGATCTTCGCGAGGTGCCAGAGGAGCTGTTCGTTGACGCCGTCGAAGAAGTCGATGCCGGAGAGGCTCGCGGATTCCATGGCCTCAACTTAGCACGGCGCGGGTCGGTCCGACGGCGCCGACCCGCAGCAGCGGTGCGACCAATACCTACATCCCGCTCGCGTTCTCGCGATCGATCTCCGCCATGATGCCCGGGAAGTCGGCCTCGGCGCAGGTCGGGCAGAGGCCGTGCGTCATCTGCGCCGAGGTGTGCGCGGTGATGAAGGACTCGACGCGCTCCCAGTACCCCTTGTCGCTGCGAACGCTCTTGCACGACGCGCAGATCGGGATGAGGCCCTCGAGTGTGCGAACGCGGCCGAGCGCCTGCGCGAGATGACCCATGGTACGGCGCCATTGCAGTAGTGCGCTCACTTGACGGGCCAGGGCGTCGAGCACTGCCAGCTGGGTCGGCGTGAGTTCCCGCGGCTGTCGGTCGATCACGCAGAGCGAGCCGAGTCGGTACCCCTCGGGCGTGACCAGGGGCGCGCCGGCGTAGAATCGGATGTGCGGATCGCCCAGCACGAGTGGGTTGTCGGCGAATCGATCGTCCTCGAGCGCGTCGGGCACGATCATGATGGAGTCGCCGAGGATCGCGTGCGCGCAGAACGCGGAGTCTCGCGACGTCTCGGCGACCGCGAGCCCGAGCTTCGCCTTGAACCACTGCCGATCGGGATCGACGATCGAGATCAGCGAGATCGGCACCTCGCAAACGGCTGCGGCGACGGCAACGAGGTCGTCGAATACCGCCTCCGACTCGGTGTCGAGGATCCTGTACTCAAGGAGCGCGCGTAGTCGTTCGGATTCGTCGTGCGGGAGGGGTGCCTTCATCTCGGGGTCCGGAGGTTCAATTTGTGGGGCCGGCTCGCGGGCGAGGCACGGTAGTTGCCCAATATAGGTCGAACGATCGTCGACAGTGGGGGGAGACGTTCCGGTGTGTCAACGTTCCGGTGTCAACGTTCCGGAAGCCGCCGAAGCGAGGTAGCTTCGCAGGATTCCCACCTCCGTCCCCCTGCTCATGCCGACGCGCCGTGACTTTCTACTTTCGACCGCTGCCGCCGCGGCTCTTTCCGCCCGCTCCGACAACGTTCCTTCGGTGGCGGACGCGGCCCGGCGGGGGAAGGTCGATGCAGGCGCCTCTGGGCAAGGCCGCCCGGTCGTGATCTCTTCCGCCAACGGACTGCGCGGTGTGAAGGTCGCCTACGACCGGATCGTCCGCGGCACCGACTGCCTCGACGCGATCATCGCCGGCGTGAACATCCAGGAACTCGACGCCGAGGACCAGAGCGTCGGCCTTGGCGGCCTGCCGAATGCCGACGGTGTGGTGCAGCTCGACGCGAGCTGCATGCACGGGCCGACCAAGCGCGCCGGGTCGGTGGGAGCGATCGAGGGCATCGCGACGCCGAGTCTCGTGGCGAAGGCGGTGATGGACTACACCGACCACATCATGCTCGTCGGCGAGGGAGCCAAGCGGTTCGCGCTCGCGATGGGCTTCAAGGAGCAGGATCTCCTCACCGAGAAGACGCGGCAGGACTGGCTCCGATGGAAGGCGCGGCTCAACAAGGACGACGCCTGGCTCGATCATGACGACGACGTGGCGATCAAGTTCACGACCGGCACGATCAACATGAATGCGGTCGATGCCCGCGGTGACATCAGTTCGGTGACGACCACCAGCGGCATGGCATGGAAGATCCCCGGGCGGATCGGGGACTCGCCGGTGATCGGCGCCGGTCAGTACTGCGACAACACCGTCGGCGCGGCGGGGTCGACGGGCCGTGGTGAAGCGAACATCAAGGTGTGCGGCGGTTTTCTCACGGTGGAGTTCATGCGGCAGGGACTCGCGCCCGAGGTCGCGGTGCTCAAGACGCTGGAGCGCCTGGTCGCGATGACCGAAGCGCGGCTGCTGCGAGCGGATGGCAGGCCGAACTTCGACATTCAGTTCTACGCGCTGGCGAAGGACGGGCGGTACGCCGCGGGGACACTGTACGAGGGCGCGCAGTTCGCTGTTTGCGACGAGCGCGGTGCGCGGCTGGAGAAGTGCGTGCATCTGTATCCACGACCAGCGCGCTAGCGCCGACGTGGTTCACCTCACCAGCCGAAGCCGAGTGCCAGTACGAGGCGCGCGTCGGTCTGGCCGGGACGCCGACGTGAGAGGGGATCATCCAGCGTTGCGACTCGAATGGTGCCCCCGACATCGATCAGCACACGTCGTCCCATCATCATGCGCGCCCCGAGCTCCACACCCGGCTCCCAGCCGCGCAGGCGCTGCACCCACGAGGGTCCGGGGAGCTGAGGCCTCGGGATGACGATCCCGATCGAATCCGGTGGAGCGCCTGGCGCATCGTATGGCGGGAAGATCCACTGGGGCCACGAGATCCGTCGCTCCTCGCGGCTCAGGAACTCGCCGATATAGACCGCGAATCTCTGACGCTCGCCGTCGCGCGAGAGTGCGGCCGGATACCACCGCACGTGCAGTGCGAGACTCGACGCCCGGTAGGTCGGCTCGTCGCTCGGGATCGGGTAGCAGGGGAATCGTGGATCGCACGGCGCGAGCGAGAGATCCACACTGCCGGTGGCGATGGTCCGATAGATGTCCGGTTGTGTCGGTCGATCGACTTCGGTGGTGCGCGAGCCGGAGAGCCCGATCGTGAAGCGCCCGATGACGAGCGGTTCCACAGTCAGGCGCCATCGATCGTCGAGCGCCGCGCTGACGTCGAACGAGATGGCCTGCTGGAGCGGAAGCGGCCCTCCGCGCGCCTGAGCTGGCGCTGACTGGGCGTCGAGCGCCGTCGTGGCGACGAGTGTCAGCAGGCAGGCGCGGAAGGACGGCATCACGGACGGCATCACGGACGGCATCAGGCTCCCCGGAGTGAAGTGCACCACTGCAGTACCCCGCGGAGCGGTGTCCGCGTCAGCGGTCACGGTCACGTCGGCGAGAGCAACGGCACAGCCTAGCTCCCGAACGCCTTCGCCGTCCCGCTCACCTTCTCCGCCGCCGCCACCAGCGCATTCGCCGCCGCGGCGATCTCCTCTGTGCTCGCGCTCTGCTCCTCGCTCGCCGCGGCGACGTCGTGCATCGCGCTCGCGAAGTTCTGCGTACCGGCGGTGAGGGAGTCGAGCTTCTGCGTGATCTCGGCTGCGAGCTTCTTGCCGATCGAGGCGGTGCTCGCCATGGTGCCGACCCACTCGTTGGCGGCGTCGACCGCGAGCTCCACCTGAGTGAACGCCTGGCGGCCGTGGGTCGTGGCGGCGCGCACCGTCTCGACCGTGGTGAGCGACCGGGCGCTCGTGGTGCGCGCACTCTCCATCTGCGCGATCAGGTCCTGCATGAGCTTGTCGGTGTGTTCGGCGGCCTCGGCCGAGCTCTGCGCGAGACGGCGGACCTCGGTGGCGACGACCGAGAAGCCCTCGCCCTGCTCGCCGGCGCGCGCGGCCTCCATGGCTGCATTGAGCGCAAGGAGTTTGGACTGTCGCGCGATCTTCTGCACGAGCACCACGAAGCCGCGGATCTGGTCGGAGGCGGTGGCGAGCGACTCGGTCACGCGCGCGCTCGCCTGCACGTCGAGCACGAGGGCGTCGAGCCGGCGCGCGCTCTCGTCGAGTTGTTCATGGCTCTCCGATGCGAGCGTCTTGAGCCGTTCGTTTCGGGCGATACCTTCGGCGGCGCCGGAGTCGATCGTCGACGCGAGTGAGTTGAGGCGGCCGGCATCGATCGAGAGGAGCTTGATCGTGTCGGCCATGTCGGACGCATGGGCGCTCAGTGTGCTCGCCGTCTCAGCGATCCCCGAGGCCGCGGTGGCCATGTGCTCGGTACCGCCGGTGATCTCGTCAGAGCGCCGCGCGGTCTCGGCGGCGTTCTCGCGCAGCGCGAGGCTGAGCCGGCGTAGCTCGCCCGACATGTCGACCATGGCCCGGGCCAGCCGGCCGAGCTGACCGCCCTCTCCGGCCGCGGCCGGCGTGCGCGTGAGGTCACCGCTCGTGATCGCCTCGGCGACGTCGGCGATGTCGCGCAGCTGCTCACCGACGACGGGCGAGATGAACCACCGGAAGAAAGCGGTGGCGATCCCGCCCGCGAGTGTCACGGCGAGCGCCGAGAGCAGCACGATGCCGCCCGCGTCGGCCATGGCGACGACCCGCGACCAGAAGACGATGACGAGCGCGGCGAAGCCGGCGAGGCCCCCGATCGCGCCCCAGCCGGAGAGGCGATCGATGATGTGCGTGCGCACCGACTCACCTGCAGCGCTCGCCTTCGCTTTTGTTCCCGCAGTGGGGACGGCTAGATTGCTCAGACTCCCTTCCTATATAGACTGATGACAGCACCAGTTGAGCCGATCGGCTACGACCCGTCGGCAGTAGAATCGCTCTGGCGCCAGCGCTGGGCCGACCGCGCCACGCACACAACGGACATCGCGCACGGGGCGAATCCCTTCTATGCCCTGATGATGTTCCCCTATCCGTCAGCCGAAGGGCTGCACGTCGGGAACCTCTTCGCGTTCACCGGATGTGATATCTACGCGCGATTCCAACGCCTGCAAGGCCACACGGTCTTCGAGCCGCTGGGCTATGACGCGTTCGGGATCCACTCGGAGAACTTCGCGCTCAAGGTGGGGAAGCACCCGATGGAGCTCATTCCGAGCAACATCCGGAACTTCCGCCGTCAGCTGGATCGTGCGGGCCTCATGGTCGACTGGTCACGCTCGGTCGACACGACCGCCCCCGAGTACTACAAGTGGACGCAGTGGGTCTTTCTGCAGCTCTACGAGCGCGGCCTCGCGTATAAGAAGGCCGCGGCGGTGAACTGGTGCCCGTCGTGCAAGACCGTGCTGGCCAACGAGCAGGTCGAGGGCGGCACCTGCGAGCGCTGCGGCACGACGGTGGAACAACGCTTCCTCGAGCAATGGTTCTTCAAGATCTCCGAGTTCTCGGAGCGTTTGCTGAAGAATCTCGAGCGGCTCGACTGGTCGGAGACCACGAAGCAGGCGCAGCGGAACTGGATCGGGCGGTCGGATGGCGCGCGGCTGCGTTTTCGCGTGCTCGACCTGCTCGCGGACGCCGGCAGTTCGGCGGTCGCGGTCACGACCGAGATGCGGATGCCCGACGACACGCCCGAGATCGAGGTGTTCACCACGCGTCCCGATACGATCTTCGGCGCGACCTACCTGGTGCTCGCCCCGGAGCACCCGCTCGTGCAGGCGATCACCACGACGCAGCAGCAGTCGATCGTCGACGAATACCGCGCGCGCGCGTCCAAGCAGGACCTGATCAGCCGCAAGACGAGCAAGGAGAAGACGGGTGAGTTCACTGGCTCGTTCGCGGTGAACCCGGCGACGGGTGCGTTGATCCCCGTCTGGGTCGCCGACTATGTGTTGATGGAGTACGGCACCGGCGCGATCATGGCGGTGCCGGGGCATGACGAACGTGACTTCGAGTTCGCGACCAAGTTCGATCTGCCGATCGTGCGTGTGGTCGCGGGCGAGGGTCAGGACGCGCATACGCCGTTCGCGGGCGAGGCGTACGTGGGTGATGGGAGGCTGGTGAACTCGGGGCAGTTCGACGCGATGCCGGTCGACACCGCGCAGCGTGTGCTCACCGAGTGGCTCGAGGGCATGCATGCCGGCAAGGCGGTGACCAACTACCGCCTGCACGACTGGTGCATCTCCCGACAGCGCTATTGGGGCCCGCCGATCCCGATCATCTACTGCGACACATGCGGCACGGTGCCGGTCCCCGAGGACCAGCTGCCGGTGGTGCTGCCCAACATCCCCGACTTCAAGCCCGACGACTCGGGGGTCTCACCTCTGGCGCGCCACGAGGAGTGGTACCGCGTGCCGTGCCCGACGTGCGGGGCCAAGGCGCGGCGCGAGACCGACGTGAGTGACACCTTCCTCGACAGCGCCTGGTACTTCCTGCGTTACCCGAGCGTGGGTCGCGACGATGTGGCGTTCGACAAGGAGACCACGAAGAAGTGGCTCCCCGTCACCACCTACATCGGTGGCAACGAGCATGCGGTGCTGCACCTGCTGTACTCGCGCTTCATCACGATGGTGCTGCATGACATGGGGCTGCTCGACTTCGAGGAGCCATTCACCAGGTTCCGTGCGCACGGGTTGATCATCCGCGACGGCGCGAAGATGTCGAAGTCCAAGGGGAACGTGGTGAACCCCGACGACTACATCGACCAGTGGGGCGCGGACTCGTTCCGCACCTACCTGATGTTCCTCGGCCCGTTCGAGGAGGGTGGCGATTTCCGCGACGCCGGCATCAGCGGCGTGAAGCGGTTCCTCGACCGGCTCTGGGCTTCGGTGCGCGACTGCAGCAGCGACGGCACGCCCGACACCGAAGTGATGCGCAAGCTCGCCGCGACGATCAAGAAGGTCGGTGAGGATACGCCAGCGCTCAGTTACAACACGGCGATCGCGGCGATGATGGAGTACATGAACACGCTGCGACGCGGTGAGCGCGCCTGCCAGCGGGCCGAAGTCGAGCCCGTGGTGCAACTGGTCGCGCCGTTCGCGCCGCACATCGCGGCCGAGCTGTGGGAGATGCTCGGGCACACCGAGAGTGTGTTCGATTCGCGCTGGCCGACGTATGATCCGTCGTTGCTCGTGAGTGACACGATCGAGCTGGTGGTACAGGTGAGCGGGAGGACGCGGGGCAAGCTCGTGGTGTCCAAGTCGATCACGCAGGATGAGGCGTTGGCGGCGGCGCGGGCGGATCCGGTGATCGGGAAGTTCATCACGGGGGAGCCGAAGAAGGTGATCCTCGTGCCGGGGCGGTTGCTCAACGTGGTGGTCTGATACGGCGAACTGCGTTCACCACAGGGGCACAGGGGACACAGGGAACGGCGAAGGCAACCGCGAACGGATTTACACAGGGGGCTTGGGCGTGGCGGATCGGCTGCCGAGGCCCACTGCCGCTATCGCCTGGTCATTGCGCGCCGTGATGACGCGCTGCGCGCTTGAGCAACCAGAGCGCGAACAGCGCGTGCACCGTCGTCGAGGCCACTGACACGTACCAGAGCCAGTGCAGTTGGAAACCCGGCACGCGCGAGATGTAGATCGCCGGCACCACGAACACCAGGACGCGCACTCCGCTGCTGATCACCGACGGCACCGTGTTCCCCATGGCCTGGAACATGCTCGAGCAGGTGAACACGATCCCCGACGCGACGAAGTTCCACGAGATAGTACGCAGGTACTGCACCGCGATCGCGATGACCTCCGGATCGGAGGTGAAGGCACCGATCAGCCATTCGGGACGCCAGTGCGCGAAGAGGGTCAGCGCGATCATCAGGGAGCTGCCGATCTTCACAGCATCGAAGAAGGTCTGACGCGCTCGCTCGGGCTTTCCCGCCGCGAGGTTCTGTGCGGCCACCGGCGCCGCAGCGAACGCGATCGCCATCGCGGGGAGGAAGATCGCCTGCATCATCCGTGACCCGACGCCGAATCCGGCCTGCGCCGCCGCACCGAAGTCGCGGATGATCAGGAAGATCACGAACATCGAGAAGAACATCAGCCCGAACTCAGCGCCCGCGGGAACGCCGATCCGGAGCAGGCGCTTCCAGGTCGCGAAGTGTGGCCGGATGAGCGCTGCATCGAAGTCGACGAAATGTTCAAGACGCCGGAAGTAGACGAACATCGCGATCACGCCCACGAGCACCGAGATCGTGCTCGCGAGGCCGGCACCGCCCACGCCCATTGGGCGGCCGGTGCCCCAGCCGGCGATGAGCACCGGTGCGAGGATCGCGTTGAGCCCCACGGTGAGCACCTGCACGATCATCGTCGGCTTGGCGATGCCCGTACCGCGGAGCGCCGAGCCCATGGAGATGAGCGCGAACTGCAGCGCGAGCGCGGGGAGGAACCAAAAGAGGTAGTCGGTGCCGGCCCTGAGCACCTCGGGATCGGCGGCGAGCATGCCGAGGTAGCGCGCGGAGAAGAGCAGGCCCCCCACGAACACCACGACGGCGGCGATCCCTGCGAGCAACAGGCTCTGGTTGAAGACGAGGTTGCCGTCCGCCCGATCCTTGCGCCCCGCCGCATGCGCGATGAGGACCATGGTGCCCACGCCGAGCACCTGCGTGAGCGCCATGACGATGAACTGGATGTTCCCCGCCGCACTCACGCCGGCGATGGCGGCATCACCGAGCCGACCGACGAAGTAGAGATCGACCAAGTAGTAGAGCGTCTGGAAGACCATGCCGATCGCCATCGGGACGGCCATCCGGATGATGTGCCGAGGAATGGAGCCCTGCGTGAGGTCATGCATGGGCGACTGCGTCCTGTGAGAACGCATCGTCGGCGAGCCGGCGCGCGTGATCGCGCAGGTCGGCAGGCCAGCCTGAGGTGAGGTCGGTGAACCGCTCGCGATCGGAGGCGAAGAGGGCACGCGTCGCCTCCTCGAAGTCGGGCTCGTCGCCGAGCATCGCGGTCATGAAGCGGTACGCGTACTCCTGCGCGCGTCGCGTGCGATCGCGATCGGCATGCGTGACGCGCGCCTGATCGACGAGGCGACGGATCGCGGCCGAAGCGCCACCCGGCTGTGTGGCGAGCCAATCCCAGTGACGCGGGAGGAGCGTGACCTCGCGGCCCACGACGCCGAGCCGCGGGCGACCGGGACCGCGGTGCGCGTCGGCGTCTGCGTCGGCGGAGTCGCCGGCGTCAGGCCCGCTTGGCGTCGGGTAGAGAGCGAGCACCCGGGCGAGGAGCTCCACTGGCGTGCCGCGCAGATCGAGGTCGATCGGCTCGCTGGTGACCGCGTCGAAGATGATCGCAGCGCGATCGAGGCCCGCGGACTCGGCGGCCTGCGTCGCGAGGGCGACGTCGGAGAGTTGGCCGGCGGCGATGAGTCTTGGGCCGGCGAACGCGATAGTGAGTCTTGTGTGCATCGCGCTGATATTACCACGGTAATATAAGATGTCAATATTAGCCGGATAATAACTGCTAACTGCTTTCACCACAGGGGCACAGGGGGTACAGAGGGAGCTGTGAGTCGCTCGGGTGCGGAGCGCACCTCGAGGGTTCTCTTGGTGGAACGGCATCTACCCCTCGCGAAAGGGGCTCGCCCTGTCCCCTGCCCCTCCCCTGTGCCCCCTGTGCCCCTGTGGTGAATAGCCGTTGAGTTCAGTTGCTCACCGCACCGCGCCCCGCGCGAACCACCGCGCCCCGAGCACGCCGCCGGCGAACCCCCCGAGATGCTCCTGCCAAGAGATGCCCGCATCCCCGGGCAACACACCGAACACGAGCCCGCCCCACAGCACCGTCACGGTGAGGCTGAGCACGATGCTCCCGAACGACCGGGCATACCACCCGGCGAAGATGAGGAATCCGAGAAATCCGAAGATCACGCCGCTCGCTCCCACATGCACGGAGTTGCCGGCACCGAGGAGCCAGGCCGCGAACCCGCCTCCCAGCACTGCGAGCAGCGCCACGATCCCGAAGTGACGTGCGTCTCGCAGCATCACGAGCCAGCCGAGGATCAGGAGCGAGGCTGTGTTCGCGGTGAGGTGCGCGAGGTTGGCATGGAGGAACGGCGCGAGCACTATGCCGCGGAGTCCGTCGACGGTGCGGGGCACGACTCCGTACTGGAGCAGCGCGCCACCGAGGACGGTGTTCACCGCGAAGACAGCCCAGAGCGACGCGACGGAGACGCCGAGGACCCCGGCATGCACCTTGAGCGTGCGAACGACCCTGATTGGACTCGGGGTGAGGAGCATCGGTCGGCCCTCGGTGGGGGACTCGGGGTGAGGAACCTCGGTCGGCGCGCGGCCATGACGGTCGCGCGCGCGGAACGTGCGGCGCCGTATCTTCAGGGACGTTCCCGCCCTCTCGGAGGTCCCATGAATGCTGACGATCTGCACGCCGTGATGGTACGTGACCTACGCGCACTCGCACGCGAGGTTTCCGCTTATCCGAGCGATGCGTTGCTCTGGCAGGAGCTGCCGGGCATCACGAACACGGGCGGCACGCTCGCACTGCACCTCGCGGGCAACGTGCGGCACTTTTTCGGCGTCGTGCTTGGCGCGAGCGGCTGGGTGCGCGACCGCGACCGCGAGTTCAATGCGCGCGGCATCGCGCGCGCGGCTGTCGTGGAGGAGATCGAGCTCGCGATCGCCGAGGCGGATCGCGTGATGCCGACGCTCTCGGCCGCGACGTTGGCGGCGCCGTTCCCTATCCCGATCCTCGGAGTACAGCTGCCGACCGCACGCTTCCTCATGCATCTCTGTTCCCACTTCGCCTATCATCTCGGACAGCTCGACTATCATCGCCGGCTGGTCGCACCCGCGAGCGGGACGGCGGGGACGATGTCGCTGACCGAGCTCTGATGTTGCCCGTGAACCTCGACGCCGTCTTCGCCACGATCCACGAGACGTGGTCACCGGTGGTGATCGCGGAATTGAATGGACAGCAGGTGAAGGCGGTGAGGCTCCTCGGTGCGTTCCACTGGCACCAGCACACGAGCGAGGCGGAGCTGTTCCTCGTTCACCGAGGGCGCTTCCACATGGAGTTCCGCGACAAGCGCGTCGATGTCAGCGCGGGCGAGTTCATCGTGGTGCCCGCGGGCACGGAGCATCGTCCGGTAGCGGACGAGGAGTGCGAGGTGATCCTCTTCGAACCGGCGAGCACCGTGCGCACGGGCGACTCGGCGCCTTCAGTGCTGGCGCAACGGCCGGTCGCACCCGAGTATTGAGAGGCAGTGCAACCCCGACCCGGGGGTCCAAGGTGCGACGCGCGAGTGGGATGCGGAAGGCAGGAGAGATCTGGCTGGGCCCCGAGGGCGAGACATCGCTCAAGGGACTGCTGCTGCTCGCGCGCGAGATGCAGGCTACCGACCTCCACATCCTCGCGGGCTCGCCGGTGTACGTTCGCGTGGACGGCGCGCTTCGCGCCATCACCGACTCACCGCTCACCGCGTCCACCGCTCGTCATCTCGCCTTCGCGATGCTCAGCGAGCGCCAGCGTGCGACCTTCGACGAGACGCTCGACGTCGACCTGATGTGCGTGGATGACGACCAGCATCGGTATCGGCTGAATGTCGGTTACGCGAACGGCACCATCGGCGCGGTCGTGCGTCTGCTCCCGAGGATTCCGCTGCCGCTCGAACAACTCAAGTTGCCGCCCCTCGTGGAGGCGATGACGCACCGTGGCAAAGGGCTTGTGCTCATCACCGGGAGTACGAGCCAGGGGAAGACCACCACCATGGCGAGCATGGTGGACGCGATCAACCAACACAGCCGCAAGCACATCGTCACGATCGAGGACCCGATCGAGTACGTGCATCCGCAGGGTCAGTCGCTCATCCGCCAGCGCGAGGTGGGGCGCGACACGGCGACCTTCACGTCCGGTCTCCGCGCGGCACTGCGTCAGGATCCCGACGTGGTGCTGATCGGCGAGATGCGCGACTATGACACCATCGAGATCGCGCTGCGCGCGGCTTCATCGGGGGTGCTCGTGATCTCGACGGTGCACATCGTGTCGGTCGAGCGACTGATGGATCGACTCCTCTCGTACGCGCCGCCGGGGCGCGAGTTGCTCATCCGCACGATGGCGTCGGAGGCGTTGCAGCTCGTCGTTCATCAGGAGTTGCTGCCGACCGTCGATGGTGGAAAGCGTGTCGCGGCGGAGGTGGTGCTTGGCACGCGCGCCGTGCGGAACATGCTCAAGACCGGATCGGACACGCAGCTGCGGTCGGCGATCCTGTCGGGTCGTGACGTCGGGATGGTGACGATGCAGGCGTCGGTAGACGCGCTGCTCAACGAAGGTGCGATCAGCGAGGAGGTTCGCGACGCCGTGCTGAAGAACTATGCCGTCTCCACCTGATCTCCCCGAGGAACCCGACTTCCGCGAGCGACTCTCACGGACGCTCGATGCCGAGTACGAACTCGGGGAGATCGTCGGGCAGGGCGGGTTCGGTCGCGTCTATTCCGGCCGGCACAGGCGCCTGGACCGGCGCGTGGCAATCAAGGTCATCCGCCCCGATCTTGCGGGCGCGACCGCGTTCGTCGACCGTTTCCGGCGCGAGGGGATCGCGCTCGCGCGCCTTCGGCATCCCGCCGTGGTCCCGATATTCGAGATCGGTGAGCGGGACGGTCTGATCTTCTACGCGATGCCGTTCATCGAGGGGCCCACGCTCGCCGCGAAGCTCGACCAGCGCGGTCCGCTCCCGCCCAAGGTGGCGCATCGCATCTTCTCCGAACTCTGCGAGGCCGTGCAGGCGACCCATCGCGCGGGGATCCTTCACCGTGACATCAAACCAGCGAACGTGATCCTCGAGGGGCCGCACGAGAAGGTGTTGCTCACCGACTTCGGGATCGCGCGGGTATCGGGTGAACGGGAGCTCACGGAGAACGGCGTGATGATCGGCACGCCGACGTACATGGCCCCTGAGCAGATGGGGAACGGGCTCGCCGACGAACGTGCGGACATCTATTCGCTCGGCGTCGTGGCATACCACCTGCTGACCGGCCGACCGCCGTTCCAGGGCAATTCGCCGACCGAGGTGATGGTGATGCACGCGACGATGGCGCCGCGTCCCATCCGCTCGATCAACCCGTCGGTGCCAATGGCGCTCGCCGACGCGGTGGAACGGTGCCTCGAGAAGAATCCCGCCGATCGCTTCGAATCGGTGCTCGAACTCTGGGAACAGATCCAGCGCGTGACCTTCTTCCGGGAGCTGGGCGAGGTCGCGTACGACGCGCCGCCGATCGTCGGGCGCAGTACGTACGCCTGCGCGCTCTTCGCGACGGTCACGGCGTTGCTCGCCTGGCTGGGCGTCGCATGGGTCGCGGAGTTGCGACCGTGGCAGCTCTGGGCAGTGAGCAGCGGCTTCGCGCTGCTCTCGGTGCTGAGCTCACCGCGCCTCGCCGTCGAGTGGCGACGGTGGCGCCGTCGCGCCGGGCGGGCCGTCGCGCCCCCGGGTTAGGGACGCGACGGCCGCGTCGTGCTACTGCCGGTCCCGCGAGATCGAGTAGACGTACGCGGCGACCGATTTCACCTGATCGTCGTTGAGATTCATGGGACCACCGCGCGGGTTCATCGGGAAGCGGCGCGCCTGGTCCTTGAGCGCGGTGCGCGGCACACCGGTCGTAATCGTCGCGACGATCTCCTCGTACTTCCCGGTGCTGTGCAACCATGGGCCAGCGACCAGACTCGGGCCGTTCTGACCGCCAGCGCCCTTCTGACCGTGGCAGCGCTGGCAGGGAGCGCCCGTGGTGTTGAAGATCGAGTCACCGATCGCAATGCTCGCTGGGGTGACGCCGGCGGGCATGACCGGGCCCTTGGGAGCGGCGGCTGCGGCAGTCGTGGTCGCCTTGGAGCAGCCGGCGAGCACGAGGGCGGCAGCGAGCGGGGC
>JANOTB010000028.1:0-7722 GCA_031416115.1 Gemmatimonadota bacterium
AGCATCTTCCGCACATAGGTGTCGGGGCCGTCGGCCGGAGCGTACTTGTTCAGCTCGTCGACGAACACCACGACCTGATCCACGCCGAGCTGCCGCTTCTCGAGATGCTCGCGTAGCTGCGAGACCACGCGCGCGAACACGAGGTCCTGCGCATCCTCCTCGAGATTCGCGACGTCCACCACGTACACCGCACGGTCCTCGAACGCCTTGAACGGCAGGTCGCTCACCAAGCCGTCGTCGGTCACGAGACCCTTGCAGCGTGTGGAGATGTTGCTGAGCCGGTTCCGCACCTTGCGGATCGTCGCCACATGGTGCGTGCGCCATACTTCGGAGTTGCCCTTCTCCAGCCCGCGCAGCAACTCGCGGAACCACTGCTCCAGGTCGGAGAACGACCGCACCTCGTGCGCACGTTCGAGCGCTCCGTCCGTGAACGTCTGGTCGACCACGCGCTCCTTGATGAAGTCGATCAGCGCGTCGGCCTTGGCGTCGATGTCATCGCGGTTGAGCAGCACCTCCGCGTATTGCAGCGTCTCCTTGAGGCCCCAGGTGAGCGGCTGCACGTTGTCCTGCAGCGCGTCGTTGGACCGCAGCGTCGCGAGCTGGCCGCCTTTGGCCGACCAGGGCGCGAAGTACCGCACATTCGCGAACGGCACCGCCGGCACGCCAAGCGTCTGGTAGATCGCGCGGTCCTCGTCCGAGAGCGCGCTCGCCGGTTGGTCGAGGAAGCAGAGGTCAGGGCCCTTCACGTTGAAGCAGACCGCCGCGACCTTGCCCTTGCTCGCGGGAAAGTGCGCGAAGATGCTCGCGAGCAACCACTCCACCGCGCTCGTCTTGGTCGCGAGCCCCGACACACCCGAGATGCTCAGGTGCGCCGCCTCGGGGCCGAGCAGGAAGTCGGCGTCGAGGTGGATCGCCGCCTCGGTGCCGCCCGCGCGGTAGAGACCCACCGGGATCCCGCGACGCGTATCGCCCGTGGCGTACGTATCCATGCGCAGCGCGATCTGCACGTCGGCTTCGGTCGCGAGGTGCACCGTGCCCATCGGCACCGGTTGCAGCGGCTCCTCGGGCACATGGCGCAACACCGCGGCCGTGTAGAGCCGGATCTCCGTGCGCTCCGTCGGCGCGAGCGCGCTCGCCCCTGGCTCACCGTCGGCGCCGAGCACGTCGTGCAACGGCGTCTGGAGATCGGTGTACCCGAAGCCTTCGGTGACCACGCCGTAGATGCGCGGCAGCACGCCGCTCACCGGCCGCGTCGTCTCCACACGCACGATCGTCCCGATCCCGACCGGCGCGTCGAGCGCGGTCCAGAAGTGGAACTCATGCGGCGTGTTGGGCTTCCGTTCCGTGGCGACGACGCGCCCGAGGATCGCTGTGCTCACGCTGTACTCACGCTCTGCTCACTCTCTGCTCACTCTGTACGCACCGTATTCACTTGAGGATGGCCGTAAGGTACTGCTCGCACTCGCGAATGCCGTACACCATCACGTCCCACCGCTGGTCGGGGAGCGAGACCGGCGTGCGTTCGGCGAGAAGCCAGCGCGACACGAGATCGGCGCGCGTGGTGATGTCGTCCGAGAGCGCCGTCTCGACGCGCACGAGCCCGAAGAGCGGCGAGCGCCCGGCCGGATCGCGCAACCGCAGATACCACGACGCCACCGCGTTCCGTCGCGGCGACGAGACCGTCATCGCCGTGGTGCGCTCGCCCTCGCGCAAGCCGAGCACGAGTGGGAGTGTGGCCTCGTCGGCATAGAGCGTGCGGTGCGACTTCACCACACCGACCACCTGCGCGCTCTTGGCCGCGTCGGCGCTCCCGCTCGTGCCGCCGTCGACCAGCAAAAGCCCGTCGCCGCGCGCGACCCACTCGGCAGCCAGCGCCAACTCCGCGGCCTCGCGCGCACGCTGCACCGCGGTGAGCGCCCGGGCGACGAGTTCCTGCGGGTGGCGCGGGCCCCGCGGTGCGGTGGGGGCGTCCATGGTGTCCACCTGCATGGTGTCCACGACCGCGATCCGGGCGCCGAGCGACGCGAGGAGCGCGGCGTCGAGCAGCGCGTGCGGCGCGTACAGCGCCTGCCGGACCCGGGGCGCGTCCCACGTGTGCAAGCGCCGGTCCGTGCGCAGGCGGATCGCTGCCGCCACCGCGCCGTGCACCAGCGGCACTCCGGCGATGTGGGCGATGACCTGCGAACGCTGGATGCCATCGAGAAAGGCACGGAATCCCACGACCGCGCCACCCTCCACAGGACGGACGCGGATGACGGTCCCTTCGAGTGGAGTGGCGCGCTCAAGGCGGGGCGCCTGATCGCTCTTGGGCTGCACTTCGAGTGGCGCCCCCCGGGCACCGGCGCCAACACCGCTGTCACGAAGTGCGCGGAGGGCGTCTCGAATGCTTGCCGCCCCCTCCGTCGGGGCGTAGCTTGGCCCTATGCGCCGACCAGCGATCATCGCGAGCATCCTAATCCTGCTCGCGGCATGCGACAAGCCGCAGCAGCCCATCCCGTACGTGCCTGCCGCACCACTCAGCGTGGTCTCGGACACGTCGAACATCTTCTTCCAGGTCTACGGAGCACGCGAGGACCCTCGTCTCGTGCCCTTCGCGATCGTGGAGAACGGCCAGCTGGCGCCGCTCTCGCTCGACGCCGACGGCTGGCGCAACGTCGACGCGCTCTTCTTCGCGGTCGGCCGCAAGCTCCCGCTCTACCGCGACGGTCTCGCGATCGGCGAGGTCCAGATCGTGCGGCCCATGTGGGACCCCAATCTAGGAGCGCTCTACTCGCTCCCCGGGTGCACCGACATCGTCCCGCAGGCGCAGGGCAAGCTGATCGGGTCGACCCGTGCCGAAATGAGTATCGAGTTCCTCGCGTCGAGCACGCCGCTCAAGCAGAAGGGTGGGACGCGGCCGCTACCCAGGGACGCCGAGACGCCGGCGCGCACGGTCGCGAGTGCGGTCGCCACCGCCTCAGAGGTCGGCACCGAGGAGCTGGCCCATCTCGACTTCATCGGGCGCTGGCTCCGGACCGGCGCCGGCGCCGAGGGCCGAACGCTGCTCGCGACGTTCGTCGATCCCCAAGCCGGCGACGCGGGCCCAGGAGCCGGTCATACCGTCAGCCTACTCGCGCTCGCTGAGGATTCTGCCGGGGCATTCGCCACGAGCTTTCAGCATGTCTCGCAGGGCGAGGCTCGCGGCGTCGAGTTCAGTCGGCTCGTGAACCACGTCGATCTCGACGGCGACGGCATCGACGAGATCATCCTCGAGACGTGGCGCTACGCCGCCACGCCGAACGTGGTCGTCCTCAAGTACTCCGCCGGCAAGTGGAGCGAGAGCTTCCGCGTGAGCCAGAACTGGTGCCTCGACCGAAAGCCGAACCGGCCGTAGTCGACTCAGTCGATGCCCATGTCCCAGGCCTGCTCCAGATCAGCCTTGGAGTAGGCACGAAACGCGGTCAGCGTCGTCGTCTTCACGATCCCCGGCACGGTCGGGAACAGTTCGGTCACGATCCGTGCGATGTCCTCGTACTCCTTGACCTTCACGATCACCACGAGATCCCATTCGCCCGAGACGGAGTAGACATCCGTGACGCCGTCGATCCCCGCGAGGGCAGCGGCGCACTTGGGGATGAGGCGCGGCTCGGCGTGGACGAGGACGATGGTCGTGATCATGGTGCGGTGGGGAACGGGGGGACGTTGAGCAGCCAGAGTCCGGAGATGCAGGAGCGCGAATCGACTTCGATCATCAAGTCGCGTGCCACCCGCAGTGCGCGACTCGAGCGTTGCGGGCCGATCCGGAAGTGTATCGTCTGCTCCGCCTTGTCGGCTATGGCCCGGATCAACGTGTTCACTTCGAGGGCCTCGAGCCCCGCGTCGGCTCCGCTCGACGGCACGCGCAACCTCGCAGCGCCGGCCGCCACGGGAGGCGAGAGCGGCTCGACGATCTTCACGTCGGGCCAGACCGCCACTTCGATCGCCGCGAGTCGCCCCCCGCTCAGTTCGAGCGTGAGCCACGCGCCATCGGCCCCCTCGATGTCCATGGACCCCGACAGGCCTTCGCTCACTCCGGTCGGGCGCAGGGTCGCGCACAGGATGTCCGTGTCGGCATCCCAGCGGTACTGCACCGGCGGCAGATCCTGTTCGGCGATCTCTTCCATGCGAACGTCGAGCGACACCACTTCCTCCTTTTCAGGTTGTGGCGACGCTAACCCGCCCCACAGCCACCGCCGTCAGCAGAAATCTGCGGAGCGGCGCGCGCGAGCGCATCAGTAGTTCACCCTGAGTTCACCCAGAGTTCACCCTGCACTCATCGCGTCGGCCAGCCGCGCGACGCGCCGGCAGGCCTCGATCACCTGCGATCGTTCGGCGGCGTACGAGATCCGCACCCAGTCGGGCGTCCGGAAGGCCGAGCCCGGCACGATCGCCACGCCGTGCTCCTCGAGGAGCGTCGCGCAGAAGGCCGCGCCCGCGTCGGCACCCGTGCCCGGCACCTTCGTGTAGAAATAAAAGGCGCCCGCCGGCTCTAGCACCGTGAGCGCGCTCGACGCGCGGAGGATCGGCAGCGCCGCGTCGCGCCGCGCCTTGAACTCCGTGACCATCGCACGCACCGCCTGCTCCACCGGCTCGCCGAGCGTGAGGGCGGCGAGGGCGGCGTGCTGAGAGACCGTCGCCGCATTGCTCGTGGTGTGCGACTGGAACGCGTTCATGGCCTTCGCGACCGCCGGCGCCGAGATCGTCCACCCGATCCGCCAGCCGGTCATCGCATAGGCCTTCGCGACGCCGTTGACCACGATCAGATTGTCGCGACGATGCGCGACGTCCAGCGCGCCCACCGCCGGCGCGTCGTACGCGATCCGCACATAGATCTCGTCGCTGATCACCCACCACCCGCGATCGGCGGCGAGGTCGAGGATCGCGCGCAGTTCGTCGGGCGAGTAGACCGAGCCCGTCGGATTGCTAGGCGAGTTGAGCATGAGGCCGCGCGTGCGCGGCGTCGCATGCCTGGCGAGACGCTCCGGGTCGACCTTGAAGCCCTTGCCCGGGTCGCCATGCACCTCGACGACGGTCGCACGAGCGAGCGTCACCATCTCGTAGTAGCTCGTCCAACTCGGCGTCGGGATGAGCACCTCGTCACCGGGGCCGAAGAGCACCATGCAGGCATTGAAGAGCGACTGCTTCGATCCGTTCGACACGACGATGTCGCCTGCCATGACCTTGCCGTCGCCCTCGTAGTGCGCATTCGCCTCGCTGGCGATCGCCTCGCGCAACGGGAGAATGCCCTCGACCGCGGTGTAGCGCGTGGCTCCGTTGTCGAGTGCCTCCTTGGCGGCACGCCGGATCGGTTCAGGCGTGTCGAAGTCGGGCTCCCCCGCCCCGAGATCGATCACCTCGCGTCCCGCCGCCTTGAGCGCCCTGGCGCGCTGTGAGACCGCGATCGTCGCCGATTCGCGAAGCTCGGCGATGTTCGCGGAGGGGTGGAACGCGAGCGGTCCGGGCACGATGAGTCCTCCTCGAGGACACAAGGGTGGCGTGGCCGCAGGGCTGGGCAGGCGCGGCGGCGATCACGGGGCGACTATATTTCTTGTTCGACGAACGATAACGACCGCGCCCCTGGGCGCGCCATTGAAAACCGAGGTCCCGCAGTGACTGCTCTCGAGCGCGCGACGGCTGGCTCCGTCCGCTCCGCCCACGTGGCGCATTTCCTTCCCCCCGATTGGGGGCGTATCGCCCAACTCGCGACCCCCGCACTCGAGCGCTCCACGCGCGATGCCTCGACTCCCTATCTCCTGATCCTCGTTCCCGACGCCGCCGCTGCGGTGGCGCTCGCGCGCGCCCTCTCGCGGCTGCCGGCCGCCGAAGGTCGTCGGATCGTCGCCGCCACGAGCGCGTCGCGCACCAAGCGCCTGCTCGCCGCGGGCCCCGCTCAGGTCGTGATCGGCTCGAGCGCGATCCTCGCGCCTGTCGTTGCGTCAACGGCACTCAAGCTCGATCAGGTCGGTACGGTCTTCTTCGCCGCGGCCGACGAACTCGACGCCGACGACGCCGACCTCGCGACCATCCTCACCGAGGTTCCCAAGACGGCCACCCGTTTGCTCACCGCACTCGAGGCCACCCCGACGGTAGAGGCGCTCCTCGAGCGTCACCTCCACAAGGCACGCCGGATCGTCGACGACCTGGTCCCGGCCGAGCCCGCGACTCCGACCGATGGCGTGACGAATGTGCGCTTCCTGAGCGTGGGGGGCGCGCCCGTCGATGCCCTGCCCCAGGTGCTCGACGAAGTCGATGCACCGACTGCGACGATCGTCGTCACCGACGACGCGTCCGCGACCGCCGCACGTGAGCTCCTTCGCGCGATCGGCTCCGACAACGACACGCTCGCCCGCGTGACCGACGGCGAAGTCGCGACCAACACGACGCTCGTTGTGACACTCGGGATCCCCACCGGCACGGTGTGGGCGCAGATCATCGCTGCCAAGCCGGCCCAGGTGGTGGCGATCATCGCACCCCGCCAGCGTGCCGCGCTGCAACTGCTCGCCGGCGAGTCGCTGGTCGTGCCGTTCGCTGCGCGATCGGCCGTGCTCAAGGCACGCGCCTACGACGCCCGCGTCCGGGCCGAGTTGCGCGACCTGCTCAGCGCCGGCATCCCTCAGCGCGAGGTGCTCGCGCTCGAGCCGCTACTCGGCGAGTTCGACGGCCTCGAGATCGCCGCGGCCGCGCTCAAGATGCTCGAGCATACGCGCGCAACGCAGGACGAACTGGTGAAGGCGGCCGAGATCCGCGTCCGCACGATCATGAAGGAAGCGATGGCCGAGAAGGAAGCCCAGCGCGAGCAGGGAGAGCGCGAGGAGCGTGGAGAGCGCAGCGAGCGTGGTGAGCGCAGCGAGCGTGGTGAGCACAGCGAGCGTGGTGATCGCGGCGAGCGTAGCGAGCGGCCGCGCGAGTTCGCGCCGCGCAGCGGCGGCAGCGCGAGCGGCCCGCGCACCGGCGGTGCCCGAGGTGGTTTCGGCGCGCGCAGCGACAAGCCGCGCACGTTCGCTCCCCGCGGTGACAAGCCGGGCTTCCCGCCCCGCGGTGACAAGCCGGGCTTCGCTCCTCGCGGTGACAAGCCTCGTGGCTTCGCTCCTCGCGGTGACAAGCCCGGGTTCGCTCCGCGTGGTGACAAGCCCGGCTTCGCTCCGCGCGGTGACAAGCCGGGCTTCGCTCCGCGTGGCGACAAGCCGCGCGGTCCGCGGCGCGACGACGACGGCGGCCGAGGTGCTCCGCGAGGTCCGAGGACGCCGCGGTGAGTGGGGGATTCCAACTCACTGGCGGTTGGATGGAGGTCATCGCCGGCGTGATGTTCAGCGGCAAGAGCGAAGAGCTCATCCGCCGCATCCGTCGCGCGATGATCGCCAAGAAGCGCGTGCAGGTCTTCAAGTCGCACCTCGATGACCGGTATGCCGGCGGCGTCTTCGCCGTCGGCAGTCACGACGGTCGCACGATCGAGGCGGTGCCGGTGGACTCCTCCAAGCAGATCGCACTGCGCCTGGACCCGCTCGCACAGGTGATCGCGATCGACGAGGTGCAGTTCCTCGATGCGGGGATCGTCGCGCTCGCCAGCGACCTCGCCCTCCGCGGCCGGCGGGTGATCCTCGCCGGCACCGACACCGATTTTCGCGGGGAGCCGTTCGGCCCCATGCCACAACTCATGTGCGTCGCCGAAGTGGTCGACAAACTTCACGCGATCTGCGTGCTCTG
>JANOTB010000029.1:0-24752 GCA_031416115.1 Gemmatimonadota bacterium
GCCACCGAGAGCGAGATGAAGGAGAAGAAGGCCCGCGTCGAGGACGCGCTCCATGCGACCCGTGCCGCGGTCGAGGAAGGCATCGTCCCCGGCGGCGGCGTCGCGCTCATCCGCGCGCAGGTCGCGCTCAAGACCCTCAAGCTCGATGCCGAGGAGCAGATCGGCGTCGACATCATCCGTCGCGCCATCGAGGAGCCGATCCGCATCATCGTCCAGAACGCGGGTGGTGAAGGCTCGATCGTCGTCGAGAAGGTGCGCGCGTCGAAGGACAAGAACTTCGGCTACAATGCCTTCTCGGACACCTACGAGGATCTCGTCCTCGCCGGCGTCATCGACCCGACGAAGGTGACCCGCACGGCACTGCAGAACGCCGCGTCGATCGCCTCGCTCCTCCTCACCACCGAAGCGCTGATCGTGGAGAAGAAGGAGAGGGAATCCCACGCGCCGTCGCCCCAGGGCGGTGGAATGGGCGGGATGTACTAAGGGCAGATGAGAGAGGTGAGAGGAGAGATGTGAGGTCTCCTCTCTCGACCTCGCATGATCAAGGCCCCCGTCGCGGTTGCGGCGGGGGCCTTCTCACTTCTCCCATCTCATCTCCCACATCTGCCGTTCACTTAGTTCTTGGGCAGCGCCTTCGCGTTCTCCTCGCTGTCCACTCCCTCCACGACCCGCTCGATCAGCCCCGACCCGATGTCGTACACCCACCCGTGCAACGTCGGCCGCCGGCCCCGCTTCCATGCGTCCAGGATGATCGGCGTGCGGCTCAGGATCCCCACCTGCTGCCGCACATTCAGGTGCGAGAGCCTGTGGAGCCGTGACGCCGCGTCAGGACAGGCGTCGAGCTCCTCGTGGTGCCAACGCATCGTGCTCCGGATGTCCGAGAGCCAATGGTCGATCAGCCCGTGCGCCGAGTCGGCGAACGCGGCCTTGAGCGCGCCGCAGTTGGAATGTCCGCAGATGATCACGTGCTCCACGTCGAGCACGTCGACCGCGAACTGCACCACCGACAAGACGTTCATGTCGGTCTCCCACACCTGATTGCCGATATTGCGATGCACGAACATCTCGCCCGGCATGGCGCCGGTCATGAGTTCGAGCGGCACGCGACTGTCGGAACAGCCGATGATCAGGTGATGCGGGGTCTGCGCCTGCTCGCGCTTGGTGAAGAAGTCGGCGTCCTGCGACACCATATCCCGAGCCCAAGCCGCGTTGTTCTCCAAGAGCTTCAGGTAATGCTTCACGTGGTCGTCCTCGGAAGGTGCGGTTTCAGTGCGCGCCGGTGCCGACCCGGCGCGGGGGAATCGCGACGAGACGGTAATCAATGTTGCGTAGCACCGCAGTGTCGTTGAACTCGTGCAGGACCTCGAGGGCGTCGGCGTCGATCCGCCGCGTCATCCGGCCGTCCACCTCGATCCGGCTCCCCGGCGCGAGCCCTTCGAGCTCATTGAGGAGCGCGGCCTTGTTGAGGAAATTCAGATGGTCGTGCAGTTGCCAGCGCGTCAGCACCGCACCCGCCGGGCTCACGACGCTGAACGGCGGGTTCATCAGCGTGTCGCGCAGGATGATGAACACGCCGACCGTCATGCCGATGGTGATGCCGACCAGCAGATCGGTGAACAGGATCGCCGCGAGCGTCACGACGTACGGCATCCATTGCGAGCGACCCAGGCGCACCATCGAGCGCAGGATCGTCGGGTGCGCGAGCTTCCAGCCCGTGTGCAACAGGATCGCCGCCAGCGCCGCCAACGGGATCAGGTTCAGCACACGCGGGATCGTGAGGACGGCCGCCACGAGCAAGACCCCGTGCAGGATCGCCGACCAGCGCGTACGCGCGCCGGCCTCGACATTCGCCGCCGACCGCACGATGACGCCGGTCACCGGCAGGCCGCCGATGAGCCCCGAAAGCGTGTTGCCGATGCCCTGCGCGAAGAGTTCGCGGTTGGGAGGTGCCTCGCGCTTGAACGGATCCATCTTGTCGGTCGCCTCCAGCGAGAGCAGCGTCTCCAACGAGGCCACGATCCCGAGCGTCACGCCGATACGCCACACGGCGGGATTCGTGATCGCACCCCACGCCGGAAACGCGAACTGTGCCCCCCACTCTCCCGCGCCCGTCGGCAGCGGCAACCCCACCAGGTGCGCGGGTGCGAGCATCAGGTCCGGCAGCACCGAGCCGAAAAGCGCGTTCATCCCGATGCCGAACGACACGACCGCGAGTGGGGCGGGGAAGAGCCGGACCTTCGCCAGCGGCGTCAGCGGCCAGACGAACAGGATCACGAGAGCGATCAGCGCGATGATCACCGCCCCGGGTTCGATCGCCCCGAGCGCGTGCGTGATCCCGGAGAAGGTGTTCTCCGAGTTCGCCTGCGCGAATGTTTCGTCGCCCATCGCGTCGGCGTCGTAGCCGAAGGCGTGCGGCAGCTGCTTCAGGATCAGCACCACGCCGATCGCCGAGAGCATGCCTTTGATCACCGCCGAGGGGAAGTAGTAAGCGATGATGCCGGCGCGCAGCGCCGCGAGAGCGAGCTGGATCAGGCCGCCGATCACGACGGCGAGGAGGAACGCGCGGTAATCGCCCAGTTGAGTGATCGCCGCCAGCACGATCGCGGTGAGGCCGGCGGCCGGGCCGCTCACCATGAGCGCGGAGCCGCTCAAGGGAGCGACGATGAGGCCACCGATGGCGCCGGCGATGATGCCGGCGAAGAGGGGCGCGCCTGACGCCAGGGCGATGCCAAGGCAGAGCGGCAACGCAACGAGGAACACGACGACCGACGCGGGCGCGTCGTGTCGCCACTGGAGCGCCTGCGGATCGGACGGATGCTCGGGCACGTTCCTCATGGACCGGTGGAGTCGATGGATCGAAGCGGATGCAACACGCCTGAGGGGCGTGACGGCGAAGGGCGCATCGTAGCGAATGCGTGGCGTCGCGTGAAGGGTTCCAGCAACGCGGGTGGCGCGGGGTGCGGCACCGCCATGACAGGCTATACGCCGAGCGACAGCTGAACGCTGACGTGCGCTCGCGCCGCCAGCGCGAAGGCTGGCGCCGGACTCCGACGCGCCGCGGCCTGCACCGGTCCGCGGTAGCCGATACGGCGCAACTGATCCGCCACCGCGCCTTCCGCGTGGGCCGGCGTGTTGTTCACTTCGCTAAGGTGGAGCAGCGTGACGGCGCGCAGCGCTGGGCCCACGAGCGTTGCCACGAGCGCACCGCACGCGCTGTTGCTGATGTGTCCGCGCCCGCCCCGAATGCGCTCCTGCAGAGCGCGCGGGTACGGCCCGTTGCGCAGCATCTCGACGTCGTGATTGGCCTCCACGCAGAGAGCATCGCAGCGCTGAAACGCCTCAAGCAGCGCCTCAGGAACGGCGCCCAGATCATGCGCGACGCCGACGCGAGCGCCGCTCGCCGTCGCCGTGATCGCGAATGCCAGAGGGCCGGCGGCGTCGTGCGGGACCGCGATCGCGTCGATGCTGAAGCCGTCGAGCACCGTGGGACGTCCCGGCGCGACCGGCATCCGCCACCGCGCCTCGATCGCATGCAGCGTGCTCAACGTGCCCGCCGACGCGTACACGGGCCATCGAAACTTCTTCTGCGCACGCTCGGCGCCCTGTGCATGGTCGACGTGCTCGTGCGTGAGCAAGAGCGCGCTGATCGATGCAGGGTCGACCCCGATCGACTTCAGCCGCGTGACGATCGCACGCGGCCCGAAGCCGCAGTCGATGAGGATCCGGTGGCCCCCGCTCTCGAGCAGCAGCGCGTTCCCCGAACTGCCGCTGCCGAGCGTCCACGCCCTCACGGCGTCCAGCGCGCCGAGTGCGCCGCGCGCAGGCACTCGCGCATCCGCGCCGAGAGCGCAACCTCGCGCCGCGCCATCACCCGCTCGGCCACCTGCAGGAACTTCTCGAGGTCGAACTGCTGCCAAGCGGGCGCCTCGCCCCATGCGAACGGTGCGACGGCCTTCGGCGGCATGGTGCTCCCGAACAGGTTCGCCCCCGCGCCGATCACGCAGCCCGTCGTGAGGCGCGTACCGATCCCGGTCTTCGCATGATCTCCGACGAGGCTGCCGAGGAACTGCAGGCCCGTCTCCTCCACGCCGCGTGGGGTCCAGAGCGAGACCGACCCGTACGAGTTCTTGAGATTGCTCGTCACGGTGTCGGCGCCGAGGTTGGCCCAGCGGCCGATCACGGAGTGCCCCACGAACCCGTCGTGCCCCTTGTTGCAGTGCCCGATCATGATCGTGGAGCTGACCTCCCCGTTCACCTTCACGCGCTCGCCGATGCTGCAGGCGGCGACGCGGCCACCGCTCACCGTCGCGTCCTCTCCGACGATGCAGGGGCCGACGAGCCGTGTGAACGACTGCACCGTCGCGCCGCGGCGGATGAGGACCGGCCCCGCGGTCGCGTCCACGACGACGAATGGCTCGACGTGCGCGCCGAGGTCGACGTGCACATCGTGCGCGCCCAACACGGTGAGGTGCGCGGGCACTTCCTTGCGCTCCGGTGCGAGCGCGACCGCGTCCGACGCGAGCATCGGATTCAGGTGACGGATGAGGTCCCACACCTCGTCGAGCCACCAGCCGTCGAGGACGATCGCCGTGCCCGTGGCGGTGAGCACTTCGAGCGTCGCCTCGCCCGACGCGAACGAGTCGACCGCCTGCGCCGTTCCGAGCCGGATCGCCGCGACGCGACCACCCACACGCACCACGCTGGCCTCAGCGGGGACCGCTCGGCGGAGCGCCGGGGCGCACCGCGAGTTCACGAGCCACGTCCCCTCGGCGAGCATCCCTGCAGCGGCGGCTGGCGCGTCGAACTCGTCGAACGCCGCGAGGTGCGCCGCGCCGATGAACCCCTCGGCGTGCGTGCCGAGCACACGCGTCCATCGGCGCCGGATGATCTCCCCGCCGGCTCGGAGTTCGCCGGCCGGGCGCGTGAGCGCGAACGGTTCGAATCCGCGCGCGATCAGGTCGTCATAGAAAACGGCGCCCATCAGCGGAGCTCCCGGAGGTCAGTTGGCAGGCCCTCGACGAGCGGCTTGAGGTCGGCGGCGCGGTCGACGGTCGTCACCAGTGTCACACCGTCGCGCACGACCACCACGAGATCATGCACGCCGTACAGGACCACGGAGCTCCCCTCTGCGTGCACCACGTTGCCGCTCGACTCACGGACATGGACGCGGCCATGCATCGCGTTCTGCTGCACGTCGAGCGCCCGCACACGTCGTAGCGCGCTCCAGGTCCCGACATCGTCCCAGCCGAAGTCGCCCGCGAGGACCACCACGCGCCCGCTCCGTTCCAGCACGCCGACGTCGATGCTCACCCCGGTCTTCACGGCGGCGAAGAATGCGGCAGCGCCCCGCGACCTCGCGGCCAACGCGTCCGCCAACTCGGGCGTGACCGCGCGCACTTCGTCGAGCAACGTTTGAGCGCGCCAAGCGAAGATCCCCGAATTCCAAAGGAATCCATCGCGCACCATGACCGCGGCCCGTTCGCGGTCGGGCTTCTCGACGAACCGCGCGACCGCACGCGAGCCGTCGGTGTGCGACTCGCCAGGCTGGATGTACCCGAACCCGGGGTCGGGCCTCGTCGGCACGATTCCCACCGTCGCGAGCGCGTCACGCGATGCCGCGATCTCCGCGGCCCGCCCCAGCGTCTCACGAAAGCGTGCCGGGTCCTTGATCGCCCAGTCAGCATGAACGCACACCATGCGCGCATCGGCGCCCCCGCGCGCCACCACCTCGGCGGCCGCCCACGTGAGCGCGGCCGCGGTGCCCGCGGGCCGTGGTTCGAGCACCAGTTGGTCGGCGCTGAGTTGTGGCAGCGCCGCGAGGATCGCGTCGCGCAACCGCTCGCTCGTGAGCAGCAGCACGCGCTCGCGCCCCACCAACGGCACGAGCCGCTCCACCGTCTCGGCGAGCATCGACACGTCCGTGATGAGCGGCAGCAGCTGTTTGGGACGCTCCGGGGTGCTGAGCGGCCAGAACCGCGACCCCACACCGCCCGCGAGGACCACGGCGAAGAGGGGCGCCCTCATTGAGCTTCCGCTCCTGAGAGTTCGAGTGCGCGTGCGAGAAGGCGCTTCGGGCTGAAAGGCTTCGTCATGAAGTCGTCGGCGCCGCGACGTCGGGCTTCCACCTCTTGGTGGTCCTGGCCGGCGGCGGTGAGGATGAGGCAGGGGATCGTGCGCCAGCGCGGGTCGGCGCGCACCCGCTCCAGGACCTCGAAGCCCGTGACCTGCGGCATCATGAGATCGAGGATCAGGAGACGCACGTCCGGTGAGTGTTCGAGCTCCGCCAGCGCCTCCGCACCGTCGTAGACGAGCGTGACGGAGAACGGCCCCTGTTCGAGCTTCGTCTTGATGATCCGGCCGATGTGTGGCTCGTCGTCGGCGACGAGGACATGCAGCGGAGCGGGGTGCGCGAGGGAACCCACGGCCGGGCCAGGTGAAGAAGTGGAGGTCAGACCAATGCCGCGATGTTCGCGCGGTGACGGCGAAGGTCGAACAGCAGGGCGCCGAGGTCGGCGGTCGGTCGTACGAGCACGAGGAGGAACGCATCGGCGGACATGGCGGCGATCACGGCGCTACCGCTCCGGTACTCGATCACGGCAGTGAGCAGGTGGCCGCGGTCGGCGGAGGCGCCGAGTTCCTCGGCGTGTTGGAGGATCGCTGGCACATGTGCGGCGACGCTCTCCGCGTCGACCGATGCGTCGGCCTGATGATCGATCAGCAGTCCGTCTCGGCCGAGCACGACGGCGGCATCAATGCCGTCCCGTCGCCGGATGGCCGCGACCAGGTCGCGAATGGTGGGCACCGCCGCTCCGGGAAAGGTTTCCGAAGTGTACGCACCGCATTGGTGATGTCAAGCAGGTTTCGCTTGTTGTGGCGCCCCTCTCTCCGTTAGCTTCCCACACTGTGATGACCCTGACTATTAGCTCCGCGCCACGCCGCCGCGTTCTCGTCGCTCTCCTCGCCGTGATCCTCGGCGCGGTCGCCTGCACGGACCCCTTCAAGCTTACCGCCCGTAGCGTCAACATCGACGTCACGTTCGAGGTGTGGGCGATGTCGGGCGCGCCGGCGTCGTATCCGTCCGCGCTGCTCGTGCCGCAGGCGAGCGTCGTTCGCGTCGACGCGGCGGGATCGTTCGACCTTGCCTTCGACATCGATCCCGACGGTCGGCTCATGGTCCTGCCGGTCTCGAGCGTCGTCTCGCCGATCGCGGGCACGCGGTTGATCGGCTTTCAGCGCGCTCCCGGCGTCTACAACGCCTTAGTCGAAGCGCCGAAGAGTGGATGGCAGAACGACACGCTCTTTCTCGTCAACGAAGGGCAGTCGTTCTTCGTGAAGGTGGCGACGCAGTTCTGCCAATTCGATCTGCGCCAGGACATCTACGCGAAGTTCTACGTCGATTCCGTCCTCTCGGCGCAGCGCCGCATCAAGCTCTCGGCGCGCGTGAATCCCAACTGCGGCTTCCGCGCGCTCACCTCGGGCATCCCGGAGTTCTGAGCGGTGCACGACCTCCGGATGGTGCGCGAGCAGGTCGAACAGCTTCGGGAGGGGATGCGACGCCGCGGGAAGCTCGACGCCCACGGCCCGGAGATCGACGAGGCCGAGTCCCTCGATCGCACGCGCCGCGCCGCGATCACCGCCGTCGAAGAGAAGAAGGCCCGCCGGAATGTGCTGACGCAGGAGGTCGGGCGGCTCAAGAAGGCCAAGGAGGACGCCGACGTCCCGATGGCGGCGGCGCGCGCGCTCGGCGACGAGATCTCCGCTATCGAGGCCGACCTCGCGCCCCTGCAAGCCCGTCTTGACGAACTCCTGCTCGGCATTCCCAATGTCCCTCTCGCGGATGTGCCGGCGGGCGACGAGTCGCAGAACCGACTCGTGCGCAGCTGGGGTACGCCCCGTGCAGCCGAGAGCGTGAAGCCCCATTGGGAGGTCGGCGCTGCGCTCGGGATCCTCGATCTCGAGCGCGGTGCCAAGGTCGCGGGCTCGGGCTTCGTGGTCTATCGCGGCAAGGGCGCGCGGATGATCCGTAGCTTTATGAACGCCATGCTCGACCTCCACACCGGCGAGTTCGGCTACGAAGAGCTCTGGGTGCCAGCCGTGGTGAACCGCGCGAGCATGACGGGCACCGGTCAGTTCCCCAAGTTCGCCGACGACCAGTACGCGCTCGAGGGCGAGGAGCTGTTCCTCATCCCGACGGCCGAGGTGCCGGTCACGAACCTCTACCGCGACGAGATCCTCGCCGCGGACGACCTTCCCAAGTCATTCTGCGCATACAGCCCCTGCTTCCGGCGTGAGGCCGGAGCGGCCGGGAAGGACACGCGTGGCGTGCTGCGCGTGCACCAGTTCGACAAGGTCGAGCTCGTGCGCTACTGCGTGCCGGAGCAGGGCGAGGCCGAGCTCGAGCGTCTGCTCGGGCACGCCGAGACGGTACTGCAGCGGCTCGGATTGCCGTACCGTGTGCTGCTGCTCGCTGCGGGCGACACCGGATTCTCCAGCGCCAAGACCTACGATCTCGAGGTCTTCGCGCCAGGCGTGGGGAAGTGGCTCGAGGTGTCGTCGTGCTCGCTCTTCACCGACTTCCAGGCGCGACGCGCGAACATCCGGTACCGCCCCGCGCCGGGCGAAAAGCCGCGCTTCGTGCATACGCTCAACGGATCGGGACTCGCGTTCCCGCGCATCTTCGCGGCGGTCCTCGAGCACTATCAGCAGGCGGACGGATCAGTGGCGGTCCCAGAGGCGCTGCGCCCCTGGATGGGTGTGGACCGCCTCGCTTGAGCAGCCAACTCAACCCGGCCCAGCGCGAAGCGGTCGAGCACAGCGAGGGGCCGCTGCTCGTCGTTGCGGGCGCCGGTTCGGGAAAGACGCGCGTGCTTACCACGCGCATCGCGCGACTGATCGAGGTGCACGAGATCCCCCCGCAGGCGATCCTCGCCGTCACCTTCACCAACAAGGCCGCCGGCGAGATGCGCGAGCGGGTCGGTCGGCTGTTGGGCCGTGACCCGGCTGGCATGTGGATCGGCACCTTCCACGGCGTAGGGGCGCGGTTGCTGCGTATGTACGGCTCGCACGTGGGTCGCACGCCAGAGTACACGATCTACGACGAGGACGATTCGCTCGCGGTGGTGAAGCGTCTCATGGAGCGCTTGCGGATCAGCGCGAAGGAGTTCGCGCCCAAGGCGATCAACGGCGAGATCTCGTCCGCCAAGAACGCCCTGGTGGAGCCAAACGAGTACGACGCGCTCGCCCGGACACCGCTCGCCAAGGCCGCGGCACAGGTCTACAAGGAGCTCGAGCCCACGCTGCGTGGCGCGAACGCCGTCTCGTTCGACGATCTGCTCGGGCTGCCCGTGCGCATTCTGCGCGAGCACCCCGAGGTGCGTGAGCATCTCGCACGGCGGTTCCGCCATGTGCTCGTGGACGAGTATCAGGACACCAATCGGGCCCAGTACGAGTTCGTGCGGCAGATCGCCGGAGGGCACGGCAACCTCGCCGTCGTCGGCGACGACGACCAGGCGATCTACGGATGGCGGGGTGCCGACATCCGCAACATCCTCGACTTCGAGCGCGACTTCCCGTCGGCGCGCGTGGTGCGCCTCGAGGAGAACTATCGGTCCACCGCGCCGATCCTCTCGCTCGCGAACGACGTGATCGTCCGCAACGCGGCACGTCGCGGCAAGACGTTGCGCCCTACGCGTACCGGAGGCGAACCAGTCGTCCTCCTCGAGTGCGCCGACGATCGCGATGAGGCCGAGGCGATCGCCGAGGCGGTGCAGCAGTGGCGGACCTCGCGCGGGGCGCTGCGCGACTGCGCCGTGCTCTACCGCACCAACGCCCAGAGTCGTGCGATGGAAGAAGCGATGCGTCGCGCGGCGATCCCGTACCGCCTCGTCGGTGCGGTGCGCTTCTACGATCGCCGTGAGATCAAGGATCTCGTCGCTTGGCTGCGGCTCATCGCCAACCCCGCCGACGACGAGGCGTTCCGCCGCGCGATCGGCGCGCCCAAGCGCGGGGTGGGGGAGACCACCTTGGAACTCCTCGCCCTCGAGGCGCGGGAGTCCGCGATCCCGCTGCTCGAGCAGGCGCGGCGCATCGACGGGATCGGCGGCATCAGGCCGGCGACGCGCACCGCCCTGCTCGATCTCGTCGCCACGGTCGACCGCTTCCGGGCGATCGCCGCCGACGCGAGCGTCGACCAACTGCTCGTCCAGCTGATCACCGCGATCGGCTACGACACGGCCCTGCGCAACGAAGGCCCCGAAGGACTGGACCGGCTGGACAACGTGCGCGAACTCGTCACCTCCGCCGCCGAGGTCATCATCGACGACGGCGGAGAGGTCGGCCTGCGGCCGCTCGATCATTTCCTCCAGCGCGCAACGCTCGTCACCGGCCTCGATCAACTCGGCCCCGATGCCGACGCGGTCACGATGATGACCGTGCACACCGCCAAGGGCCTCGAGTACGCGATGGTCTGCGTGACCGGCCTCGAGGACGGACTCTTTCCTCTCTCGCGTGCCTTCGACGACCCGGCGACGCTCGAGGAGGAGCGGCGTCTTCTCTATGTGGCGATCACCCGCGCCGGTGAACGGCTGCTGATCTCGTGGGCGCATCAGCGCCGCCGCAATGGCGAGCTGCTCCCGTGCATGATGTCGAGTTTCCTGCGCGGACTCAGCGACGAACATTTCGAGAAGCGCGCGACGCTCCGGCTCCGCAGCTCGGCGCGGCTCGCCGCGCCGTTCTCGACTTCGGGGAGCGGGCGCTTCACGAGCGAGGAGCGCTACCGTGCGCCCAAGACGCCGGCCTGGTCCCCACGCGCGGGTGAGCGCGTCTCGAGCTTCATCCAGGACGAGGACGCGTCGCAGGACGCCCCGCGCTTCGTGCTCGGTGAGCGCGTGAGTCACGCCAAGTTCGGATCCGGTGCCATCGCCGAAGTCAGCGGGACCGGGAAAGACGCCAAGGTCACCGTGGACTTCGACGATGAGAGCATCGGTCGCAAGCGACTCGTGATCGCATTCGCCGGGCTCACGCGCGCGTTCGACTGAGCCACGAGTGAGCGCGGAGTGCGACGTCGAGCCGTTCAGGCGGCGGGAGGCTCGTCGGCGTCGGCGCGCGGCGTGAAGAGCGGCTCGGGCAGTCGGGTCGCCCACCCCAGTGATTCAGCCGTGAGGCCGAACCGTTCGGCGGCCTCGCGGCGCGCACCCCGCTCGCCGCCCGCCGCGAGTGCCGACTTCCGCAGCAGCTTGGCCTCCCGGAGCGCGACCTCGCCGCTTGGGTCGAACCGGCGCGGAACGCTCGCCTCGCCATTCACGAGAAAATCCACGACGTAGTCGAACGCGCGGTCGAGATGCGCCGCCACGGTCGCGCTTCGCAGCGGCCATCGGCTCCGCTCGGCCATCGCCGCCATCAACCGTTGCCACGAGCCAAGGTCCGTCACCGTCACCATCCCGCGGAAGATCCGGCGGTTGGTCCGCGTACTGAAGATCGTCGGGCTCAGGATCCGGTCGAGGTGTTCGTCCGCACGCGTGTGGTCGAGCAGGATCACCTCGCGCGCGCGCCGCGGCCACTGCTCGCCGGTCGACGTCTCGAACCGGCTCTCCCAATAACTGTGGCCCGCGCCCGACGAACTCGTGGTGATCGCGAGCTGGTGCGGGACGTAATGGTTGTGCGCGACCACGTCGGCCGCCAGGTGCGAGAGGTACCCGTAGCTGAACGCGCGGAGGGCGTCGTCCCGCGCGCGATCGAGGATGTCGTCAGCGACGTTCCAGTGGTGGCAGTGCCGGCCCACGCGCGCGTAGCGCTTGGCGAAGCTCGTGTCGGCGGCGATCGACCCGTACAGGAAGTCGTACTTGTACGCGGTGAGCAGCGACGCGAGCGCGGGAGGCAACAACGTCGCCGCGTTGCGGAGCACAGCCTCGCCGAGCAGGATGTGCGTGCCCGGCGTCCACGCCCAGGCGTCGGAGGGCAGCAGCGCCAGCAACAGTCCTGCCGCGAGGACGACGCCCACGCCCCGCGTCACCGGCGACTTCTCAATCCCGACGGCGCAGTCGCGGCCGTTCGGGCGCCTCGGGGCTCGGCTTCTTCTTCTTTGCCTTGCGTCCTGTGCTTAGGCCGAGCGCACGCGCACCGAACTTGATCCCCGCCACCGCCGTCGTCGCCACCGACGCGACCCGGTCGGCGGAGCGGTTGACGCGCCCGATGATCTCGCTCATCTCGTCGACACGGTCGGTGAGCGTCACGACCGAGGAACGGACGCGATCGTTGACCAGGCGGACCGTCTCGCGCGACTCGTCGACCATCCGATTCACGTTCTTCGCCGCCTCGCGCACGTCGTCGGACATCGCGGCCGTGTTGCGTGCCATCGGCTTGAGCTCGACCATCAGCTCCTCGAGCTTGTGCAGGACCTGATTCGCCGTCGAGCGCAGCGCGAGCAGGCCCAACACGGTGATCCCGATCAGGAGGAATGCGAGGATGCTCGTGAGGCCCGAGGTGACGAAGACGACCTCCTCGAACGCGGTGCGCGCGGGGGGCAGGTTGCGCACGAGCACAGTGTCGGCGACGGTAGCGAGCTGGTAGAGGAGCATGTCGAATGGTCTATGTTCGGCGTGGTGTCGTCAAGCGTATATTCCCCGATATGTCCTCCCCCCAGTTCATCGTCGAAGGCGGCCGACGCCTCTCCGGTACCATTCGCCCCACCGGGAACAAGAACGCCGCGCTGCCCATCGTCTGCGCCGCGCTCCTCACCGACGAGCCGGTCACGCTCGAGAACGTTCCGCGGATCCGCGACATCGAGAGCCTGCTGCAACTCGTGCGGCAGACCGGGGCCACCGCGGAGTGGACCGGCACGAACACGCTCGTGATCACCGCCAAGGCGGTCCGTGGTGACGCGCTCGATCCGGAACTCTGCAAGCGCATCCGCGCCTCGATCCTGCTCGCCGCGCCACTCCTCGCCCGCGCCGGGACTGTGACCCTCGCGCCGCCGGGGGGCGACGTGATCGGACGCCGTCGACTCGATACCCACTTCCTGGCCCTCGAGGCGTTGGGCGCCGAGCACGTCTTCGCTGACCGGATCACGTTCCGCACCAACGGACTCGTCGGCGCCGACATCTTCCTCGACGAGCCAAGTGTGACCGGCACCGAGAACGCGATTATGGCGGCCGTCGCGGCGCGCGGGGCCACGGTCCTGCACAACGCCGCCTCCGAGCCGCATGTGCAGGATCTCTGTCGGCTGCTCGTGGCCATGGGCGCGACGATCTCCGGTATCGGGTCGAATGTGCTCTCCATCGAGGGCGGCGCGCGCCTCAAGGGATGCACGCACCGGATCGGCCCCGATCACATCGAGGTCGGCTCGTTCATCGGCCTCGCCGCCGTCACTCGCTCGGCGCTCCGCATCGCCGACGCCGGCGTCGAGCACCTCCGCTCGGTACGCCTCGGCTTCCAGCGCCTCGGTGTCGAGACCGTGATCGACGGCACCGACCTGCTCGTCCCGGCGGAGCAGGAGATGCGCATCCGCTCCGATCTCGGCGGCGCGGTCCCGAAACTCGAGGATCAACCCTGGCCCGCGTTCCCGGCCGACCTGATGTCGATCGCGATCGTCACCGCGACGCAGTGCGAGGGGATCATCCTGATGCATGAGAAGATGTTCGAGTCGCGCATGTTCTTCGTCGACAAGTTGGTGGGCATGGGCGCGCGCATCGTACTCTGTGACCCGCACCGCGCCCTCGTCAGCGGCCCGACCGAACTCCGCGGTGCGACCGTCGAGAGTCCCGATATCCGCGCCGGCATGGCCATGCTCATCGCGGCGCTCTGCGCCAAGGGAACGAGCACGATCAACAACATCGGACAGATCGACCGCGGATACGAGCGGATCGACGAGCGACTCAACGCGCTCGGTGCCGCGATCACGCGTGTCGGCTGACGCACGCGTGTCGGCTGACGCCCACGGCGCTCCGGCGGTGGACTCTCGGGTGACCGACGTTATGCTGCCGCCGCATCTCGCGATCCCGTCGTTGGCGGCGATCGGTGTGACGGCGTTCGTGACCACGAGAGTGGCCGGGACGTACGGACTTCCCGAGAAGGGAGAGGATCCCGATGCCACCGCACGCTGGCAGGCGCTGCAGTCGGCGTTGATCCCCCTCGGAGCTCCGCGGCTCGCCTCAGCTCGGCAGGTCCATGGCACGCGGGTGCTGGTCCACGCCGGTGCGGGGGACGGGTGGGTCCGCGTCGACGGCGCCGACGGGCACCTGCTCACCGACGGAGGAGCCGCGGCCGTGACCATCGCCGACTGTGTTCCGGTATTCGTCGCGCATCCGTCGGGCGTCGTCGCGGTGGTGCACGCCGGGTGGCGCGGCGTCGCGGGAAGAATCCTGCCCGAGGCGATACGCGCCTTTGCCGCCCGCGGGCTCGCCGTCGATGAACTCGTCGTGCACCTCGGTCCGTCCATCTGCGGTCGGTGCTACGAGGTCGGCGAGTCGGTCTACGAACAGTTGACGGGCTGGTCCACGACGCGGCCGCGGCACGTCGATCTGCGCGCGTTGCTCGCAGAGCAGGCGAAACAGTGCGGTGTCACGCGGTGGACGGCGAGCGGCGAGTGCACCAAGTGCGACAACGACGTGCTCTTCTCGCATCGGGCCGGGGACTCAGGACGACAGGTCGCGGTGATCGTTGCACCAGCGACGCACCCTCGCACACCCTCTGCGCAACACTCCGCGCATCCTTGACGCCTCCTCTGTCGACGGGTAGCTTCCTTCCGTTGAGCCATTCCGAAACGCAGTAATCGGAGTGTGGGGGAAGGTCTCCCCACACTTTTTTGTTCTCTACGACCCTCGGGACGAGCAGTGAACCAAGCGATCGAAGCCCTTATCATCGCTGAACTTACGCCGCTTGGTTACGAGTTGGTGGAAGTCCGGCAGGGTGGCTCCAAAGGACGCCCCGTACTGGACATTCGGATCGACCGGACCGATCTCGCGAAGGTCCAAGTGGGAGACTGCGCGCAGGCGTCGCGTGCGATCGAGGCTCGGCTCGATGCCGAACCTGGTTTGATCGCATCGCGCTACGTGCTCGAGGTTTCGTCGCCGGGTATGGAACGGCCGTTGCGCAACGCGGCAGACTGGAAGCGGTTCGTGGGCCGGCGTGCCGCGGTCAACGCGCTGGCGCTGCACGGACGGCAGGAGATGGAGATCGTCGCGGTGGATGGAGGGGCAGGACAAGAGGTCCTCCAGCTGCGCGACGCGAAGGGCGAGGTGCATTCGATCGCGCTTGCGGACGTCACCGACGCCCGGCTCGCGTTTCACTGGAAACCGTAGGCTTTCTCTTCGAAGGAGACCGGGATGGCCGGTTCGGCTGAGATTCTCACTGCTCTTCGCGAGCTCGCGAACGCGAAGCAGATCGAGCGTACAGAACTGCAGGAGTTGCTCAAGGACGGCATCCTCGCCGCTCTCGCCAAGAAGCACGGCCCGTCCGTGCTGGCGGAAGTGGAGATCGATGATTCCAAGGGTGCGATCAAGATCGTGATCCTCAAGAAGGTCGTCGACGACGTACAGGACCCCGTGGGCGAGATCACGCTCGAGGAGGCTCGGTACGAGGACGCCGACTACCAGCTTGGCGACATCATGGAGATCCCGGTCGAGTTCGCCGAGTTCGGTCGCTCCGCGGTGCAGGCCGCCAAGCAGCGGATCGTGCAGCGCGTCCGCGAAGGCGAGCGCTCCAAGATCCGCGACGAGTTCGCCTCGCGCGTCGGCGACCTCCTCTCGGGCGAGATCCAGCAGATCGAGCGCGGCAAGATCGTCCTCATGCTCAACAAGTTCCGCGAGGCCGAGGCGATCATCCCGTACCGCGAGCAGAATCATCGCGAGACGTACACGCAGGGCGAGCCGGTCCGCGCGGTGCTCAAGAAGATCGAGGAGACGCCCAAGGGGCCGCGCCTGATCCTCTCGCGCGCCGACGCGATGTTCGTGCAGGCGCTCTTTCGCCTCGAGGTCCCTGAGATCCAGTCGGGCATCGTCGAGATCCGCGCGTCGTCGCGCGAAGTCGGCAGCCGCACCAAGATCGCGGTCGTCTCCAAGGACGACAGCATCGATCCGGTCGGCGCGTGCGTGGGCCTCAAGGGCTCGCGGGTGCAGGCCGTGGTACAGGAGTTGGGCGGAGAGCGCATCGACATCGTGCCCTGGTCGGCCGACCCCGAGCGCTTCGCCAAGCTCGCGCTCGCTCCCGCCAAGGTGGCGCGCGTCTTCAGCGAGCCTTCGACCAAGACCATTCAGGCCGTCGTCGACGAGGACCAACTCTCGCTCGCGATCGGTCGCAACGGTCAGAACGTGCGCCTCGCGTCGGAACTGACCGGCTGGAAGATCGACCTCTACTCGAGCCGCGAGTGGCTCGAGAAGGGCGGCGACGTCCCGCTCTTCGCGCCGCTCCCCGAGGACGAGGCGGCCGACGTGCCGCTCGCCGACATCGGCGGGCTCGTGACGGCGACGATCGCGGTGCTCGAGGCCGGTGGCTACCGCACGCTCAACGACATCATCGACCTCGAGCGCGAGGATCTCCTCAAGCTCCCCGGCATCGCGCCAGAAGAGGCCGACCGCATCATGCAGATCATCAACGAACTCACCGAGGACGGCGCCGAGGCCACCGCCGGTGAGACCGGCGCCCCGCAAGGGGAGCCGGAGCACGGATAAGTGGAAGCGGCCGACCGGCGGCGCCTGCTCGGGTTGCTCGGGCTGGGGCTGAGGGGTCGGCTCGTCGTTGTGGGAGTGGACCGGGTGCGAGAAGCGGCGCACAAGGGCACGCTGCGGGTGGCCGTCATGGCTGCCGATGCCGCGCGCAACAGTCGGGAGAAGGTCGAAGGACTCATCGCTGCCAAGGGAGTGCCTCTGCTGACGGTCCCGTCAGCCGCGGAACTCGGTGAGGTGGCGGGGCGTGAGACCACGACGATCATCGGCGTGGTGGACGCGCAACTCGCGAAGGGAATCCTCGCGCTCGCCCGTTCGGCGGACGCGGTGCAGAAAGGCTCAAGGGGGCAGGGTTGACGAAGCTTCGGGTGGGTGAACTGGCGACGGAATTCGGCGTTCCTGCCGAGGATGTGATGTCCATGCTTCGCTCGATTGAGATCGTCGCGCGGAATCCGGCGTCGCCGCTCACGGATGAGCAGGTGGCGCGGGCGCGGCTCAAGTGGGAGCGCGAGAAGCGCGTGCGCGCGGTCGCTGCGGCTCCTGAGGCGGCGCCAGCCAAAAAGAAGAAGGCGTCCGCCGCGCCAGTCGAATCGGCGACTGCGGCGAAGAAGCCTGTGGGCAAGAAGAAGGCGGCCGAAGTCCCTCCGCCCTCCCCTGAGCCCGTCGAGGAAGCGAAGCCCTCGACTCGTCGCCGCCGGGCCGCGGACGTCGCACACGCTGAAGCGGAAGCCGCTGCCCAGGCGGCGGTCGCTCAGGCAGCTGCGGACGCCGCGGCGGCTGAGCGTGCCGAGCAGGCGCGACTCGCCGCGGAGCGCGCAAGCGCTGACGCCGCTGAACGAGAGGTGGCTCGCGGCCGTGCCGAGGAAGCAGAGCGCCAGCGTGCCTCCGAGGCCGCCGCGCGCGCCGCCCTCGCGCCGCCGCCCCCCGCGCCCAGCGCAGTGAGCACACCGTCGCCCGTCGCGAGTGCGAGCCCCGCGGCATCGGCACCGTCGCGTCCGCGCCCCCAGCCCATTGTGCCCGGTGCACCGCGTCCGCGTCCTGTGACCAGCGGAATGTCGATGCCGCCTCGTCCCGTCGCCTCGGCCTCGCCGGGCGGCGGTCTCGGCGGTGGGCGTCGCGATGATCGTCGTCCGACGACCGGCGCTCCGGCCGGCCAGGGCGGCCCGCCGTCCAGCGGCGCGCCCTCCAGCGGACCGCGTCGTGGCAAGAAGGGAAAGCGCGTCGATCAGGAAGCCGTGACGGCGAACATCTCGCGCACCATGCGTCAGATGGGCGGCGCGAGCGGTAAGCGCCGCGACCGCATTGACACGAGCGCCCGAGAGGAGCTCGAAGCGATCCGCGCCGAGATGGCGGAGCGCGAGAAGAAGACCGTGCGCGTGAACGAGTTCATCACGGTGAGCGAGCTCGCCGAGATCCTCAAGGTGCCGGCGACGCAGATCGTATCGTTCGCGTTCAAACATCTGGGGTTGATGGTCACCATCAACCAGCGCATGGACTTCGACCAGATCGAGATGATCGCGGCCGAGTTCAGCTACATCGCGGTGCGTGAAGAGGACTACGCCGCCGCCCCCGAAGTCGAGGAGAAGGACGCAGCCGAGACTCTCAAGTTCCGGCCGCCCGTCGTCACGATCATGGGCCACGTCGACCACGGCAAGACATCGCTGCTCGACTACATCCGCAAGGCGACCGTCGTCGCCGGCGAGGCTGGTGGCATCACGCAGCACATCGGCGCATACCATGTCTCGCTCCCCGATGGCCGCGCGATCACGTTCCTCGATACGCCGGGCCACGAGGCCTTCACCGCGATGCGCGCCCGCGGCGCACAGGTGACCGACATCGTCGTCCTTGTCGTCGCAGCCGACGACGCCGTCATGCCCCAGACGATCGAAGCGATCTCACATGCCAAGAATGCCGGCGTGCCGATGATCGTCGCGATCAACAAGATCGATCTCCCGACCGCCAATGCGATGAAGGTCCGCCAGGACCTCCTCCAGCACGGCGTCGTCCTCGAAGACTTCGGTGGCAGCACGCTCTCGTCGGAGATCTCGGCGAAGAAGGGCACCGGCATCCCCGCGCTCCTCGACCAGATCCTGCTGCAGGCCGAGATCCTCGACCTCAAGGCCAATCCCGATCGGCGCGCCGCCGGTTCGGTCGTCGAAGCGCAACTCGACGCGGGCAAGGGACCCGTCGCGACGATCCTCGTCCAGAACGGCACGCTCCGCGTCGGTGACGACTTCATCTGCGGCCTCTTCTCGGGCCGCGTCCGCGCACTGCTCGACGAGCGCGGGAAGCCGGTGAAGTCGGCTGGTCCGGCGACGCCGGTGCAGGTCCTTGGTCTCAGTGGCGTGCCGATGGCGGGCGATCAGTTCATCGCGGTCTCCGACGCCGCCGAGGCCCGTGAGATCGCGCAGCGCCGCGAGCGGCTCGACCGCGAGGCACGCAGCCGTCGTACCGCCAAGGGTGCCGTTTCGCTCGAGGACTTCATGGCCTCGTCGGGCGCCGACGGCAAGCGACAGCTCAAGCTCCTCATCAAGGCCGACCAGGGCGGTCCGGCCGAGGCGCTCGCCGATGCACTCCAGCAGCTCAGCAACGAGGAGGTGCAGGTCGAGGTGGTCGCGCGCGCGGTCGGCGCCGTCACCGAGAGCGACATCCTTCTCGCGCGCGCGTCGGGGGCGATCATCATCGGCTTCCACGTGCGACCCGACACCAAGGCGCGCGCGATGGCCGAGCGCGACGGCGTCGAGATCAAGCTCTATCGCATCATCTACGAGGCGGTCGCTGACGTGCGGCTCGCGCTCGAGGGCATGCTGCGCCCGGAACAGAAGGAGGTCATCGTCGGCGAGGCGGTGGTCCGCGAGACCTTCAAGGTGCCGAAGATCGGCGTCATCGCCGGCTGCATCGTGCGCTCGGGACTCATCAACCGTCAGGGTCGCGCGCGCGTCGTACGCGACGGCGTCCAGGTCTACGAAGGCACGCTCGGATCGCTGCGCCGCTTCAAGGACGACGTGAAGGAAGTGAAGGAAGGCTACGAGTGCGGCATCAGCATTGAGAACTTCAACGACCTCAAGGTCGGCGACGTGATCGAGACCTACCGCACCGAGTCGGTCGCGCGCACGCTGCAGCCGGCACAGGCCTGATGCACGCACCGCGCGGGGAGGCGAGGCATGCCTCCGCGTGATCCCCGGCGCGCCGACCGCGTCGGCGAAGCCGTGCGCGAGGAGGTCGCGGCCTTCCTCACGCGCGACGTGAAGGATCCGCGGATCCAGGGCCTCGTCACCGTGACCGCGGTGGAGATGACGCGCGATCTGCGTCACGCCAAGATCTTCGTGAGCGTGATGGGGACGCCGACCGAGCGCGCGGCGACGTTCGACGGACTCAAGAGCACCGCCAGCTTCCTGCGCAGTCGCGTCGGCAAGGCGCTGCAGTTGCAGTTCGCGCCCGAGATCGCATTCAAGATCGACGAGTCGGTCGCGCGCGCTGCGCACATCGAGACGCTGCTCGCCGGGTTGCGCGAACCACCGTTCCCCGCCGATGAAACGCCGGACGACCGGGACGGTTGACGGGCTCCTGCTCGTCGACAAGCCGGCCGGCGTCTCGTCCCACGATGTGGTCAACGTCGCCCGGCGCGCCCTCGGCGAGAAGCGCATCGGCCATGGCGGAACGCTCGATCCGTTCGCCACCGGACTGCTCGTGATCCTCGTCGGTCGCGCGACGCGACTGCTGCCGCACCTGCCCGGCGAGCCGAAGGTCTACGAAGCGACGATCCGGTTCGGCGCCGAGACGGACACGGAGGACCTCGATGGTGCCGTCGTCCTGGAACGCCCACTGCCCGCGCGTGACACGCTGCTCGCCGCGCTCCCGACTCTCACCGGTGCGATCGAGCAGGTCCCGCCGGCGTACTCCGCGAAGCGAGTGGACGGGCAGCGGGCGTACGACCGCGCGCGCGCCGGCGAGCAGTTCGAGCTCAAGCCCGTGAGCATTCGCGTGCACCGGTGGGAGATCCTGTCGCTCACTGGGCCGGACGGACACGATCTCGGCACCGCGGCGGCTCCGGACGCGCCAGTGCGGGAGGCGCGCGTGCGCATCACCTGCGGGGGCGGCACGTATGTCCGTTCGCTCGCGCGCGATCTCGCGCGGCGGGCGGGCAGCGCGGCGCACCTCACCCAACTGCGTCGCACACGGAGCGGGGCCTTCTGCGTCGACGATGCCCTCACCACCGACGACCTCCTCGCAGGGCGCGGCACGGTGCGCCCCGCGCTCGACGCGCTCCCGGGCGTGGCGGTGCAGGAGCTCTCCGACGACGACCTCACGCGGATCGTCCGGGGGATCGACGTGCCGGCACAGGTGGACGGGGCCTGGGGCGCGCTCACGACGCCGGGGACCGGCCTGCTGGTCGCGCTCGCCGAGCGCCGCGCCGATCGGTGGCAACCACGGGTGGTGATGCGTGAGGCCTGACGTCGCGTTCGGCCTGCCGCCCGGCGTCCGTGCCACCGTCTGCACGGTCGGCACCTTCGACGGCGTGCATCGCGGCCATCGGCTCGTGCTTGAGCGCCTCGCGGTGTGCGCGCGCCAGCGCGGGCTGCCCGCGGTCCTCGTGACCTTCGAGCCGCATCCGCTCGAGGTGGTGAATCCGGCCGCCGCGCCGCCACTGCTCACGATCGGGATCGAGAAGCAGGAGGTGCTCGCCGAGAGCCCGCTCGACTATGTCGTCGTGCTCCCGTTCACTCCCGCGCTCGCGACGTACGGGGCGAGCGACTTCGTCGATCTCGTGCTGCGAGAGAAGCTCGGGCTGCAGCATCTGCTCATCGGCTACGACCATGGATTCGGCCGCGGGCGCTCCGGCGATGCGACGGTCTTGCAGGAGCTCGGCGCGTCGCGCGGCTTCGGCGTCGACGTCGTGCCTCCGGTCAATGGGAGCGACGGTCGACCGATTTCCTCGACGACGATCCGCCGCGCGGTCGCCGGCGGTGATCTCGCGCGCGCTGCCGACGGCCTCGGGCGCGCGTACAGCGCCAGCGGCAAGGTCGAGATCGGGGCAGGGCGTGGCCGCGCGCTGGGATTCCGGACGATCAACATCGCGCTGCCACCGGCGCGAAAGCTGTTGCCTCCCGAGGGCGTGTACGCGGTGCGCGTTCAGACACCGCGCGGCGCGTTCGGTGGCATGATGAACCTCGGTCCGCGCCCCACGTTCAACGAACCCGAGTCACGCCTCGAGGCGCACCTGTTCGACGTCGACGGCGACTTCTACGGGCAGCATGTCCGGCTCGACTTCATGGCTCGCCTCCGCGAGACACGTCGGTTCGACTCGCCCTCCGCGTTGAGCGCTCAACTCGCCGTCGACGAACAGGCTGCAAGAGCGGCATTGAACATGGGGACAGCGTTACATCAATGACGCACTCCAACCTCTTGTGTGTGATTGACTTGACTCATCTCGCGCGGTATTCTTCAAGGCTTCATTCGGCCTGCTCCCTCAATCCTGTTTCGCGATGCAGAACCTGAAGACTCGTCTCCTCGTGATCGCTGCGCTCGTCCTCGCGTCCGCCTGGCAGCTCTGGCCGCGGACCGTCGTCGAGCGCGTGAAGCGCGACGGGGTGTTCGTCAACGACACCGTTCGCCGTGTCCCACTCAAGCTCGGTCTGGACCTGCAGGGCGGCATGCACCTGGCGCTCGAGGTCGATCAGTCGAAGCAGACCGTGACCGACGTGAGCGACGCGCTCGATCGCGCGCTCAAGGTCGTGCGTACGCGTATCGACGAGTTCGGCGTTGCCGAGCCGGTCGTCCAGAAGGTCGGCGATGATCGCATCATCGTCGAGTTGCCGGGCATCGAGGATCGCGAGCGCGCCGAGGACGTCGTGAAGAAGGCGGCCTTCCTGCGTTTTCAGATCACCGACGAGTCGCAGTCGCTCGAACGGACCATCCCGCGGCTCGACGGCATCATCAAGGAGAAGGGACTCATCGTGGCGACGCCGCTCGCAGGCGGCGACACCACGCCAGCGAACGCGCTCGGGAACCTGCTGCAGGACGCCGACACCGCGAATCGTGCCGACAGTGCGGCGACGGTCGGCACCGCGACTGACGGGCCGTTCCGTCGTTCCATCGCACCCGGTCAGATGCCTGGGCAGTACCTCGTCAGTGGCGCCGATTTCCCCGCCATCGACGGCTACCTGCGAATGGAAGAGATCCGCTCCGCGCTCCCGCCCGGCAAGGACGTCCGCTGGGGCGTCGACTCGATCGCACTCGGCTCGCTCTACTACCGCACGCTCTATGTGCTCGACTCGCGCGCGATCATCGACGGCACGTATCTGACCACCGCGACCCCGAACCAGGATCCGATCGAGGGCGCGAAGGTCGACTTCGTCTTCAATACCGAGGGTGGCAGTCGCTTCCGAAAGGAGACGGCCCGGCACATCGGTGACAACATGGCGATCGTCCTCGACGACCGGGTGATGAGTGCACCGGTGATCCAGAGCGCGATCGGCGCGCGGGGCCAGATCACCATGGGCGGTCGCGACCTCCAGGCGGCGCAGGACCTCGCGCTCGTGTTGCGCGCCGGCGCGCTGCCGGTTCCGCTCAAGGTCGTTGAGGCACGCGAGATCGGTGCCTCGCTCGGGCAGGACTCGATCGACGACGGTCTGCGCGCCGGCCTCGTCGCCGTGATCGGCATCATCGTGATCATGGTCGGATACTACCGGTTCTCCGGCTTGCTCTCGATCATGTCGTTGGTGCTCTATGTGCTCTTCACCGGCGCCGTGCTCTCGGCGTTCGACGCGGTGCTCACGCTGCCCGGCCTCGCCGGGTTCGTACTCTCGATCGGCATCGCGGTGGACGCGAACGTGCTGATCTTCGAGCGCATCCGCGAAGAACTCTTGCACGGCAAGACCGTGCGTACCTCGATCGAGGAGGGGTTCAAGCACGCCATGAGCGCCATCATCGATTCGAACGTGTCAACGGCGCTCACGGCCGCCGTGCTCTACCAGTACGGCACTGGCCCCGTGAAGGGCTTCGCCGTCACCCTCGTCGCTGGTATCGCCGCGTCGATGATCACATCGATCTTCGTCACCAAGACCTTCTTCTACGTCTGGCTCTCGCGCACGCGCGGTGAGCAGGCTCTGAGCATCTGATGCTGCGCATCCTGCACGACACCAAGATCGACTTCATCCGCCACTGGCGCACGGCCGTCGTCCTCACGGTCGCGTTCGTCGTCTTCGGATTCGGGTCCGCGGCCTTCACCGGCTGGTTCCCGTTCTCGATCGAGTTCACGGGCGGCACGCTCATCCAACTCGAGTTCAAAGAGGCGCCCGACGTCGCTCGACTCCGCGCGGCGATCGACCGCGGGGGCATCGCCGGCGCCGAGATCCAGCAGTACGGCTCGCCCACCGCGTATACGATCAAGGCGCAGGACGCCGCGGCCGTCGCGCAACAGGAGGCTGGGGCAGAGGGTGTCTCGCGGAAGATCACCGACGCGGTGACCGCGGAGTTCGGCGAGGGGAGCTTCACCGTCGCCGATCGGATGGCGGTCGGCCCGCGTGTCGGTGGCGAACTGCGCCGCGGCGCGATCATCGCGGTCCTTGTCTCGTTCCTCGTAACGCTTGCGTACCTGGCATTCCGGTTCGAATGGCGATTCGGCGTCTCCGCCGTCGTCGCGACGGCGCACGATGTTCTCGCGACGCTGGCGTTCATCAAACTGCTGCACCTCGAGATCTCGCTGACCGTCATCGCGGCGGTCCTCACCGTGATCGGCTACTCGCTCAACGACACGATCATCATCTTCGATCGCGTGCGCGAGAACCTGAAGAAGTCGCGGAAGGAGTCGCTCTACGATCTCCTCAACCGCTCGGTGAACGAGACGCTGCCGCGGTCGATCCTCACGCATGGGACCACGCTCACTGCGACCGTTTCGCTGCTCGTGCTCGGGGGCGAGGTCATCCGGCCCTTCGCCTGGGTCATGTCGTTCGGCATCTTCACCGGCACCTTCAGCTCGATCTACGTCGCGTCGCCGATCCTCTTGTGGGTCGAGAAGAAGTGGCCGCGCGCGAACGAAGCGCGGGCGCAGACGGCCGCCGCCCGGGTCTGACTTTGCCCGAGGCACTGCCC
>JANOTB010000030.1:0-3839 GCA_031416115.1 Gemmatimonadota bacterium
TCGGCGCCACGCGCTGCGCACTCAGGACGCGAGCGAGCATCAGCACCACGGCGATCTTCGCGAGCTCCGACGGCTGTCCCAATCGCACGCCGCCGATCGCGAGCCAACTCTTGGTACTCGCGGCCGTCCCCGCGCCGGTGCCAAAGAAGAGCAGGAGCAGCAGCAGCGCGCATGCGCCGAGATAGACCCAGACCGATCCCCACTCGAGCAAGCGCACCGAGGTGCGCGAGATGCCATACGCGACCGCTGCACCCAAAAGGAACCAGACCAGCTGGTTGCGCCAGATGCCCGCGACGAACGAGGGCACGTCGGTCTGCCCTGCGGAGTACACCATCGCGATGCCGAACATGGTCAACAGGAACGCGAGGACCGGGAGCGGCCAGTCGGAGGGGATCCGTTGTGTCCTCATTCGCCGTCGACCGCCGGCATCGCGACCACGCGCTGCTTGAGGTGGAACTCCATGATCTTCGTCGCAATGCGCGCCGCCCGCGATCCGTGAAGACCGAACTCGAGCATGACGGCGACGACGATCTTGGGTTCGCCGGCCGGCGCGTACCCGACGAACCACGCATGGTCGGCGACGGCGTCCTGCGCGTTCTGCGCCGTGCCCGTCTTCCCTGCGACCGCGATTCCCTGCAGTCGCGAGCCAGCCGCAGTGCCGCGGCCGACGACGTTCGTGAGCGCGTCCTGGATCCCCTTCATCTGCGCGTCCGTGAGCGTGAAGAGTCGCTGACGCTCGGCCTGTCCGCGCACGATCTCCGGTCGAGCCGCCTGTCCGTCGGTCGCGAGCGCGGTGTAGAAGCGCGCCATGTTCACCACCGTCTGCGAGTTCTCACCCTGACCGATCGAGAGGTTGAGCGTGACCGCGTTGCTCCACCCCTGTGAGCCGAATCGCTCGTCGTAGTACTTCTTGGGTGGATCGGTCGGGTACAGCGGCCGGACCTCCGACGGCAGGTCGATCCCGCTGCGCTCTCGCGCGCCAAGCCGGATCCCGCCGGCGATCAATCGCTGCAGCCCGATCTTGAGACCCAACTGGTAGAAGTAGACGTCGCACGAGTGTTCGATCGCCTCGGCGAGCGTCACGTCCCCATGCCCCTTCTTGTCCCAACAGCGGAAGTATCGATTCCCGTACTGGTACCCGCCCGTGCACGGCGTCGACATGTGGTCGTCGATGTCGACGAGACCATGCTCCATCGCGGAGATCGCCGTGGCGAGCTTCCAGATCGAGCCCGGCGGATACGTCCCCTTGATCGCTTTGTTGTACAGCGGCCGACGCTCGTCCGCTTGCAACTCGTCCCAATAGCTGCGCGGAATGCCACCGATGAACCGGTTGGGGTCGAACGTCGGCGCCGAGAAGAGTGCCAGCACCTCACCCGATCGCGGTTCCATCGCCACCACGCCACCGATCAACGAATCGCCGAAGATCTCCGCGACGAACTTCTGCAGGTCGAGATCGATGTTCGTGTACACGGGCGCCGGTGCCTCGGGAAGCAGGTCCTCGCGCGCGTTCTCGCGCACGACGCGCCCGCGCGAATCGACCTCGACGAATCGCACCCCTTCGCGCCCGCGCAGGCGTGACTCGTACTGCCGCTCGATTCCGTCCTTCCCCACCTGCTGTCCGGCCTTGTAGTCGACGAACTGCTCCTGCCCCAGCTCGACGTCGCTGATCTCACCGGTGTAGCCGACCAGTGCCGAGACCGCGGGACCGTCAGGGTAGTGCCGCTTCGGCGCCGACTGGATGATCAGCCCGGGGAAATCAACGCGGCGCTCCTCGAGCACCGACACGAGCGCGAACGGCGCATCGCCGAACAGCACCGTCGGGCGCGTACGGTCCCGACGGTACCGACGCACCGCCGACCCCACCTGCTCCGGCGACACCGCCACGAGTTCGCCGATCCGGCGCATCGTCGTACGCAACGAATCCTCATTGCGCGCGAGCAGCGAGATCGAGTAGCCAGGCACGTTCTCGGCGATCACCTTGCCGTTGCGGTCGTAGATGATCCCCCGCGGTGCCGGCAACGGGATCTCGCGCAGGCGGTTCTCCTCCGACACCAGCACGTACCGCGCGTTCTGTAGCACCTGCGTGCGGAAGAACACACCGAGGAGCAGCACGAATCCCGTGAACAGCAACGCCGACGCGACACGCGCGCGCTGCTGCACGTCGTTCGGGTGGAAACTCACCCGCGCCGCCGTTCCAGCGTCGGCCGCACCACCGACATCACGAACAGGCCGACGAACGCGGTCAGGAGCGCCGACAGCGGAGTCCAGAGGAGCAGCTGCGTCGCGAGTGCGGCGCCCCCCAGTCGGCGCTCCGCCACCAGGAAGATCAGATCGAACGCCACCTTCCCGACGAACACGAAGACCGCGTTGACCAACACATTGTCAGCGAAGAACGCCGACTTCAATCGCGACGCCGAGAATCCGACGATCGTCATCGCCAACGCGCCCGCGCCGAACGCCTCCGGCGCGAGCGCGTCCGCCACGACCCCGATCGCGAATCCCACGAGCGCCGCCACGCCGGGCCGCACGCGCACCGCCACGACCAGCACCGCGATCGTCAGGAAGTCGACCCCGGCACGCCAATCGAGGATCGGGCGCAGCGTGTAGTGGAGCGCGAGCATCACGGCCACCACAACGGCGATCGACACCGAGCGCGCCGAGATCAACGGGGCCTCGTGGTATCGGGCGCCACGCGCCAAACGCTGTCCATCGTCGCCACGCTTCCCGGCCGCAGGATCAGCACCGACGTCACATCCGGTGGACGGACCGCGGGGCGGAGTAGAAAGCTCCGCTCCCAGCCGGCCGCGCCGCGCAGCTCCTCGATCACAGTGCCGATCGGGATCCCACGAGGATACACCCCGCCGAGCCCGGAACTCACGACGAGCGCGCCGATCGGCAGCTTCGTCCGGAACGACACGCCGCGCATCTCGAGCAGGTACGCCGCGACGCCCACGCCTTGGTGCGCGGTGACGATCCCGAACGCCGTGCCGTCGACGCTTGTCGCACTCATCCGCAGTTCAGGATTCGGCCACACGATCGCGACGCTGCTCTGCGCGTCCACGTGCTGCACCATCCCCACGAGACCCTCCGCCGCGACCACCGCACTGAGTCGCTGCACACCGGCCCGCTCGCCGGCAGAGAGTAGGAGCGTGTTGTCGTCTCCCATCCCGCGCCCCACCAACGCTTCTGCGGGGACGAAGTCCCAGGGGATCGACTGCCCGAGCCGCAGGAGCGCACGAAGCCGCGCATTCTCCGACGTCACCTCGTCCAGCCGCTGCGACCGGCGCAGCACGCTGTCGGCGATCAGCACGAGACTGTCGTGCGAGGTGAACGCCCGGCGCGCGAGCGAGGCACGTTGTTGCATCGTCACCAGCGGCGCGACCACGGTCCCGCGGATCGCGCCCGCGGTACGCGCGCGCGGTGCGTCGGGCAGGACGAGGAGGATCAGGGCAACGAGTACACAGGCCGCGGCGATCGCCGTGTCCGCTCGCGTATCCGTCCGGGCACCGCGCGGCACGGGGCGACTTCGCTCAGGTGGTCAGCACCGACCAGTACTTCTCCTCGTCGTCGAGGATGCGTCCCGTCCCGCGCACCACGCAGGTCAACGGGTCCTCGTCCACGTGGATCGGGAGCCCCGTCTCCTGCGTGAGCAGGATGTCGAGCCCGCGGATCAGGGCACCACCACCGGTCATCACGATCCCGCGGTCCACGATGTCCGACGCGAGTTCGGGCGGCGTGATCTCGAGCGCACGACGCACCGCATTCACGATCTGCTGGATCGGCTCCTGGATCGCCTCGCGGATCTCCGCCGAGTGCACGCGCACCGTCTTCGGGATGCC
>JANOTB010000031.1:0-6693 GCA_031416115.1 Gemmatimonadota bacterium
GTGCGGACGCCGCTCTCGGGTCGCCTCACGCAGTTCGGCAACCTCCCGCCGATCGTCGTCACCGCGACCGGTGCACGCGAGACAGTGCGAGCGCGAGGCCAGCGGCCGCGCTCCGTCGCCCTGATCACCTGGTCCGCCTGGTTCCCTGCCCTCTCGCCTACGCTCGACACGCTCTTCTTTGCGAATCGTGATGCTGACGCGTTGATCATCGACCTGCGCGGCAACCCCGGCGGCGTGATCGGAATGCTCTCCGGCATCTCGGGGCATGTGCTCGACACGGTTGTCTCGCTCGGTGAACTCCGGTCGCGGAGCGGACTGCTCAGGTTCTCGTCCAATCCACGCCGCGTCGACGGCATGGGCCGCCGTACCACCCCGTTCGCCGGACCGATCGCGATCATCGTCGACGAGTTCTCGGGGAGCACCACCGAGTTCTTCGCGTCGGGGATGCAGGCGATCGGGCGGGCCCGGATCTTTGGAGCGACGAGCGCCGGGCAAGCGCTCCCCGCCGCGATGGGGCGTTTGCCCAATGGGGACGTACTCATGCACGTGATCGCCGACCACTCGGACGCCCGCGGCCGCCGAGTCGAGGGGATCGGGGTAGTACCGGATCAGGCCTCGCCGCTCCGGATCGCCGATCTGCGCGCAGGACGGGATGCCGCGCTCGACGCGGCGCGCGCCTGGATCGCGGCAGGGTCACCCTGACCCGCCGGTAGTATCGTTCGACATCTCTGCGGAACGTCGCTCGCCGTTCCTTGAAGTCCAACACCAACGGAGGTCCCGTGTCGCTTCGCCGTTCAATGCCGTTCCTGATCCTCGCACTTCTCCTCTCTGGCGCGCAGTCCGTCGCTGCCCAGATGACCGTCACCGACGTGCTCGCGCGTCACGCGAAGGCCGTCGATCCTGAGGGCAAGCTCGCGGCACTCGAAGGGATGAAGTCCACGGCCACTATGGAGATGCCCGCCATGGGCATGACGGCGGCTGTCACGGCGTACCAGCGCCGTCCCAATCAGATGTCGGTCACGATCGATCTTCCCGGCATCGGACAGATGCGTCAGGGGTTCGATGGGACCGCAGCCTGGGCCTCCGATCCCATGCAGGGACCGCGCCTCATGGCGGGCACTGAAGCATTCGCGATGGCCGACGGCGCCGACTTCCGCGCGATGACGCGGCCGGCCGATCTGTTCACCGCCTCCGAGTTGATCGGTGAAGTCGCGCTCGACGGCGAGAAGTGCGTCCGTATCAAGCACACGTGGAAGTCGGGACGCGTGACGACCGACTGCTATTCGCTCACCACGGGGTTGATCATCGAGACCCTCGCGACGCAGAGCTCACCGCAGGGCGAGATCGAGACCGTGCAGCGACTCAGCGACTACCGCAGCGTGAGCGGCGTGATGATCTCGTTCAAGGGCATCGTGTCGCTCATGGGCATGCAGCAGATCGTGACGACGCTCACGGTCGAGGTCGGGCCGCAGGACGCGAGCCTCGTCGCCGCACCGCCCGAGGTGCAGGCGCTCAAGAAGCCCTGAAGTCATGCAAGTGGCAGTGAAGCGGGGCCGTGCGATCCGTCGCTCGGCCCCGCTCTGCGATCCAGTTCCAAGAAAACGGCGTGCGGCTCCTTTCCCAGCGGCACGGGTATCTCCACCTGACCCCAGCCGAACCGGAGCCTCGATGTCCGCTCACTTCCTGCCTAGCCGCGGAACCCTCCTCGCACTCCTCGCGCTCCCCGCGCTGACCGCCGCCTGCGACGGGGCCCCGACTGCGCCCCGCGAGACCGCCGCCTGCAATACGACCGTAGGCAACCTGTCGTCGGGTGACACGGTGACCGGTGTGCTCAGTCGTGAATCGTGCCGCCTCGCCGACGGCACCTACGCCGACCGCTGGCGCCTGGTGCTCGCCGATCCGGCGATCTTGACGATCGACATGCTCAGCGACGATGTCGATGCGTACCTGATCGTCCGCGATGCCGCGGGTGTCAAGATCGTCTTCGACGACGACGGCGCCGGCGGCTCGGACGCGCGGATCACGCATGGCTTCGCCGCCGGGACGTACTACGTGCTCGCCAACTCGTACTACTCGGACGAGTTCGGCGGGTACACGATCATCGTCGACTAGCGGTGTCGGGCCCGCGCGCGCGTCGCATCCTGCGCCGGATCGGGATCGCCTCCGTCGCGGGTGCGCTCGTGGGCGCGCTCGTGGGCGCGGCCTGCACCGCTTGGTGGCTGCGAGACCCGGAGCCGACCTTTGCTCGCCGCACGGGGACGATCAGCACCGTGACGGAGGGAAGTGTCGTTCGCGACGGCACGATGGAGGAGCAGGAGGTCCGGCTCGTCTCGACCACCGGACTACGCGTGACGATGGCTGTCCGCCGGCCCGCGCGCGATGCTGCGCCTGGCAACGACACCCTGCGCCAGACGTTCGTCGTACTGGGCGGTCAGGAGCGCGGAAAGGGCGCGGCCGCCCTCATCGGCGACACGCGCGGCACGGTGTTCGCCTCGCTCGATTATCCATACGACGGCGACCGGTCCGCGAAGGGCCTCGCGGTGATCGCCCAGGTGCCGGCGATCCGGCGCGCGTTCTACGACACGCCGCCGGCGGTCTCGCTCGCGCTCGACTATCTGCTCGCGCGTCCGGACGTCGATCCCGCGCGGATGGAGCTCGTCGGGGCGAGTTTCGGCGCGCCCTTCGCGACGATCGCCGCCGCGCGTGACGAGCGCGTGCGTCGGCTCTGGATCGCGCACGGCGGCGGCGATCCGTTCGCGATCATCGACACCGGGCTCGTGCGTGAGATCCCGTTCGCGCCGCTGCGGTGGCCGGTGAGCGCGCTCGCGACGTTGCTCGCCTCGGGGCCGCGTCTCGCGCCCGAACACTGGATCGGGCGCGTCTCGCCGCGGCCGGTCGTGATGCTCAATGCGCTCGACGACGAGCGGATCCCCCGGCGCAGCGTCGACGTGCTCTGGGCGGCGGCTCGCGAACCCAGGGCGCAGGTCTGGCTTCCCGGGCGGCACATGCAGGGTGACCGGCCCGATGTCCTGCGGATGCTGGTGGACTCGGTGATGGCGCGAGCGATCACGCCGCCAGCGCCGCGGTGAGGTCCGACCACACATCGTCGGGATGTTCGAGCCCCACCGAGATGCGCACCAGACCGTCGGTGATGCCGGCCCGTTGCCGCTCCACCTCGCTCAGTTTGGAGTGCGTGGTCGACGCCGGATGCGTCACGATCGTGCGCGTGTCGCCGAGGTTCGCCGAGTGGGAACAGAGCGTGAGGGCGTCGATGAACCGACGCGCGGCATCGTACCCCGCGAGGCGCAGCGTGAGCACCCCCCCGCCCCACCGCATCTGCCGCTCGGCGAGCGCGCACTGCGGGTGCGACCTCAGATGCGGGTACCGCACCGCCTCCACCGCCGGGTGCGCCTAGAGCGCCGTCGCGAGTGCAAGTGCATTCGCCGAGTGCTTCTCCATCCGCAGGGCGAGCGTCTCGAGACTCTTGGAGAGCACCCAGGCGTTGAATGGCGCGAGCGCCGGCCCCGAGTGCCGCGCGAGGAAGCGCGCGTCGGCCACGAGCTTGGTGTCGCCGATGATCGCGCCGCCGAGTACGCGTCCCTGCCCGTCGATGAACTTGGTCGCGGAGTGGACCACGAGTGATGCACCGAGCGTGAGCGGGCGCGTGATCACCGGTGTCGCGAAGCAGTTGTCGACCACCAGCGGTATGCCACGCGCACGCGCGAGCCGACCGAGCGCCTCGAGGTCGACGAGGTCGAGCCCGGGATTCGACGGCGTCTCGACGAAGATCGCCTTGGTGTTGGGCTGGATCGCCGCAGCCCACACGTCCGGATCGTCGCCGTCCACATACGTGTGCGCGATCCCCCACTTGGGAAAGAGACGCGTGAAGAGCTGGTGCGTGGAGCCGAACACCGCGCGCCCGGCGACCACATGGTCACCCGTCGCGAGGATCGACGCGAGGGCCGTGTACACCGCCGACATCCCCGAGGCGGTCGCGATGCCGTCCTCCGCCCCCTCAAGCAACCTGAGCTTCTCGACGAACTCGTCGGCATTTGGATTGGAGAAACGACTGTACACGGGCCCGGCGACCTCCTCAGCGAAGAGCGCGCGCGCCTGCTCAGCATCGTCGAACACGAAACTCGATGTGAGATAGAGTGGAACGGAGTGCTCGCGATTGCCGGAGCGCGGGGCCTGCGTGCGGATGGCGATGGTCTCAGGGAACATCAGACGTGGGATGGGAGATGGGGGAACATCAGACGTGGGATGGGAGATGGGAGAAGTGAGGTGCTGCGAGCAGGAGATCGGCGAGCAATGCCGACGCGGTGGCATGGCCGCCGGCCCCGCGGCCGTGGAGCGTGATGGCGCCCGCGGATTCCGACTCGATCACGACCGCGTTCTCCTCGTCGCGCGTGCGCGCGAGCGCGTCGGAGGGATCGAGAGCTTGAGGCGCGACCGATGCATGCACCGAGCCGTCCAGCAACTCCGCCTTCGCGACCAAGCGGACGACCCTCCCCTGCTCGCGAGCGGACGCGACGAGCGACTCGACATCTGTGGGCAGTCCGGCCGTGTGCACCGCGAGCGTGGTCGGGTCCACCCCCCACGCGAGCCAAGCGAGCACTGCGATCTTGTCGGCAGCGTCCAGCCCCGTGAGGTCGCGCGTGGGATCCGACTCGGCGAAACCGGCCCGCTGCGCGCTCGCGAGCGCGTTGCCGAACGTCGCGCCCTGCTCGACGCGCGTGAGGATGTAGTTGGTGGTGCCGTTGAGCACGCCGCGCACCGAGAGCACGCCATGACCACCGAGCGATTCACGGAGCGCGCGCACCACAGGTACCCCGCCGCCGACCGCCGCCTCGAAGTCGAGCGCGGCTCCCTGAAAGGCGTGTGCCCGGGCGATCGCCGCGAGGGCGGGACCTTCGGCGCGCAGCAGCGCCTTGTTCGCGGTGACCAGCCGGCGACCGCGGGCGAGCGACGCCCGTGCGATCCGCGCTGCGGTCGTGACACCACCGATCGCCTCAACCACCACCTCGGCCGGTGTGCCCAAGAACTCCTCGACCGATTCGGTGAGCAGTGCGCGTGGCACCGCGGCCGAACGCGGGAGTGCCAGGTCCCGCACGAGCACCCGTACGACCTCGAAGCGCACGCCGGTCCGCCGCAACGTCGCGTCTGCATGGCGCGTTAGCAGGTCCAGCAACGCGCCGCCCACGGTGCCGCAGCCGGCGATCGCGACGCGGATCGTGTCGACCTCAGGCGTCCCTGTCACGCGACCTCCCGCGCGCAGGCGGCATTCACTTCACGCGGCGGAGTGCGCAGTGCCTCCGCGAGGATCGCACCGACCCGGGCGTGCTCGATCAGGAACGCGTCATGACCGTGATCGGAGACGATCGTGCGATACGTGCCACCAGCGGCCTGCACCCACTCCTGCACCTCGTCGGCCGGATAGAACTGATCGCCGGGGATCCCGACGCCGGTGAGCCGCGTACGCGACTCGCGCAGCCGCTCTCCGGTGCCGCCGCGGCCGCGACCGATGTCGTGCGAGTCCATCGCGTCGAGTAGCGCGCCATAACTGGCTCGGTCAAAGCGTGCATCGAGTTTGGCCCCGTGTGCCCAGAGCCATTCCTGCACGCTGAACGCCCCGCCGGCGCCGCGAAGGCGACCGAATCGTTCGCGCAGTCCATCCGGAGTGCGGTAGGTGAGCATCGCCACCTGTCGCGCGAGCTTGAGCCCTTCCACGCCGCCGACGCGCAGCGCCTCGCGCTGCACATGCACCCACCCGATCGCCGCCGCCGACTGTGCCGCCGGCGCGGCGAAGACCACCGCCGACTCGGCGCGCCCCGGAAAACTCGCGACGAACTCGAGGGCGACCATTCCGCCGAGCGACCCACCGGTGACGAGTGCCACCCTCGGGATGCCAAGCGCCTCGAGCAGGACACCCACGGCACGCGCCATGTCGCGCGTGGTGACCGCCGGGAAGCGCTCGCCGGCGTCGGCCGGGCCGCTCGTGCCGTAGCAGGAGCCGAGCAGGTTGGGGGAGAGCACGGCGTAGTGATCGGTGTCGATCGCGCAGCCGGGACCGACGATGCCCTTCCACCAATCGCCGGCGGCGTCGGCGGTGCCGGTGAGGGCGTGCAGCACCAGGATGACGTTGTCGCTCGCGGCGTTGATCTCGCCGTCCAGGTGATACGCGACGGTTGCGTGCGGGAGCTGCTCCCCGCACTCCAGCGGGAAGGGAGGGAGCTGGGCGAAGCGGAGCGTGCGTGGCGCGTGCGGCGTGTTCGTCGAGGCGGTGGACATATCAGTTGACCCAGTGGAAAACGAAAAGGCCCTCTCCGAGGAGAGGGCCGCGAATCAACGGGATGCTGGGCAACTGCCAACAAAAAAGCCCGTGGCAAGTTGCCGCGGACTTCGCATGGCGTTTTAGCACATTGTTTAACGAGGCGGCAATCGCGGCAAATGACCTCGGGCTTCGGTTGTCTTGTCTCAATGTCGAGTATCGGCAGCGCGCATCGGAATGTCAAGCCGTCGTGCGACTCCGTTTTGCGACTCCGTCGTGCGACTCAGTCGTGCGACTCAGCGTTCAATCCTTCCGGAACAGCTCCGTCATCATGAGCCAGCCCACGGTCGAGACGACCATGGAGCTGATCGCGACCGCGCGGTGCGTGCTCGCGCGACCACCCCCACCCTGTTCGGCGTCAC
>JANOTB010000032.1:0-31753 GCA_031416115.1 Gemmatimonadota bacterium
GCCATCTGGTCACCGTCGAAGTCGGCGTTGAACGCCGCGCAGACGAGCGGATGGATGCGGATCGCCTTGCCCTCGACCAGCACCGGCTCGAACGCCTGGATGCCCAAGCGATGCAGCGTCGGTGCGCGGTTGAGCAACACGGGGTGGTCGCGGATGATCTCCTCGAGGATCTCGAAGACCTCACCCGACTCGCGCTCCACGATCTTCTTGGCGCGCTTCACCGTCTCGGCGATGCCCTTCTCGACGAGCTTATGAATGATGAACGGCTTGAAGAGCTCGAGCGCCATCGCCTTGGGCAGGCCGCACTGGTGCAGCTTGAGCTCGGGGCCCACGACGATGACCGACCGTCCGGAATAATCCACGCGCTTGCCTAGGAGATTCTGACGGAACCGGCCCTGCTTGCCCTTGAGCATGTCGGAGAGCGACTTGAGCGGACGCTTGCCGCGGCCACGGATCGCCTTGGAGCGGCGCCCGTTGTCGAACAGTGCGTCGACCGACTCCTGCAGCATGCGCTTCTCGTTGCGCAGGATCACTTCCGGCGCCCGATGGGCGATCAGCTTGGTGAGGCGGTTGTTGCGGTTGATGACGCGACGGTACAGGTCGTTGAGATCCGACGTCGCGAAGCGCCCACCGTCCAATGGGACAAGGGGCCTGAGATCCGGCGGGATCACGGGAACGACGTCGAGGATCATCCACTCCGGCTTGTTGCGGATGCCCGAGTGGTCGCCCGAGTTGCGGAAGGCGTCGACGATCTTGAGGCGCTTGAGCTGCGACTTCTTCTTGTGCTGCGAGGTCTCGGTGAGCACCGACGTGCGGAGCTCCTCGGCCACCTTGTCGACGTCGAGCCGCTTGAGCAGCTCGCGCACGGCCGGCGCGCCGATCTCGGCGTAGAAGGCGCTGTCGCCCTCCTCCTTCGCTTTCGTCCGAAGCTGGAGGTACTGCTCCTCATCGAGCAGGTCGTTCATCTGGCATTCCTGCTCGCCTGCGTCGATCACGACGTAGTTCGAGTAGTACACCACCTTCTCGAGATCACGGAGCGTGAGGTCGAGGAGGTTGCCCATCGGGGACGGCAGGGTCTTGAAGAACCAGATATGGGCGACGGGGACGGCGAGCTCGATGTGCCCCATGCGGTCGCGCCGCACCTTGCTCAGGGTCACTTCGACGCCGCAACGGTCGCAGATCACGCCACGATAGCGGATGCGCTTGTACTTCCCGCAATGGCATTCCCAGTCCTTGACCGGACCGAAGATGCGCTCGCAGAACAGACCATCCTTCTCCGGCTTGAACGACCGGTAGTTGATGGTCTCGGGCTTGGTCACCTCGCCCCACGACCACCACGAGCGGAGGCCAGCCATCTCCAGCCGCTCACGCTCCTTGGGGTCACGGGGTCCGCGGATCTCCTCGGGTGAGGCGATGCGGATCTGGATATAGTCGAACGCGGAAGAGTTCTTCTCGCGTGCGCTGCGGAAATCGATCATCAGTTACTCCTCGCTGCCGTTGCCGAAGGGGGACGAGATGCCGGCGTGACCGCCCTCGGCGTGCGAATCCATCGTCACGTGGATACCCAGTGCCTGCAGTTCCTTCACGAGCACGTTGAACGACTCGGGGGTGCCGGGCTCCGGCAGGTTCTGCCCCTTCACGATCGCCTCGTACACGCGCGAGCGGCCGTTCACGTCGTCCGACTTCACCGTCAGGATCTCCTGCAGTGTGTGGGCCGCGCCGTACGCCTCCAGCGCCCACACTTCCATTTCTCCGAAGCGCTGGCCGCCGAACTGCGCCTTGCCCGCCAGCGGCTGCTGGGTGACCAGCGAGTACGGTCCGATGCTCCGGGCGTGGATCTTGTCGTCGACCAAGTGGCTGAGCTTCAGCATGTACACCGTGCCCACCGTCACCGGGTTCGAGAACCCTTCACCGGTGCGACCGTCGCGCAGGTGGATCTTCCCGCCCGGCAGCAGTCCGCCGGCCCTGATCAGCTCCACCGCCGCCGCATCGACGTCGGCATCGCTCTTCTTGCCGAGCATCGCCGCGAGCGCCGGCATTCCCATCGCGTCGAGCAACCCGGCTGCGTCGAGCGCGCCACGCTTCTCGATCTCCTTGAGTGCCTTCTTGAACTCCGCCTTCTGCTGCGTCGGCGTGTCCTCGGCGGCGACATTCGCCTCGTGGAACGCCAGCGCATGCGTCGTCGCGACAGCCTCGCGGGCGGCCAGTTCCTTCGCCGCCGACACGAGATAGTCGTACGTGCGCTGGTAGACCGCCTTGGACTCGGCGCTGGTCCCGCGCGCATTGAGCGCGTTGATCGTCGCGTCGTGCAGCAGTTCCACCTTGGCCGCGTCGGCGATCTCCGGACGCTGGTCGTCGAGCACCACGCGGAGCTCGTCGGCCGACGGCGCAGGAGCCGGTGCGCCCAACTCGAGCGATCCCTTCACCCATTCGAGACCCGCCATGCGCAAGCAGAGCCCGATCTCGCGCTCGTTGGCGCCCTGGAACACCGGCGTCTTGGCGTAGAAGCCGAGGATCTTCGCGGCCCACCCGAGGTGGGTCTCGAGGATCTGCCCGACGTTCATACGGCTCGGCACGCCGAGCGGGTTGAGCACGATGTCGACCGGACGGCCATCGGGGAGGAACGGCATGTCCTCCTCGGGCACGATGCGGGCAACGATACCCTTGTTGCCGTGCCGGCCAGCCATCTTGTCGCCCACCGAGATCTTGCGCTTCTCGGCGAGATAGACCTTCACCAACTGGATGACGCCCGGGGGCAGTTCGTCCGGCTGCAGGATGCGGTCGATCCGCTCCTCGGCCTTCTCTTCGATGCGCGCCTTCACTGCGTCGGCCGCGTCGATGATCTCGCGCACCGCCGCATTCACTTTCTTGTCCTCGACCCGGAACGTCTTGAGGTCGAGCGTGATCAGGCGCATGTCGCGGAGCATCGACTCGGTGAGCACCGTGCCCGCCGGGATCGCTTCCTCGACCGTGCCGTTCTGCAGCGCCAACGCGACCTTCTGGCCCTCGAGCAGGACCTTGATCTCGTCGTCGCGCACGTCATTCACGCGCACCTTCTCCTCGCCCTCGAGGCGGCGCACGTCGCCGATCCGCTCACCGCGGTCCTTCTCGACGACCTGGTCCTCGACCCGCGAGAAGATCTTGACGTCGATGACGACGCCTTCGACACCCGGCGAGACCTTGAGGGACGAGTCCTTCACGTCCTTCGCCTTCTCACCGAAGATGGCAGTCAGCAGCTTCTCCTCAGGCGAGAGTTCCGTCTCGCCCTTGGGTGTGATCTTGCCGACGAGGATGTCGCCCGGGCGCACATGGGCGCCGATGCGCACGATGCCGCGCTCGTCGAGGTCCACGAGCGACTCTTCCGAGACGTTCGGGATCTCGCGCGTGATCTCTTCCTTCCCGCGCTTGGTGTCGCGGACATGCAGCTCGTGCTCCTGGATGTGGATCGACGAGTAGATGTCGTCCTTCACCAGACGCTCCGAGAGCACGATCGCGTCCTCGAAGTTGTGGCCGTACCAGGGCATGAACGCGACGGTCACGTTGGCGCCGAGCGCCAGCTGCCCGAACTGCGTGCCCGCACCGTCGGCCAGCACGTCGCCGGCCTTGACCTTCTGGCCGAGCGTGACGAGCGGTCGCTGGTTGATCGCGGTGTCCTGGTTGGTACGGCGGTACTTCTTGAGATTGTAGCGGTCCTGCTGCGTGAGCCGCTGCAGCGGGGCCTGTGCCTCACGGTTGCCACGATTGCCGGCGCCGGCGTCGACGATGATCTCGTCGGCCGTCACACGGATCACGACACCCGCGCGCTTGCTGAGGATCACCGCGCCCGAGTCGACCGCCACCTTCTCCTCGAGCCCCGTGCCGACGTACGGCGTCTGCGGGTTGAGGAGCGGCACGGCCTGGCGCTGCATGTTGGAGCCCATGAGCGCGCGGTTCGCGTCGTCATGTTCGAGGAACGGGATGAGCGCGGCCGCGATCGAGACGAGCTGCTCGGGCGCCACGTCCATGAAGTCCACTCGCGTCGCCGGAAGCAGCGGCACGTCCGCCTGCTGGCGGCTGAGCACCATCTCGTCCACGAACGTCCCGTCCGAATTGAGGCGCGCATTCGCCTGCGCGATGACGGCCTCCTCCTCACGGTTGGCGTCGAGCCACGCGAGTTCGTTCGTCACCTTGTTGTTCTTGATCACGCGGTACGGCGTCTCGATGAAGCCGAGGTCGTTCACCCGCGCAAAGGTCGCGAGTGACGTGATCAGGCCGATGTTCGGACCTTCCGGCGTCTCGATCGGGCACATGCGCCCGTACTGCGAGTAGTGCACGTCACGGACCTCGAAGCCGGCGCGCTCGCGCGTGAGGCCGCCCGGTCCGAGCGCCGAGAGGCGACGCTTGTGCGTCAGCTCGGCGAGCGGGTTGGTCTGGTCCATGAACTGCGAGAGCTGCGACGAACCGAAGAACGCCTGGATCACCGCCGAGACGGTGCGCGCGTTCACGAGGTCGTCGAGCGAGATCTTCTCGCTGTCCTGATTGATGCTCATGCGCTCCTTGACCAGGCGCGCCATGCGCGACAGGCCCACGGAGAACTGGTTGGCGATGAGCTCGCCGACCGAGCGGATGCGGCGGTTGCCCAAGTGGTCGATGTCGTCCACATGGCCGCGCCCCTCGTGCAGCTCGACGAGGTAGCGGATGATCGCCACGAAGTCGTGCGTCTCGAGGACGGTCGTGCTCGCCGGCGTGTTGAGATGCAGGCGCTGGTTGATCTTGTAGCGCCCCACGCGGCCGAGGTCGTAGCGCTTGGGCGAGAAGAAGAGCCGCTCGAGCGCCTGCTTAGCCGTTTCCTTGTTGGGCGCATCGCCCGGACGGAGCAACGAATAGATCTGCTTGAGCGCCTCGTCCTCGGACTTGGTCGGGTCCTTGAGGAGCGTGTTCTTGATCAGCATCGACTCGGCGCGGCCAGAGGCCACGAAGCACGAGACCTTGCTCACCTCGGCCTTCCGGAGGCGCTTCACGAGCGTGACGTTGAGCGCCTGGCCGGCCACGGCGAGTTCCTCGCCGGTCTTCGGGTCCATGACGTCCATCGCCAGCGTGCGCGCGTGCGGACGGTCGTCGCGCTCGAACGCGTCGAGCTCGTCGCGCAGGTCGACCGACTGGTACGACGCGAAGACCTTGATCCGGTCGATCTTCTGGCGGCGGAGGCGGTTGTACACCTCTTCCGTCAGCTCGTCGCCTTCATTGACGAGGAGCATCGCTTCGGCGCGCTCGCGCTCGGCGCGGGCCTTCTTCGTCTTGGCCTTGGGGGCGTCCTCGGCGGTCGCCTCGCCCGGGAGCTCGACGGTCTCGGCGATGATCGCGCCGATGACCTCGCGGTCACGCCCTTCCTTGCGCTTGGTGAGGTCGAGTTCGCGGATGCCGAAGAAGAGGCGGTAGATGTCCGCGTTGTTCCCGTAGCCGAAGGCGCGAAGGAGCGCCGTGGCCGGGAACTTCTTCTTCTTGTCGATGTGTACGAAGACAACATCATGGATGTCGACGGTGAACTCGACCCACGAGCCGCGGAACGGGATGATGCGCGACGAGATCAGGCGCTGCCCGTTCGGGTGCGTGCTCTCCTCGAACACGACGCCCGGCGAGCGGTGCAGCTGACTGACGATGACGCGTTCGGCGCCGTTGATCACGAAGGTGCCCAGACCGGTGAGCAGCGGCAGCTCTCCGAGGTAGACCTCTTTCTCGATCTGGTTCTTGACGCGCTTCTTCTTCTCGTCGGCCGGGTTCTCCTCGAACACGGTGAGGACGAGGGTCGCCTTGAGGGGCGCCGAGTACGTCATGTCGCGCTCGATGCACTCCTCGACCGAGTACTTCGGGTCGCCGAGGGTGTAGCGCTTGAAGTCCAGCGAGAAATTCTCGTGGACGTCGGTGATCGGGAAGAGGTCCTTGAAGACGCGCTCGAGGCCGACGTCTTCACGGTCATGCGCGGCGGCGTCGAGCTGCAAGAGCGACTCGAAGGCCCGCGTCTGGATGTCGAGCAGGTGCGGCATCTGCATGCCATGCTCGAGCTTTCCGAAGGAGATTTGCGTGATCATATGCACCCGGGGTTCACCCGTGAACAGGCGAAAACCGCCTCGCCCCCGGACGGAGAAGCCGTCCGGAGCGAGGCAGAAGGAGAATCAGTTGTGCGGCGAGAGGAGCGTGAGCTTCATCAACAAGGACCAAGTGAGAGGGAAGGATGCGCGGGCGGTGCCGACGGAGCGGCACCGACCCGACCCCTTCGCCCTTACTTGATCTCGCAGACGGCGCCTTCGGCCTCGAGCTTGACCTTGAGGGCGGCGGCCTCGTCCTTCGAGACGCCGGCCTTGACGGTCTGCGGCGCGCCGTCGACCAGGTCCTTCGCTTCTTTCAGGCCCAGGCCGGTGATCTCGCGCACCACCTTGATGACCTGGATCTTCTTGCCACCCACTTCCTTGAGGACGACGTCGAACTCCGTCTTCTCCTCAACGGCCGGGGCGGCGGCGCCACCACCCGCGGCGCCACCAGCGGCGACGGCGGAGATGGTCACGTTGAACTTCGTCTTGAATGCGTCGATCAGCTCGGTGAGCTCGATGACCGTCATGGTGCCGATCGCCTCGAGGATCTCGTCCTTGCTCAGGGTCGTGCTGGCCATTGTTCCGTTCTCCAAAGTTGGTCCCCCAGGGAGTCCCTGGGGCGTGTGATCAGGCAGACGCCTGGGGGATCAGTTCGAACCTTCGAGCTGCGTCTTCTTCGCTTCCAGGGCGAGGGCGAACATCGAGAGCACGCTGTTGAACGTGCCGACGAGGATCGACAGCGCTTCATCGCGCGTCGGGAGCGACGCGAGCTTCTTGACCATCAGGGCGTCGATGGCGGCGCCTTCGTACAAGCCCCCCTTCACCGTCGGCTTCGCGTCGTTCTCCTTGGCGAAGTCCGTGAGGAGCTTCGCGGCGGTGATGGGGTCTTTCGCGACGACTACGCCGGTCGGACCCTTGAGCGCCTGGCCCAGGAGTCCGGCCTCGTTCACCGCCCGCAGCGCGAGCGAGTTCTTGATCACGACGTACTCCACACCGGCCCTGCGGAAGCGGCGGCGGAGTTCGGTCATGCGCTTCACGTTGAGACCCGTGAAGTCCGTATAGAAGACCCCCGCGGCGCCATCGAGCTTCGACTTCAGCTCGGCGACGAGCTGTTCCTTGTCGGATCGCTTCATCGTGGGTTACCGGTAGGGGTTGGTGTCGATGCGTACGCCGGGTCCCATGGTGCTGGAGACGGCGACGGTGCGGACGTAGACGCCCTTGGCCGCGGACGGCTTGGAGCGGATGATCTGGTCCATGAACGCCGTGAAGTTGGACTCGAGGGCGTCGACGCCGAACGAGACCTTGCCGATCGCGGCCTGGACGTTGCCCGCCTTGTCGACGCGGAACTCGATCTTGCCGGCCTTCGTCTCCTTCACCGCGCGCGTGACGTCGAACGTCACCGTGCCGGCCTTCGGGTTGGGCATGAGCCCGCGGGGACCGAGCACGCGTCCCAGCTGGCCGACCTGACCCATCTGGTCGGGGGTGGCGATCATGACGTCGAAGTCGGTCCAGCCATCCTTGATCTTCTGGATGTACTCGGTGCCGACGAAATCGGCGCCCGCCGCTTCCGCTTCTTTCTGCTTGTCACCGACGGCGATGACGAGCACGCGGACCGGCGTACCGGTGCCGGCGGGGAGCACGACGGTGCCGCGCACGACCTGATCGGCGTGACGCGGATCGACGCCGAGGCGCACGGCGATCTCGACCGTCTCGTCGAACTTGGCGAAGGCGGCGGTCTTGACGAGCTCGATCGCGGCCTTCGGGGCGTACTGGGTGGCCGGAACGACCTTGGCAGCCGCGGCCCGGTACTTCTTTCCATGTGCTTTCATCCCTTCACCTCCACGCCCATCGAGCGCGCCGCGCCGGCGACCATCGCCATGGCGGACTCGATCGACTCCGTGTTGAGATCGGGCATCTTGAGTTCGGCGATCTTCCGGACCTGCGCCTTCGTGATCGAGCCGACCTTGTTGCGGTTCGGCTGACCCGAGCCCTTCTCGATCCCTGCCTCTTTCTTGACGAGGAACGCCGCGGGGGGCGTCTTCAGGATGAACGAGAACGACTTGTCACCGTAGATCGTGATCTCGACGGGGAGGATCGAATCAGAGCCCTGCGTCCGAGCGTTGAACTCTTTGCAGAATGCCATGATGTTGATTCCCTGCGGACCAAGTGCGGTGCCGACGGGCGGGGCCGGGGTCGCCTTGCCTGCAGTGATCTGCAGTTTGACGAAACCGGTGACCTTCTTTGCCATCGTCTGTCCTCTGGTGCGTTGAGCGGTTCCGGGCACTGCCCCTGACGGGCGCGCTGGCGGAGTTCCGCTGACTCCCACGGTGTGTTTAAGCGACGTCGTGGTATCCGTCGGTGCGCTACTCGGCGTGACATCCGCCCGCCCCGCGCAAGGGCCTTGCTGCTCACAACTGCGGTGCTAGTGCCCCTTCAACTGGAGGTAATCCAGTTCGACACTCGTTGGCCTGCCGAACAGGGAGACGCTCACGCGCACCTTCCCCTTGTCGACCATCACTTCCTCGACGGTGCCGTTGAAATCAGTGAACGGCCCGTCCATGATCGCCACGGCCTGACCGATGAGGAATGGGATCTCCTCCTTTGGCGCCGAGGCTTCTTCTTCGAGCGCGATCCCGAGGAGGCGCTTCACCTCATCGTCCCGCAGCGGCTGCGGATCGCGCTCCTTGCCGACGAACTTGATGACACCCTGGATCGCACTGATCGTGTGCTGGGTATCTTCGCTCACTTCCATCTCCACGAGCACATAGCCCGGGAAGACCTTGCGTTCGACCGTGACCTTCTTGCCGTTCTTGATCTCGACCACCTGCTCGGCCGGGACCAGCGCCTGGCGGATATGCCGGGCGTCGGCAGGGTGCTGATCAGCGTCGATCTTCCGCTGGATCAGCATCCGCACCTTGTTCTCATGGCCAGAGGTCGTCTGGACCGCATACCAGCGATGCATAGGGCTCAGGCCCCGAACAGCATCGCGGGCAACCGCACCAGGCTGAACTGGAGGACGAGGTCGAGCAGCCAGATGACGAGGCCCACGAACAGCGAGAGCACGATCACGCCGATCGAGAGTTGCTGCACCTGGGGGCGGTCCGGCCACGTCACCTTCTTCATCTCGGCGAGGACGTCATGATAGAACGTCACGCCTCGCGTGATCAGGCTCGGGGACTCGACGGCCACGACCTCGGTCGCCATCTACTTCGTCTCCTTGTGGACCACGTGCTTGTTGCAGCGGGGGCAGTACTTCTTCCACTCGACGCGCTCGGGGTGCAGGCGCTTGTTCTTCGTGGTGAAGTAGTTGCGGTTCTTGCAGTCGCTGCACGCGAGGATGATCTTGTCGCGCGGCATAACAGTCTCTCAGGAACGGGTTCGCAGGCGGTCCGACACGGACGCGCCGGGCCACCCCGGCCCCTTTGGCAGGGCGTAGGGCGGCGAGCCTTGAAAGGTAGGGGGGGTGGGGGCGGCAGGCAAGCCCCGCGCCTAGCCCCGTTCAGGGCTAACGCATTATAAATCGGTGGTGGGCGTTGGCTCGGCCAGGCGCAAGAGCTGGAGGAGGTAGTCGGGGTCCCACCCGGCGTGCAGGCGGCGCGTCTTGAGGCCGTGGCGACTCGTCGCATCGCGACGCAGGAGACTGAGGGCCCAGCGACGGAGCGTCACGAGGTTCGCCGGCCCGGCGTCGCGTCGCGCGCGGTTCTGGTCTTCCTGAAAGACCACGTCGAGCGTCCAATGACAGGCATTCTCGATCTGCCAGTGACTGCGCACCGCGTGCGCGAAGGGCGCGACGCGCGCCGGGAGGCTGGTGATGAAGTAGCGCCGGTGGTGTTCGGTCCGCCCCGCCATCGGACCACTCACGTGGTGTCGCATGGCGTCCACGCAGCCGACACTCTGCAGGTCGGTCCAGTCGGCCCGGTCGGCGAGCACGGCGGCCGCCGGGACAATGCGGTAGGTGCGCGTTTCAATCCGCCCGTGATCCTTTTCCGTCTGCGTCACCGTCTCGGGCGCGGTGCGCGCCCAGAAGCCGCGGTCGTCCGGCCCATGGGCGAAGACGGCGACGAGCCGTTCGTGGAGCCACGGCTGATTGCCCTTGACCGCGAGCACGTAGTGGGCGCGTTTCGCCCGGATGGCGGTGGCAATGGCGGTCTGGCACCCGATGGCGTCGATGGTCACGGTGCAGTCCCGCAGCTGCAGCAGCGCCAGCACGGCGGGGATGGCCGTGATCTCATTGGACTTCGCGTCGACGGACACTTGGCCGAGGGTCAACTGCCGGTCGCTGGCCCACGCACTGACGGTGTGCAACGCGCGCGTGGTGGCGTCGCCGCTTCGGCGCGCGGTCTTGCCGTCGATGGCCACGACGCCGGGGACCTGGCCGGCGAGCGCCCGACTCCACGCGGCGAGCCATGCCGAGAAGGCCTTCGGATCCAGTGGCCGCAAGACCCGCGCGAAGGTGTCGTGCGAGGGGATGCCGTTGGGCAACTCCAGAAAGGTCGCGAGCCACGCCTGCCGGGCGAGACCGTAGGACGCGAACTGGGTGTAGTTATCGGCACCGCACAGCGTCGCGAGGAGCGCAATGGCGAGCCCGTCGGTGAGCGAATGTCGTTTCGCGCGTTCGATGCGCGGATCCGGCAGGGCGGCCAACTGGGCGAGCAAGGGGAGCGGCACCGGCGACTCGGGCGACAGCACGGGCAACGACATCGGCCCCCTCCTCACGCACCGCGGTGACCGCCCGCGCCGTCGCGCTGAGCGCCGCGCGGGGGCGATGCGCGCCACGCTCCGGCGAGGACGACCGAGAGCTGATCGCGGCAACGGCATTCTATAATGCGTTAGCCCTGCTAGCCCCGTTTCGGTGCGGTCCAAATCCGTTCTCAACGCTGAGCACAGGCGCTGCCCGCCCCCCAGCATGAGCAACGGCGTTCATCACAGAGGCACAGGAGACTCAGAAGTCGCAGAGAACCGCGAACGGACACTGGAGGTAACGAATGACCCGGCACAGTTACAGTCTGCTCCCGTTGGCTTCGCTCGAGGGCGTCCTTCTTCGCCCGCCCGCGGCCACCAGTTTCCGCCTTCCTGAAGAGCGTCCGGCTGATGCGAATCAAGTGGTGTGTGAGATAGTGACAGCGCCATTGCCGCCCGAGGCACGCGCGGGTATCCTGCGTCACTTTCCACGCCTCTGATGCGACGCCACCCTCCTCCCCACTGCATGCCCAGATCGCACAACTCGCGCCCACTCGGACGCCGCTCGTACCCCCAACAGCTGGGAATGCTCGGGCTCGCCCTCGCCCTCACCCTATCACTCAGCGTTGCACAACCCGCCCTCGCGCAGAATGTCCGCACCACCACCGTGAGCTTCGCGAGCGCCAGCGCGGGCGCGAATGGCTACCTCCACGGAAGCGTGCGTCTTCGCTACGCCTTCGATGGCTGCGGCGATATCCCGCAGCTCTTCTTCTCGCTCGAGGCCGGTAGCACGAGCGGCTATGAGGGATACTGGTACGAGGGGAAGTTCTACGGCCTCCAATCCGACTGGCAGCCACCCGCCGCGCCGGCGCTCCACGCCCCCATGCGCGTGATGTACGGCGGACGCCAGGTGCCCGCCTCGGACCTCGTGAACCCCTACACCTCGCCGACGTCCTGCTCGACGGGCCCGCAATACCGCATGCTCGGCCAGTGGCGAGATTTCATTCCGGCGGGTGCCGACCGCGAGGAAGCCATCAAGCGCTTCACCCTTGAAGTCGGTCCGGCGAGCGCCCCCCTGCGCAGTGAGTCAATCGAGCGACAGATCCGCACGCAGATCGCGGCGGCCCTCGCGCGTGTGCGAGCGGACTCGGTCGAACGCACGCGCGTCGCGCGCGATGCCGAGGCGCGCCGACTGGCCGCCGCACGCGCCGACTCCGTCGCGCGCACTGACGCGTCGCGACGGACTTCCGCTGGTGCGGCCACCGCCAGCGGTGCGACCGCCAGCGCGGTCGCCGGGACGATCGGAGGAAGGACCGGAGGCGCGACCGCTGGCAGTAGCACCGCCGCGACCACCGCGGCTCAACGGGAGCGCGAGGCCGCGGCAGCCGCGCAGAGGGAGCGCGACGCGACGGCAGAAGCCGCGTCACAACGCGAACGCGACGTCGAGCATGCCCGCAGGGTCGAAGCAGAGCGGCAGCGGGTGCAAGTAGCACAGGAGCAGCAGATGGTGGCCGCGGTGGAGGCCACGACCGTCGCCGCGCTCGGCATTTTTGAGGCGATCGCCGAATCCCGACGGGTCAGCGCCGAGAAGAAGCGTGTTCGCGCGGAGATCGCGCAACGCGAGGTCGATGCGGCGTATGTCGCGTACGCGGCCTCCGCCAAGGCGCGCTTCGACGCGGCGCCGTCCCGACCCGCGTGCGCTGCAGCCGACGTCCGGGACTCGCTCGTCGTGTCGCGCCGGACTCAGCAACGGAAACTCCGCCTCTCCGGCGACGAATGCCGGCTCGCCCAAGGACAGAGCGCCATCCTGATCACACTCGTGGTGGACTCTGACGCGCCGGTCGAGCTCTCGGCGACAAGGAGCCCGGTGATCACGAATGTCCATCTCCTCAGCGAAGACTCCAAGGCCCCCGTGACCGCAAGGCTTGAGGGTGGGTTCTCAATGAATTTGGAGCGCGGCCGGTACATCCTAGTGTTGAGCAGCCGCCTTCCCGGCGAGGTCGGCGACGTAACGCTCACCGCACGCAAGCTGTGGGTGTCCGACGCGCAGGGCAGCTTGGGAGGTGCGATGGGCCCCGCGCAGAGAATCGACGGGTTCGTCGGCACCAACCTGTCGTCCACAGCCTTCATGGATTTCAGCTTGGCGCTGCAGCACCGGCGAAGGTATCCCTATCTCGTGACGTCGATGCTCCTCGCGACCGATACGGAGGCGCAGGAACACATGGTCGACGTCGGACTGCGACAGTACATCGGTTCGTCGAGCGCGCGCGTCTCGCCCTGGATCGGAGCGAGCATCGGATACCGGAACATCTTGGTTCGCCAGGAGCCGTTCACGACCATCAGCCCAGCGTTCGGGGCGGGCATGAACGTGCGACTCAGCCCCGGCGTCGGCCTAGCGTTGAGCGCAACGAAGATCACGGGGAGCGCGCGCAACACCGATGACATCTGGACGAGCCCGCCTCCGCCCGTTCCGCTCAGCCGGACGATCATTCGCCTCGGCCTCATGATCTACTAGGTCGCAGGCACCGTTTGAGCAGAAGGGGGGAAGGGCGCAAGTCGCGCCCTTCCCCCCTTCTGCTGGTCCTGCAAGCACGCAACCGGGATCGAACCGGTGACCTCATCCTTACCAAGGATGTGCTCTACCGACTGAGCTATGCGTGCGCGTCCGTCCATCCCACCCCCTACGACCAAATACCTGCACTCCAGAGCGGGAGACGGGGCTCGAACCCGCGACATCAAGCTTGGAAGGCTTGCGCTCTACCAGCTGAGCTACTCCCGCACTCACCTCTTACATCTCCCATCTCCCATCTGCCACATGGTGGGGGAAGGATTCGAACCTTCGAAGGCATAAGCCGGCAGATTTACAGTCTGCTCCCGTTGGCCACTTGGGTACCCCACCCAACTTCGTCCGAGCCGCCGGTCGCCTTCGCATGAAAGAGAGCCGACGGCGAGATTCGAACTCGCGACCGCCCGATTACAAATCGGGTGCTCTACCAACTGAGCTACGTCGGCGAAACCGAAGTCCTGCGCGAGCCTACAAGGATAATCGGCGCGGGGCGGAGGGTCAATCTTTCCTCCGCAGTCACCGATTCAGCTTCCACCGCGTCCCCGCCGCCGTATCCTCGATCACGACACCTTTCTCGTCGAGCGCCTTCCGGATCGCGTCCGCCGCCCCGAAGTCCCGCCGCGCCCTCGCCTCGGCTCGCGCCGTGAGCTGACCCTCGACCCACGCCGCCAGCTGAGCGTCGGCCGAAGCACGCTCGGGCAACAGATCGAGGATCTCGTCGATCAGCGCAAAGACCTCGCGCGCGCGGCTCAACGGTCCTGCCTCGGTGCCGCCGGCGTCGAGCTCCTTGTTCGCGGCACGGATGAACTCGAAGAGCGAACCCATCGCGTTCGGAGCGTTGAGGTCGTCGAAGATCGCCGCCCGTACCTCGTTCTCGAGCCGGTCGGCCGCGTCCTCGAGTCCGCGCGTGCCGCCCGTGGCCGCCTTGAGCCGCTCCGCGAAGTCGCCGATCCGCCGCACGGCCTCGAGCGATCCCTCGAGCGCCTCGCCCGAGAGATTGAGCTGTTTGCGGTAATGAGTCGAGAAGACAAAGTGACGCACTGCCGCGCCGCTCACGCCGCTGGCGCGCAGGTCGGCGACGTTCTGCACGTTCCCCACGCGCTTGGCCATCTTGGCGCCGTCGGTGAGCAGGAACTCGCCGTGGCACCAGTGGCGCGCAAAGGTCTTGCCGGTCGCGGCCTCGCTCTGGGCGATCTCGTCCTCATGGTGCGGGAAGATCAGGTCGATGCCGCCCGCGTGCAGGTCGAGCGTCTCGCCGAGGATGCTCATGGCCATAGCCGAACACTCGAGATGCCAGCCCGGACGGCCACGGCCCCAGGGCGAATCCCAGGCCGCAGCGCAGGCCTCATCCTCGGGCTTGGCCGACTTCCAGAGCGCGAAGTCCTGCGCATTCTCCTTGGAGTACTCGTCCTGCGATACGCGCGCGCCGCTCTGGAGCTCGCGCGTGTCGAGCCGCGAGAGCCGACCATACGTCGCGAACTTGCCGATCGCGAAGTAGACCGACTTGTCGTCGGCCACATACGCGACACCGTTCGCGATGAGGCGTTCGACGAGCGCGATCATCTCGGGGATGTACGCGGTCGCGCGCGGATAATGCTCGGCGTCCTCGATCCGCAGGTACTTCCGGTCCTCGTGGAAGATCGTGACGATCGGGTCGGTGACCTCACGGATCGTCTTCCCCTGTTCGGTCGCGCGCTTGATGATCTTGTCGTCGACGTCGGTGAGGTTCATCACCTGAATGACCTTCCATCCGCGCAGACGCAGCGCCCGCCGCATCAGGTCCTCGAAGAGGAAGGTGCGGAAGTTCCCAAGGTGCGCCGGATTGTAGACGGTCGGCCCGCAGGTGTAGAGCTTGACGGTCTCACCGTCGCTGGGCGCGAACGGCTCGACGCTGCGGGTGAGCGTGTTGAACAGACGGAACTCGGGCATGGGCGAAAGTTACGGACCCGCCTCTGGGCCGGGCAACGCCTCCTCGGCAACTCGTGACCCACGAACGCGGACGCCGGCGTCGCGGCAGAGTGCGAGGATCGCTTCGGGTGTCAGCCCCGTGAGCGGTACGCGGAGGCGCCGGCCGCGGCGGGCGAGACTCGGGAGGCGCTTGGAGAGGCGCATCATCGCATCGTCGGGGCTCGGCACCGCGAGCTCGAGGACGGTCCTCGTCGCGCGTGCGTCGTGAGCGATCCGTCCGCGCTCGAGTCGCAGCGTACGATCGCCGAGCCCGAGCGCACCGAGCGTGGTCGCATCGCGCGTGGCGATGAGCACGGCCGTGCCGCGACTGGCGACGCTGCGCATGAGTCGCGCGGCCGTCAGTCGTTCTTCGGGACCGCAGAACGCGAACGGCTCCTCGCAGCAGATCAGCCGCGGTGCCGCGAGCAACGCCTGCGCGACCACCACGCGGAGCCGGTCGAGCGCGGCGAGTTGCCCGAGCCGCACGCGTGAGAGCCCACGCAACCCCACGGTGGCCATGAGTGGGACGAAGCGCGCCGGAGCGGGGAGCGAGGCGTCGGCGAGTGCGAGCTGGTCGGCATGAAAGGCGAGCGCCTGGCGCACCGTGAGGAAGTTGTACTCCCACGGTCGCGCGCCGATCAACTGCGGCCGCGCCTCGCCGGGATCGGCGCGGCCACTCCACTGCACAGTGCCAGCAGAGGGCGGCGTCTGGCCAGCGGCGAGGAGGAGGAGTGTGCTCTTCCCTGCTCCGCCACCGCCGGTGACGAGCACGATCTCGCCGGCTGCAACGGAGAAGGAACAGTCGTCGATGGCGATCGACTCGGCGGCGCTGCCGAGGATGCCGGCGCGCCAGCGGCGCGTCACATGAGAGAACTCGAGGGTGGGATGCATGGCGCGAAGGTCGCACCGGTCTCGGACGTGAGCATCATCCGGATGGTGCGCCGAGTGGCGAATCGCGCCGTCAGACCTTGTCGTCGGAATCGGGAGGGAGCATCGCCGCGAGACTCCGCCGTTGCTTGCGCGTGAGCACGGGCTGCACCACCGGCCCCGACTGCTCGCTGTCCTGATAGATGCGCGCGATGAGCACCCGCCGAATGAGCACCATGAGCACGGCCAGCGTAGGCACGGCCACGAGGAGCCCGAACGGACCGAGCAGTTTTCCGCAGATCAGCACACTCATGATGGTGAGCACCGGCGGCAGATCGACCCGGCGGTGCATCAACAACGGGACCACGAGCTGGTTCTCGGCGACGTGAATGATCGTGCCGAGCAGGATCACGAGCAGCGCCTTGGTCCCGCCACCCGCCTCGGGCAGCACGAAGAGCGCGGGCACGAGCGTCGACACGAGCGTGCCAAAGAACGGCACGATCGCGACGAGACCGGTGAAGATGCCGAACGCGAGCCAGTACGGGACATCGAGGAGCCAGAGCCCGAACGCGGTGAGCGCGGCGAGCGTGATCATGGCGAGCAGTTGTGCGATGGTCCAGGCGCGGAGCGTCTCGGAGAGCGCGGCGATCACCTCGGCGGCCGCCTCGCGGTGTCGCGGCGGAGTGACCGAGATCGCGAAGTCGCGGTAGATGTCCGGACGGACGGCGAAGTAGATCGCCATCACGAGCACGGCGACGAGATTGATGACGAGATGGAAGGTGTCAAAGAGACGCGGCACGAGGGCGCCGAGGAGGCGCTCCGCCTCCTCGAGCGCGACGGCGAAGATGCGATGCTCCCCTGGCACGAGAACGTCGTCCATGCCGGGGATCACCGAGAGGAAGCGCTCGAGGCCTGCCTCCCATTCGGTGGCGATCCGCGGCAACACGGTGAGCAACTGCCGTGTCTGCTCGACGACCGGCGGCAGGAGGAGGAATCCGATGCCGACGAGCGCGCCCACGCTGAACGCGACCGAAAGCGCGAAGGCGGCGCCACGGGGCAGGCCCGTGCGCGCCGCCAGTACGTCGGTCACCGCCGAGAGGTAGACGGCGATGAGGATCCCGAGAAAGAGCAGGAGCAACAGATCGGCGACGGTGCCCGCCAGCCAGAGCAGGAGCACCGTGACCAGAATGGCCGTGAACCCGGGGAGGATCCAGACCTTACGCGTACCGGTGTCGCTCATGCGGTCATGCTCACGCCGTCATGCTCCAGTTTGCGACATGCTGCACTCAGGGCTTGCCCTTCTTGCCCTCGACCTCAGCGTTGGCGATCTCCTCGCCGGCGACGAGTCGCCGCGGCGGCGCGGAGGTACCGGAGCCGAGCAGACCCATCTTCTGCTTGAGTGCCATGAGCTGTTGGTCGGCGCTCGCGGAGCCTGCCGACTTCTCGAGACGCTTGAAGTCGTGTGCGAGGCGATCGCCCGAGAATTCCTCGTCGATCTCCGAGCTCGCTTTGATCAGGCGTTCGTTGCTCGTGATCTTGTCCTCCATGCGGGCGAAGGCCTCGAAGGCCGACTTCTCCGACATGGACGACATGGTCTCCGAGATCTTCTGCTGCGCCTGCGCGCGGCGCTGACGGGCGAGCAGGAGGTTCTTCTTGCGCTTGGCCTCTTCGATCTTGTCGTTGAGGTCGCGGAGGGAGTTCTTGAGCTTCTCGGTCTCGGCCTGATGGGACTGCCAGGTGGTCTCGAGCGTACGCGCATGCTCGTCGTGCTCGGACTGCCGCACCAGCGCCTGCTTGGCGAGGTCGTCACGCCCTTCCTTGATGGCGAGCATCGCCTTGTTCTCCCAGTCGGCGGCCGCCTTGTACTCGGCCTCCGCCTGGTCCTTGAGACGCTTCTCGTCGGCGATCGCTGCGGCCACCTGCTGCTTGGCACGCGCGAGCTGGTTGCGCATGTCGGTCACGATCTGATCCAGCATCTTCTCCGGATCTTCCGCCCTGGAGATCAGGTCGTTGATGTTGGACTTGAGGAGCGTGGCCAGCCGGTCGAAGATGCCCATGGTCAGCGCGCCTCTTTGAAGGTCGCCAGCTCGCGCAGGTGCGACGCGAGGGCCAGGGTGATGCTCTCGTAGCTCGCGAGGAACTCCTCGAAGTCGAGATGGGCGAGTTCGAGCGCCTCGGTGAGCACGACCTCGCCCTTCTGGATCCCGTAGGAGCCATGGAGGAGGTCGGTCGCGTTGAGCTCGAGGAGGCGGCGATAGAGCTTGGCCGCCGACGTCGATTCGGCTGGGAGCGTCATCACTTTCACGCGCAGCACGACGACCGGCGGCGAGTGGTGGATGACGACGGTCATGTCGAGCTCGCCGCCGGGATGGATGGCCCAGAGGCCCGGCTCGATCTCGTTGTAGGAGGCGCCTTCGGAAGCGAGGCGACCGAGGAAGCCTTCGATCTGTTCGGGCGAGATCATTTCCGACCCATGGTAAGGGGACGACCTCGCGTACGACGGGGCCGTGTGGGAAAGTTTCACTGTTGCAGGTGGTTACGCCAGTTCTTCCTCTACTTCGTCCACGCGATCACGGCCCGGCACGCATGGACGTCATCTGGCAGTGCGGTGATCACACCCGCTTGATCTGGACGAGCCGTTCCTTGGCGAGCCGCCGTCCGGTGGGAGTCGCGGCAAGGCCTCCACCCGCGGTCTCGCGATACCGCACATCCATCTCGCGGCCGATCTCGCCCATGGTGTCGATGACCTCATCGGCGGGAATGGCGAAGGTGATGCCGGCCATGGCCATCTCGATCGCCGCGAGCGCGATCGCCGCGCCGGTCGCGTTGCGAAAGACGCACGGCAGTTCGACGAGCCCGCCGAGCGGATCGCACACGAGGCCGAGCGTGCCCTGCTGCGCGAGGGCGACGGCATGGCCCGCCTGCGAGGGCGTCCCGCCGAGCATCTCCGTCGCGGCGCCCGCGGCCATTCCGGCGGCCGCGCCGGTCTCGGCCTGGCACCCGCCCTCGGCGCCGGAGAGCGACGCGCGGTGCGCGACGACCGCGCCAATGAGTCCCGCGGTCGCGAGCGCACTGATCAGTTGGTCGTCGGTGAAGCCTTTCTGCTTCGCGATCCCGAGGAGCACAGCCGGGAGCACGCCAGCGCCGCCGGCGGTGGGCGCCGCGACGATCACTCCCATGGCCGCGTTGACCTCCTGCACGGCGAGCGCGCGCATGAGCACGTCGCGGAACACAGTGCCGGCGAGCGGACCGGCAGGGCCGGTGCGGAGCTTCGCGGCGTCGCCACCGACCAATCCGGAGTTGGACCGGAGATCGCCGGTGAGCCCCTGCTCCACCGAATGACGCATCACCGCGAGGGCGCGACCGAGCACCGAACGGATGTCCTCGATGGTGCGGCCCTGGTCGCGCGACTCGATCTCGAGCGCGACCGTGGCGAGCGAGACGCCGCGCGCCTCGGCGTCGCGGATCGCGTCATGCAGCGAGTGATACATCAGCCGCCGACCTTGTCGATACGGTGCGTCCAGCGCACCCAGGGAAGCGCACGGAGGTCCGCGCCGACGTTGTCGCCGGGCGGCTCGTCGACCTCGATCACCATGAACGCGTCGCCACCGCGGTGTTTTCGTGTAAGGCGGAGCGTGGCGATGTTCACGCCGTCGTCACTCAGGATGCCGGTGATGCGAGCGACGCTCCCTTTCACATCCTCGGCGACCACCGCGATGGTGTGGTGCGAGCCGTCGACCTCGACCGGATAGCCGTCGATCTGCGAGACCTTGATGCGCCCGGCGCCGAGCGAGGCACCGAGCATCACGTGCTGACGGTGCTGCCGCTTGACGGTGATGCGGACCGAGTTGGGATGCACCTCTGGTTCGTCGCCGAGCGTGGTCTTCTCGAATCGGAAGTCGAGACCTTCCTTCTCCATGATCGTGAGTGCGTCGCGCAGACGCTCGTCGTCGGGGCGGAAGCCGAGCAGGCCGCCGACGATCGCCTTGTCGGTTCCGTGCCCTTCGCCGGTGCGGGCGAAGGAGCCGTGGAGCTCGATGAGCGCGGACTCGGGCGTACCGGCGACGAGGTCACGGGCGATGAGCCCGAGACGGCAGGCGCCGGCGGTGTGGCTGGAGGAGGGCCCGACCATGACGGGGCCGATGATGTCGAGGATGGAGACCATGGGGGGGAACTTAACGGTCGAGCGTGCCCCGGCGCGCGACGCTCAACTCTTCTGGAGCACCTTCGCCAAGTAGTGGCCGGTGTAGGACCCTTTCACCTTCGCCACCTGCTCGGGCGTCCCTTCGGCGACGATCAGCCCACCTCCGGACCCGCCCTCGGGCCCGAGGTCGACGATCCAGTCGGCCGTCTTGATCACGTCGAGATTGTGTTCGATCACGAGTACGGTGTTCCCGCGGTCGACGAGCTTGTGCAGGACGTCGAGCAAGACGCGGACGTCCTCGAAGTGGAGCCCGGTGGTCGGCTCGTCGAGGATGTAGAGCGTGCGCCCGGTGTCGCGCTTGCTCAGTTCGGTCGCGAGCTTCACGCGCTGGGCCTCACCGCCGGAGAGCGTCGTCGCGCTCTGACCCAGGTGGATGTAGCCGAGTCCGACGTCGTTGAGCGTCGCGAGCTTGTGATGGATGCGCGGCTGATTCTCGAAGACCGCGAGCGCGTCCTCGACGGTGAGATCCAGCACCTCTGAGATACTCATGCCGCGGAACTTCACGTCGAGCGTCTCGCGGTTGTATCGCTTGCCGCGGCACTGTTCGCAGGTGACGTAGACGTCGGGGAGGAAGTGCATTTCGATCTTCACAAGGCCATCGCCCTGACAGGCCTCGCAGCGGCCACCCTTCACGTTGAACGAGAAGCGACCGGGGCCGTAGCCGCGCAACTTGGCCTCGGGCATCTCGGCGAAGAGTTCGCGGATCGGCGTGAAGAGACCCGTGTACGTGGCCGGATTGGAGCGCGGCGTGCGACCGATCGGTGACTGATCGACGTCGATCACCTTGTCGAGGTGCTCAAGCCCGAGGATGCGCTTGTGCAACCCCGGGAGGACACGAGCTCGGAAGAAATGGCGCGAGAGGCTCTTCTGGAGGATGTCCTCCACGAGCGTGCTCTTCCCCGAACCCGAGACACCGGTCACGGCGACGAAGAGTCCGAGCGGGAACTCGGCGTCCACCTTCTGCAGATTATGCTCGGCGGCCCCCTCGATGCGCAGCACGCGCTTGGGGTCGCGCGGGCGGCGCGCGGCGCGCATGGGGATCGAACGCTTGCCGGTGAGATACTGTCCGGTCACGCTCTTCTCGACCTTCATCACTTCGGCGACCGTGCCCTCGGCGATCACCTCACCGCCATGCTTGCCGGCGCCCGGACCGAGGTCGATCAGGTGATCGGCCGCCATGATCGTCTCCTCATCATGCTCGACCACGAGAACCGTGTTGCCGAGGTCGCGCAGCCGCTTGAGCGTGTCGAGCAGTCGAGCATTGTCGCGCTGATGCAGGCCGATGCTCGGCTCGTCGAGGATATAGAGCACGCCGACGAGTCGCGAGCCGATCTGCGTCGCGAGGCGGATGCGCTGCGCTTCGCCGCCCGAGAGCGACTCGGCCGAGCGGTCGAGCGTGAGGTAGTCGAGCCCGACGTCCACGAGAAAACGTAGCCGCTCGCTCACTTCCTTCAGGATCGGACCGGCGATGCCCTCGTCGAGTCCCGGCTTGCCGTTGCCACGCACGGGGACGCTCAGGGCGAACGCGAGCGCGTCGGCAGCCGAGCACTCGGTGAACTCCCCGACGTTGCGCCCGTGGATCGTGACCGCGAGCGATTCCTTCTTGAGTCGCTTGCCGTTGCAGTCGGGGCACTCGGCCACGACCATGTACGCCTCGAGCTCGCTCCGGATGGAGTCGGAGGTGGTCTCGGTGTACCGACGCTGCACGTTGGAGAGGATGCCCTCCCAGCGCGATTCATCCTCACCCTTCTTCTTGGACGTGCCGAAGAGGAGCTCGAACTTGACGCGGTCGGGGTGTTCGCCCCAGGGCGCGTTGAGCTCGAACTTGAGCTGCTTGGCGAGACCGGGGAGGATCACGCGGCGCAGGTAACCGTCGGGCTCACCCCAAGGGAGGATCACGCCCTCGAGGATGGAGATCGACGGATCGCCGAGGATGAGCTCGGGGCTCGCGGTGCGCTTGGTGCCGAGTCCGCTGCAGGTCGGGCAGGCGCCGAAGGGCGAGTTGAAGGAGAAGTGGCGCGGCTCGAGCTCGGGCATGGAAATGCCACAGTCGGGGCAGCCGTACTTCTCGCTGAAGAGTTGCGTGACCGGCTTGGAGGCATCGCGACGCACGACCTCGACCAGCCCGTCAGCGAGCCGCAGTGCGGTCTCGAGCGAATCGGTGAGCCGTCCGCGGTCTGCGGCGCGCACGACGAGGCGGTCGACGACCACGGAGACGTCGTGATTGATCTTGCGATTGAGCTTGGGCGGTTCAGCGAGGTCGATCAGGACGCCGTCGACCATGGCGCGCACGAAGCCCTGCTTGCGCGCATCCTCGAAGAGGTCGCGGAACTCGCCCTTGCGGCCACGCACCAGCGGCGCGAGGATCTCGATCTTGATGCCGCTCGGCCAGGTGAGGACGATGTCAGCGATCTGCGCGGGCGTCTGCTTGGAAACGGAGCGGCCGCAGTTGGAGCAGTGCGGCGTGCCGGCGCGCGCGTAGAGCAGGCGGAGGTAGTCGTAGATCTCGGTGACGGTGCCCACGGTGGACCGCGGATTCGCACCGGCCGTCTTCTGCTCGATCGAGATCGCGGGAGAGAGTCCCTCGATCGCATCGACGTCGGGCTTCTCCATGAGCCCGAGGAACTGCCGGGCATAGGCGGAGAGCGACTCGACGTAGCGGCGCTGGCCTTCGGCGAATATCGTGTCGAACGCGAGCGACGACTTGCCGCTACCCGACAGCCCGGTGATGACCGTCAGCTTATCCCGGGGGATCGTGACGTCGATGTTCTTGAGATTGTGCTCGCGGGCACCGCGTACGATCAGGGAGTCACCGGGCATAGTCAGGCAATTTCAACGGGCGGGCCGGTTTATGGAAGGGACGGCGACTGACGGATGCGAGGTGAGGCGTCGGCCAGCGTGCGTCCTGCCTGGGTAGGGCGTGGCAGTGCCTCTCCCGGCGCTAGATTTCGCGTTGGCAGGTGTTCCCCCATCTCACATCTCCCATTCCATCTCCGTCGTTGTCCGATCCCTTAGACCGCCCCGAGCCCGGCTCCGCGCCGGACCCCGAGCAGCTCCCGCTCGGCATGTTCGAGGGTATCCCCATGCTGCCCGTGGAGATCTACGGCCCCGACGACGAGGTCGTGATCATCCCGGTGCGCGAGCCGCCGGTGTGCGGGGAGTGGTCGTACGACGACAGCGAGCTTGAAGAGCCGAAGTTCGTCGCCAAGCGGATCGACGGGGTCGCGGCGCCGACGAGCAAGGCGACGCCGATCCACCCGATCCGTGCGCAGATCGATCCACGGCCGACAGTGCGACAGCATCCGGCGAGTGGCCACGTTGCCGCAACGATCACCATGCCTGCTGGGCATCGCGCGGAGCCGGCGCCTGTTTCGCGAGCGATGCGACCGACGATCGAAGCACTCCGGCTCGCGTTCGAGCAGACTCCGGGCGACACCGCGCGGGCGCTGGCGTATGCCGGTGCGCTCGAAAAAAAGGGTGACGCGACCGTCGCGCTCACCGTGCTCGACGCCGCTGAGGCGGCTGGGGCCGACCTCTTCGCGGTCACCTGCGCCCGGGCGAGCGCACTCGGCGTGAAGCTCCGCTATGACGACGCGGAGCAGATGATCAAACTCGCCGCCAAACTCCGACCCGACGCGGCGGAGGTGCAGCTGCAAACGGGGATCCTCGCCTGCCGGCGTGCTCGCTACCGCGACGCGATCGAGCCGCTGCGTCGCGGCATCGCGTTGGCGCCCGACAATGCGGTGGGTCAGTACTTCATCGCCGAGGCGCTCAACCAGACCGATGACCTGCCGGGTGCACTCGCGGCCTTCCAGCGCGCAGCCGAGCTGGAGCCCGAGCACTGGCGCGCGCTCAAGGGTGTCGGGATCGTTCTCGACCGGCTCGGGCGTTCGACCGAGGCGGCGCAGTTCTACCGTCGATCCCGGGACGCCCAACGCGCATGACGATTCTGACCAACACTGCGAGCTCCGCACCACAACGCCCGGCGCATCCGGCGCCGCAGCGCGGGCGTCAGCGTACCATTGCCGCGGTGGTGATCCTCGCGGCCTGGGTCGCCGGCGTGGGGATGCTCGTGCGACGGGAGTTCTTCCGCGAGAGCGCGGCGATCCTCGCCGAGGCGGCGCTGCGACTGGGGCCGAGTACGAGTTTCTATGTGGTGGAGCAGCAGGGTCGGCAGATCGGGTACGCGTCGACGACGATCGACACGGCGTCGACGCAGTTCGAAGTGACCGACTTCTTCACGGCCGACCTTCCCGTGGCGGGACAGCAGGTCCGCGCGACCGCGCGCTCGGTGATCACGCTCTCGCGTGCGCTCGCGCTCAAGACGTTCGACGTGTCGGTCGAGAACTCGGTCGCGCCGATGAGCATCACCGGGCGCGCCGACGGCGACAGCGCGGTCGCGTTCGTGATGAGGGTGCCTGGGCAGCCGGTCGACTCGCAGCGACTCGTGGTGCAGGGGCCGATCCTCCTGCCGACGCTGATCCCCGTGGTGGCGATGCTCGTGCGCGATCCGCAGGTGGGGAAGACGGTCACTATCGCGAGCTTCGACCCCACGACGATGTCGACCAGGGACCTGACGTTGCGGTTCGCCGCCGAGTCGCTCTTCTCGGTGGTCGACAGCGCGCGATACGATTCGACCGCGAAGCGCTTCGTGCCGGCGCTGACCGACACGGTGCGCGCCTGGAACCTCGTGCCGACCGAGGGCCAGGGATTCAATGGCTGGGTCGATGCGCAGGGGCGCGTGGTGCAGTCGACACAACCGGGCGGGATCACGCTCAAGCGGGTCGCGTACGAGATCGCGTTCGAGAACTGGCGGCGCGCGACTGGAGCATCGGGTGCCGCTGCGCGTGCCGCGGCTGGAGCGGTGGCAGGCGCGGGTGCACGCGGCAGCACGGTCGGTGACCTGCTCGAGGGCACGGCGATCGCCGCCGGCGCACTGCCCGGGCGGGACGGTCCGTCGCGACTGCGGGTGCGCCTGAGTGGGACCTCACTCGACGGCTTCGACCTGCAGGGCGGTCGTCAGCGCCGCGTGGGCAATGATCTCACGGTGACGCGCGAGACCGGCGAGGTGCTCTCGGCCGACTGGTCGCTGGCGACGCGCGCGCCGGGATTCCGTCAGCGCTTCGCGGCCGAGCTCGCGAGTGAGCCGCTGTTGCAGTCGAATGACCCGGCGATCGTGGCGCTCGCGGTGCGGATCGCCGGCAACGAGCGCGATCCGCGCGTGGTCGCGGAACGGATCAACAGGTGGGTGTACGACTCGCTGGCCAAGGAGATCACGATCTCCCTACCCAGCGCGGTGCAAGTGTTGCGCACCCGGCGCGGCGACTGCAACGAGCACACGCAGCTCTTCACCGCCCTCGCGCGCGCCGTGGGGATCCCCACGCGGATCGCGACCGGACTCGCGTATGTGAACGGCAAGTTCTACTACCATGCGTGGCCGGAGATCCGGCTGCGCGACTGGGTCGCGGTCGATCCCACCTTCGGGCAGTTCCCTGCCGACGCGGCGCACCTGCGCTTCGTCCGCGGCGGACTCACCCGGCAGGGGGAACTCCTGCGCCTGGTCGGCACCCTTCGGATCGAGGTGTTGGACGCGCGATGATCGAACTCCTGAAGCTCACCAAGCGCTACGGCGACTTCACCGCCGTCGACGACATCGACCTCGTGGTACCGAAGGGCGAACTCTTCGGCTTCCTCGGGCCCAACGGCGCCGGCAAGACGACCACGCTGCGCATGATCGCCGGCATCCTCAAGCCGACCGCCGGCACGATCCGCGTCGCCGGGGTGGACATGCGCGCCGATCCGATCACCGCCAAGTCGAAGCTCGGTTTCATCCCCGACCGGCCGTTCATCTACGAGAAGCTCACGGGCGCCGAGTTCCTGCGCTTCGTCGCTGGACTGTACGACCAGAAGGGTGACGACGTCGAGCACCGCGCGCGCGAACTGCTGGCACTCTTCGACCTCGAGGAGTGGCGCGACGAGCTGGTGGAGAGCTACTCGCACGGGATGCGGCAGAAGCTCATCATCTCGAGCGCGTTCGTGCATCGTCCGGCGGTGATCGTCGTGGACGAACCGATGGTCGGGCTGGACCCCAAGGCGGCGCGCATCCTCAAGGACCTGTTCCGTGAGTACACGCATCGTGGGCACACGATCATCTTCTCGACGCACACGCTCGAAGTGGCCGAGTCGCTGTGCGACCGGCTCGCGATCATCGTGAACGGGAAGATCAAGGCGTACGGCACGATGAGCGACCTGCGGCGCGATCTGCAGGGCGGCGAGCGCGGTCTGGAGGAGATCTTCCTGCGGCTGACGGGCGAGAACGCGGCGCGGAATCTGATCGATGTCCTCGATGCCTGACCTCGGCGCGGTCCTGCCGCCGCGCGCGAGTGGAAGCCAGCCCGTGGTGGGGCTGCTCCCTGACCCGCCGCTGCTGCACCTGCTGCTCCCCAAGTGGCTCACGGCGCGCGCGCGGAGCATGCAGGGCGAGAAGGGACGCGGCGCGCGCTTCGCGATCCTCGGATTCGTCGGCATCATGTTCTGGGCGATGATCTTCGGGGTGCTCTATCGCCTGCTGACGTATTTCCGCGGCGTCGAGGAGATCGGACAACTGCTCGCGGGCAAGCTGCTCGGCCTGATCCTGCTGGGCTTCACGTCGCTGCTCTTGCTCTCGAACGTGATCACGGCATTGTCGAGCTTCTTCCTCGCGAAGGACCTCGACATGCTCGTGTCGGCGCCGGTGGACTGGCTGCGGCTGTATGGGGCGAAACTGCTCGAAACGGTGATCGCGTCGAGTTGGATGGTGCTGCTCGTGTCGGTCCCGATGTTCTCGGCGTACGGACTCGTGTACGACGGCGGCTACGGCTTCCCGTTGCTCGTGATCGCGATGATGTTGCCGTTGTTCATCATCCCGGCGGTGGTGGGGAGCGCCGTCACGCTCACGCTGGTCAATGTCTTCCCTGCGCGGCGCACGCGCGACATCCTCTCGGTGATCGCGGTGCTGACGGCGGGCGGCATCGTGTTGCTGTTCCGCTTGATCCGCCCGGAGCGGCTGGCGCGCCCCGAGGGCTTTCGCTCACTGATCGACTTCATCGCGGTGCTGCGCACGCCGACCTCGCCCTTGCTGCCGAGCGAGTGGGTGCAGAAGGCGACGATGGGATTCCTGAACGGCGAGCCCGACTGGTTGTCGCTCTACCTGCTGTGGTCGACTGCGGCCGCGGTGTTCGTGCTCGGTGCGCTGCTGCACCGGTGGCTCTATCTCGACGGCTTCAGCAAGGCGCAGGAGAGCGCGCAGAAGTTCGTGAAGGGTGGCGGCGTCATGACGAAGATCGGCGATCTGGTGCTCTCGCCATTCGGAACGCTCAAGCGCGAGCTCGTGCTCAAGGAGCTCCGGCTCTTCTTCCGCGACACGACGCAGTGGTCACAACTGATCCTGCTCGCGGTGCTCGTGGTCGTCTACGTGTTCAACATCAAGTACCTGCCGCTCAAGGGCGAGGGGATCACGTTCTTCCTCGTGAATGTGGTGCCGTTCCTGAATCTCGTGCTGGCGGGGTTCGTGCTGGCGTCGATCGCTGCGCGGTTCATCTTTCCGGGCGTCTCACTCGAGGGGCGCACGCTCTGGCTGCTGCGTTCGAGCCCGATGCAGGTGCGCGACCTGCTCTGGGCCAAGTTCTGGGTCGGGACGACGCCGCTGTTGGTCCTCGCGCTCGCGATCGTCGGCGTGACGAACTACATGCTCGAGGTGACCGACTTCATGTTCTTCGTCTCGGTGGCGAGCATCACCATGCTGACGTTCGCGCTCTCGGGCCTAGCGATCGGATTCGGCACGATGTTCCCGCAGTTCGAGACCGAGAACGCGGCGCAGATCCCGACGAGCTTCGGCGGACTGCTGTACATGATGGCGTCGGTCGTGGTGATCGGGGGCGTGGTGATCCTTGAGGCGCGGCCGGTCTACGGGTATCTCTCGGCGAAGGCGTTCGGCACGGCGGCCGACCCGACCGAGATGGTGCTGGGATTCGGCGCGGCGGCCCTGCTGTGCGTTGCCGCGACGATCATCCCGATCCGGATCGCCCTCACGCGGCTCGAGGCGGTGGAGCGATGAGCACCCTCAGCACCCGCATCACACGCGCGAACGAGACCGACATCCTGTCGTTGCTCTCGCTCAACAACCGCTATTCGGCCGCCGGCCTCACGCTCGCGCGCACGCACGAGTTCGCGGCCAATCACCTGGGCGACTACCGCGTACTGCGCGACGCGAGTGGCGGGATCCTTGGCTGTGTCTCGCTCGACGAGTACAGCCCGAGCGTGGCGGAGATCATCTCGCTTGCGGTGGAGCAGGACGCGCACGGGCTGGGCTATGGGCGGCAGCTAATCGCGGCCGGCGTGGAGCTTGCGCGCACGCGTGGGTACACGGAACTCTTCGCCGTCTCGTTCTCCGACGAGCTGTTCCTGAGCTGCGGGTTCGAGCGGGTGCCGCTCATCACGTACCCCGAGAAGATCGCACGGTACCAGAAGGTGGACCGGACGGAGATCGAGGTGGGTGAGAAGCACTGCTTCGCGACGCGGTTGCCGTAGACCGACGTCAAGGCCGGCCGCCGCGCCCGCTGCTACGCCGTGGCGCGCAACGCACCCATCAGGATCTGCCAGAACGCGGGGACCGATCCGATCACCCAGATCACCGCAGCAGCCGGGAGGATCCGCCCGCGCGACGTCTTGCCGACGACCGCGACCCCGATGCCGATGAGGACGCTGCTCCAGACCGTGAAGATGTCGACGCGCCCCGCCAGCGCGAGGAGGCCCGCACTCATGTTGGGATCGAGGAAGCGGGCGACGCTCGTCGAGATCTGATACGGGCTCGTGATCGTGTTCGTGTCGATGAGGAGGCCCTGGACCGTCACCGTGAGCATCGAAATGATCTTCGGCGCGAAGGAATAGGCGGCGATCATCGCCGCCTTGCCGTAACCGAACTCGTCGTCGGCCCCGACGATCTTCCCGGTGATCCAGGTGCCGAGACCGACGAGGAGCACACCGATCGGCACACCAACGAAGGCGCCGAACGTCCCGATGATGCCACCCCACTTCTTCGCCATCGCGATGGCCTCGGGTGGCACGGTCTGGCCCTGCGCGGCGGCCTCGGCGAACCGACGATTCATCTCCGCGTCCACGACGCCCTCCAGCACGCCGCGGTTGGCGACGAAGAGCGCACCGATCACGACCGTCATGATGCACATCATCAGGAAGAACCCCGATTCCGCACGGCGCGCGAAGACCGCACTGGGGGAGGTCCAGATCTCGATCAGATCATCGATGATCGTGGCTTTCTCGGGCGTGGCTTCGGGATGAGGGTCGTTCACGCGGGCTCCATTGCAAGGGGTCGGTTGACGCAGTGAAACTGTGAGCAGAGCGTGCCGCGCGCAATACAAGGGCGTCGTGCCGCGAGAGCGACCCGACGCCGTTGGAACCTCTCCTTTCGGCGTGCCTACCGGCCGCCTGGCTGCTCAGTGGGGGGACGGCGCGGAGCCATGTCGCCAGGACCACCACGCATCCTGGCACGCGGCAGACCGCCACGCATCCCGGCACGCGGCTGATCGCCACGCGGAGCGCGCGACTCGCGCATCCCGCGCTCGTAGCCACGACGTTCCGCCGTCAGCTCGCGCACCTTCTGCCGCTGGGTGTCGTTGAGGATCCGCTCTGCGGCTGCGCTCAGGCTCGAATCGCGACGGCGGCGCTGCTCGAGCTGTGGACGCTCGGCCTCCATGCGGGCGCGGGCCTGCGCCTGCATCGAGTCGCGTGCGCCGCGCGTGCGTGCACCCGACCGCGCACGCATCGACATCGAGTCCCGTGCGCCGTGCATACGCTCGTTGAACTGCTTGCGCTCCGCGTACTGGATCCGCTCGAGCGAGTCGAGTTGGATGAGCTGCCGCGGCGACAGGTCGAGCTGCCGGCGTGCGTTGAGCAGACGCGAGACCGAACCCGGTCGCTCGACGTCGGCCCCCGGAGCGCGCTGCGCCGAGAGCGGGCCCGGCGCGACGATGAGTACCGTGCCCAACGCCACTGCGAGACTGCGAACGATGCGTATCATGCTGCGCTCCAGAGGTACGTGCGTGGCGGGATCGCCTCGCTCACAGAGGAGACGCCGCCGACCCGGCCATGTTAATCTTCACCGCCATGACGAGCTTCCATGCATCACCCAGGTTCCCGCGTGGCTTCCGCTGTGCCAGTCGCAATGTTGGTCTCAAGCCCGTCGCGAAGGACCTCACGCTCTTCGTGAGCGACGTGGAGGCGAGCGCGGCTGCGGTCTTCACACGCAATCATTTCCCCGGTGCACCGATCGTCCTCGGGCGTGAGACGATCAGGGACGGCAGGCTCACGGCGATCGTGGCCAACAGCAAGGTGAGCAACGTCGCCACCGGCGTGCGCGGCGTGGAGAACGCGCGGCGCATGGCGGCCGCTGCGGCCGCCGAGCTCGGTACGAGTGCGGATCGCGTGCTCGTGAGTTCGACCGGAGTGATCGGCGTGCAACTGCCGGTGGAGAAGATCGAGACCGGCATCCGTGGAATGGCCGCGGACTTGCAGGACGATCCGCTCGTCGGCGCCGAAGGGATCATGACGACCGATACGCATCCGAAGGCGCTCTCTGCGAGCGTGGGCGATGCGACGATCACCTGGGTGGCGAAGGGTTCCGGGATGATCGAGCCGAACATGGCGACGATGCTCAGCTACATCTTCACCGACGCCGCGCGCACCGGTGGCGACGTTGCTGACCTTGCTGTTCGCGACGATCGCCTTGAGCCTGCCGCCGCGGATCGTCTCGCGGCCGAGGATGATCGGCGCGCCCGGAAAATGGTTGCGCGTGAACACGGCGGCCGCGTGCGCCTCGACGTCGCTCACGAAGAGCGTGAGGTCCTTCGCGGCGGGCTTGAGCCCGACGTTGCGCGAGGCGCACCGAAAGCCCTGCGGGAAGCGCGGACGGTCGTGGAAGGCGATCATGAGGGAGCGGAAGTTAACGCGGGCCTCGGCGCGGCGTCTTCCATTGTGAACAGCGCCCCCGCCAGCCAATGACTCAGGAGCAGAACATGCAGCAGAGGTTCCGACACTTCGCCCTCCTTGGCGCGCTCGTCGCGCCGCTCGCACTCGGCGCGCAGGCTCTGGCGCACGGTCCCGGCGGCCACGGCAGTCCCAGTGGCCCTGGCGGCCCCGGTGGACCCGGTGCCGCGCGTGCGATTCCGAACGCCAGCGTCACCCACATCCTCAACGCGCGGCGTCTGCTCGATCTCTCGCCGCGCCAGCTGGCCCAACTCGATTCGATCGAGCGCGCGCTCTTCGCTGAACGGCGTGCGACGGAGCAGCGGATGCGTGCGCTTCACGATTCAGTGGCCGGTCAGGCGCGCGAACGGATGTCGCACGGCGAGCGCGGCGTGACCGACG
>JANOTB010000033.1:0-2288 GCA_031416115.1 Gemmatimonadota bacterium
GCGCAGGAGAACGGCCCGCGTGATCGCCGCTTCAGGATCGAGCACGCCCAGCACATCGCCCCCGCCGACATCACGCGCTTCGCACCGCTCGGCGTGATCGCGTCCATGCAGCCGTACCACGCGATCGACGACGGCCGGTGGGCCGACCGAGTGATCGGCTCCGAGCGCGCGAAAGGCACCTATGCCTTCAAGTCGCTACTCGCCGCGGGGGCAAAGGTCGCATTCGGCTCCGACTGGTTCGTCGCGCCGCCGACGCCGCTCGAGGGCATCTACGCTGCGGTCACGCGCCGCACGCTCGACGACGCGAACCCCGGCGGCTGGGTCCCGCAGGAACGGATCACGGTGGAGCAGGCGTTGCGCGCCTACACGGCGACGGCGGCGTACGCGGGGTTCCAAGAGCTCGAGCGCGGCGTGCTCAAGGCGGGAATGCTCGCCGACCTCGTCATGATCGACCGCGATCTCACGCGCATCGCGCCGGAGCAGATCCGCGACGCGAAGGTCCTGATGACCATGGTGGGTGGCAAGGTCGTGTTCGAGCGCTGACGCGGTTCTCTCACTTCGGCGTGGATTGCAACTGCGCCGACGCGGAGGAGTCGTCGCCACAGACCTCCGAGAAGAACGCGAGCAGGTCCATCGAACACAGCGCACCTGTCGCATCGTCGACCCACTTCAGCACGTCGTGCAGCACCTCAGGACCGACATCGCCCGGACGCCAGCGCTCCACCACGCGGCTGTCGAGGTCGACGATCCAATATTCGGCGACGCCGGCGCGCTGATAGAACTGGCGCTTGATCCCTCGGTCTCGCTTGGCTGTGCTGGGGCTGAGCACCTCGACCAGCACCGATACGCCAGCCATGTCATCGAGTTTGGTCCGGCGAGACATCTGGTCGCGGAAGACCACGAGATCGGGTTCGACGACCGCCATGGGCTCGGGGCGGAGATCGAGATCGGCCGGGGTCCAGTAGCGATCCGTGCTGGCAGGCATGCCCATAGCGTACGCTCGGCGGAATGAGAAATGCAACTCGGCATGGCGCACGGTAGGTGCGCGGCGCACTCAGATCGGCTCGAACCGCGCCTGGAAGAATCGCAGGTACTTGGGCTCGTAGTTCAGCTTGAGCCCTTTCACCTGCTCGCGCTTGTCGAAGATCGCCTTCACCGACTCCGCCACCACGTCCATGTGCGCCTGCGTGTACACGCGTCGAGGGATCGTGAGCCGCGTGAGCTCGAGCTTCGGCCGGTTGTGGTCGCCGGTCGTCGCATCGCGCCCCGCGCTCACGATCCCGCGCTCCATCGCGCGGATCCCGCTGTCCAGATAGAGTTCGGCCGCGAGCGTCTGCGCCGGGAACTGGTCCTGTGTGAGCTGCGCGTAGAATCGCCGCGCGTCGAGGAAGATCGCGTGCCCACCTATGGGCTCCATCATCGGGATGCCCCACTCTTCGAGCAGTTGGCCCAAGTAGCGCACCTGGCCGATGCGTGACCGGATGTAGTCGTCCTGCACCGACTCGCCGATGCCGATGGCCATTGCTTCCATGTCGCGGCCGGCGAGTCCGCCGTAGGTATGGAGTCCCTCGAACACCACCACGAGGTTGCGCAGCTCCTCGAAGAGCGCGAACTCGTTCACCGCCACCCAGCCGCCGATGTTCACGAGCGAGTCCTTCTTGGCGCTCATCCACGCACCGTCGGTGTACGAACAGAACTCCTTGAGGATCTCTGCGACCTTCTTGCCGGCGTAGCCGGCCTCGCGCTCCTGGATGAAGAAGGCGTTCTCCACCGCCCGCGTGGCGTCGAGGAAGAGCCGGACCTTGTGCGTGTCGCACCAGCTGCGGAGCGCCTTCACGTTGGCCATCGCGACCGGCTGCCCGCCCGCCATGTTCACCGTGGCGCCGAGCGAGATGTAGGCGATCTTGGCAGCGCCCTCGCGCTTCACGAGCGCGTCGAGCTTGGCGAGGTCGATGTTCCCTTTGAAGTCGTTGCGGTTCTGCGGGTCATGCGCTTCGTCCACGATCACGTCCACGAACGTGCCACCGGCCATCTCCTGGTGCAGCCGCGTGGTGGTGAAGTACATGTTGCCCGGCACGAACTGCCCCGGTGTGATCGCGGTGCGCGAGATCAGGTTCTCGGCGCCGCGTCCCTGGTGCGTCGGCACAAGGTGCTCGTAGCCGTAGTACCGGTGGATCGCGTCCTCGAGATGGTAGAAGTTCTCAGAGCCCGCGTAGGCTTCGTCGCCGAGCATCATGCCGGCCCACTGGCGGTCGCTCATCGCGTTGGTGCCGCTGTCGGTGAGCAGG
>JANOTB010000034.1:0-3927 GCA_031416115.1 Gemmatimonadota bacterium
CACCTACTCTGGCCTCGGTGCGGTGGTCTCGTCCGAGAAGTGGGTGCCGAACACGGTCCGGTGGGAAGCCGAGCAGTTCCGGACGACCGCGATGGGCGAGGTGTTCCGCTCCCGTTCGGACGTCGGGAGTCAGACGAGTCACTTCCCCGTGGTCTCGGCGTTCGACATCAACGGTGCGTTGCAACGGAAGACCCCGGTGCTACCGGTGCCCGATACCATGTACACCGACACGACCTACGTCAAGTATGACTTGGCGGGGAACGCGATCCGGTCCGGCTCCGTCTACCAGAATCAGGCGGCCATTGCGGATCGGTACTACATCGCCACCCGCAACTACTATGCGGCCGACAATCGACTGGTGGCCGTGCAGAAGTATCACGCCGCCGACGCGGGGCGGTCCGGCGCGTGGGAGGAGTTCCGGTATGACGCGCTCGGCCGACGCGTGTTGTCGCGGTCCCGGCGCGGGAACAACGGCAATCCCAACTCGACCCTCTGCAATGTCGGGACCTGCGCCGGCTACGTCGAACGCACGGTCTGGGACGGCGACCAGGTGCTCTATGAACTCCGCGTGGACGGCGGCGACGCGCAGACGGCGAGTCAGCTGGACGCATTGACGAGCACGGGCGTCCTCTGGGGGAAGGCAGGGTACGTGCACGCCGGCGGGATCGACAAGCCGATCGTGACGGTGGACGGACGGGTGCCCTCGTACGACTGGCGCGGGCTGGCCGAGAGCTCGACGTGGACCGACGGGGCGAAGGCGGACTGCACGCTGGTGTTCAGCGGGTGCGTGACGATCGCGTGGTCGTCAGGGAATACCGTCTATCTCAAGCCGTCGCCCTGGGGGACGACCGGAGGCGGAACGCCGCAATGGGCAGGAACCGTGCTGGTGGACGGGGCGGGGAGCACGGGGATGTTGTATCGGCGGAACCGGTACTATGATCCGGGGACGGGGCAGTTTACGCAGCAGGACCCGATTGGGGTCGCGGGTGGGGCGAATGTGTATGGGTTCGCGGGTGGGGATCCGGTCAACTACTCGGATCCGTTTGGACTTTGCCCGCAGTCCCTGACGGGTCGTCCGTGTGGCCAGCCGCTGGCAGTGAGAAACGTGATTCGCGAAAGCCCAACGAACGCGCGGATCGGTGAGTTCGGCCTTGTGCGCGACGGCGGAACGACGAACCACCAAGGAAACGACATCCTCGCGCTCCGCGGCCAGTCAGTGAGGTCGGTTGATGGCGGCTCCGTCTCTGCAGTCGGCAACTCAGACTCGTACGGCAACTACGTTGAGATTGCACACAAGAATGCGGATGGCAAGGTGGTTAGCCATTCGTTCTACGCTCACTTGGATCAGGCGTCGCCATTGAGTAACGGCGAGAGCGTCCGCGCGGGGCAGGCCGTCGGAGCGGCAGGGAACACGGGCAACGCCAGTGGAACGCCGACACATCTGCATCTCGAGATTCGCACGCAAAGCATGCCAGGCAAGGGGCTTGGTGGTCGGCGTAATCCTCAGCCCGACGTCAAGCTGGATAATCGGCCCTGAACCCTTCTGTTCAAAGGAGTTTGCGAATGCGTCGGATTAGATTCGCCCTTATCGCGTTATTCGCAGCTTGTGCCGGCGCAGCGGGGGCAAATATGCAACAGACAACCGCCGTCGATGGGGGGTATGCGCTTGCTCGCGTCGGCGACCGACGCCTCGAGACGCGCGAGCAGAATCGTCGAGCGTGTTCGCTGCGTCCCTTCTGGGGACACATGTCGCTGCGATCGCCGGTGTGGATCGACGCGGAGAGCCTATTCATCAACTGTGGTCCCGAAGGCACAGCTCAGTTGCACGTGCGCGGCGATAGCGGGACCTTCCGCCGCCGCGCCGGCGACACACTCGACTTCTTCACCACAGAGGCCGGTCGCGATTCGACGACCCCCGTCTTCAGTGCAATCCTCCGGGGCGCCGGCCTTCGCGTCATCGGCAGCGACGAAGGCGAGGGAGACTACGTCTACGCGAGACGATAGACGGCGACTTGCAATCGGAGCGACCTGAATCGCACGAGCACATTCCCTTGTGAACGGCCTGACCGACAGGCTTCAGCACTGGGCGCGGTGAAGCCGCGTTGGCACCTGACCGACCGGGCTTCTTCGTGGGTCAGGGCAGTGTACGCAGCAGGACCCGATTGGGATCGCGGGCGGGGCGAATGTGTATGGGTTTGCGGGTGGCGATCCGGTGAATTTTAGCGACCCGTTCGGGTTGTGCCCAGATGAGAAGAATCCCGCGTGCAAAGAGGGAGGTGGCGTCCTCACTTTGGCCTACAGCGGAGCCGCTGGGTTTGGCGCCCTCGGAGCACACTTCTCCTTCGGCCTTGCGGTAAACCGCAGGGGAGACGTCATGGCGTTCGGTCAGGCTGGTCCGAGTGTCGCCGCCGGTGTTGCCGTCGGTCCCGAGCTCGGCGTTCAGCGCGGATCGTTCAATGACCTTGTCGGCGCGTCCGACGCCAGTCCTGGACTCGGCGTGTCAGCCGCAGCGCCGATGCTTCCATCAGTAGCTGTCAGTGGGAGTGAGTCTGCAGGTGTGACGGGAGGTTCAATCGGGGTCAAGGGCGGAGCGGTTCTTGCTCTCAACATCACCAATGCGGCAGTTGGGAGCGGGACTGTGAGTATTCCGGGCAAGCTCCGCGAGGCTAAGGCGGCGGTGATGCGCTTCGTCGGAGAGGGACTCGCGGCCGCTCGTTGTGCGAGCGGCATCTGCCAGCAATAGGGACTCGGGCGCCGCTCACAACAACTTCGACGTTGAGCACACGCACTATGAGACTGAACGAATGAGTCTGCGGGATGGTTCGCGATTGCTGTTGTTCGCCGCCGTCTTGGCCTGCGTTCTAGGCGCAGTACTGTTCGGGTTGCGAGCGCTGGCCAATCGATCGAAGGACTCCACGCTCATCAGCGACATGATGGGCGGTCGGCGTGGCGCGCGAGGACAGCTCTGGGCGGACTTCGGTGCACGAGAGGATTTCACGCCTATTGGATGGCGTTACCGAAACCGTGCTCTCGTTTTCACGATTCTCGCAATGCTCCTGGTTCTCGGCTGGTGGCTGACCTAGTACGAGAGCTTTTTGGTCGCCTAACCCCAATACTCTTCAGTTAGAGATAACTTGTGGCGTGTAGTCGACGAATCGGGACCGTTGTCGGCCGCGCGGGCGGAGCGGGAAGTTACTCATCTTCCGCTTGACGCCTCGGGCGACGATCCGTCCCCGACTGGAGTGCACCCACTCGTCGCAGAGTTCGGTCAAGATGGCCCGCAGGGCTCGAGGCTGGTCCTCAGGGGGGAAGGGCCGCCACGCGGGGGAGCGTGCGGCGCCGGACACGGACGGCGTGCACGAAGGACAGCGTGTCGGGGTCGCGTGGCGTGGGCGTGGCGGCCAGCGCCGCCTCGTGCATCAGCCCGCGCACGGCGAAGTGGGCCAGCAACAGGCCGTACGCCTCTTGGCGCACGAGCTCCGGCGTCTTGCTGCGCAGGACGATGCGGGCGCCCCGCAGATGCGTCTTCAGTTCATCAAACGCGGTTTCGATCTCCCAGCGTTCGTGGTAGAGCGCGGCCAGTTCGGCGGCCGGGGCCGTGTCGGGATCCCGCAGCGTCGTGACGAGGCGATACGACGGCTCCGCGTCGGGGACCCCGGGCAAGGTGTACTCGATCACGCGTACCGGAATCGGCGTGCGGTCGCGCGATCGGCCGTGGTGGTTGGCGCGGAGCGTGCTCCGATAAGAGCCATCGGCGTAGCGCGCCTCGACGGGAAAGCGCTGGGTGGCCTTGGCCCGCCAGACCAGCGCCGCCCCCGTGGCGGCGGCCTGCTGCCAGAGATCGAACCCCAGAAAGTAGCGATCGGCGAGGCACAGCATGCCCGGCCGCAGCGCGGCGAGGACGGTCCGGGCGAGCGTCGCCTCGCC
>JANOTB010000035.1:0-8465 GCA_031416115.1 Gemmatimonadota bacterium
TCGCGGACCCAGAGGTCGTGGATGCGGGCGTTCGGATGCCGGTACTCGCTCACGTACTTGGGCTTGGTGATGTCGCGCACGTCGATGATGACGTACTTGGAGCCGCCCGAGATCGCGAAGAGGTAGTCGTTGGTGGCGAACACGTTGTGCACGCCGCCGGTGAGCTCGGTGTCGAACGTCGAGGCGACCTTCGGATGCGCCGGCACCGCGAGGTCGAGGATCACCACACCGTTCACGCGGTTGGACGCGCCTTCGCGCGAGAGCACGCCATAACGGCCGTCCGGCGAGATCGTCACGTCGTTGATCGTGCGGGCGTCGACCCGGATCGAGTCGGTCTTGACGATGTTGTCCATGTCCGTGATGTCGAACACGAGGCCCCAGCCGTCACCGCCCCACGTACCGACGAGCACGTAGTCGCGGCCGTCCTTGCCCGTCCACGGCCAGAGGTCGGAGGTGTGCGTCGTGTTGATGTTGCCGCGGCTCGTGACCTCGATGCGCTGGCGCACGTCGCGCGGGTTCACCTGCACCGCCCACTGCGCGTAGGCGCCGCCTGACTGCGCGAGCAGCGTGTAGCGGCCGGGATAGTTCGCGGCAAAGCGGTCGTACTGCACGATCCCCGCGCCGCCCGGCAGGCCGGCCGGCGCGATCGAGTCGTCCGGCACGTAGGTGTAGCTCCAGGTGATCGGGGCGTCGGCGACCACGGCGCCGTTCGCACGGCGCGCCGTCGCCTTGAGATGGATCACGTCACCGGTGCGCATCTGCGACTCGGGGATCCCGATCTCGAGACGCGCGACCGGGTTCGCCGTGATCGTGAAGACCTTCGAGGCGCGCTGCCCTTCGGCCTCCACCGTGAGCGTCACAGAACCCGGCGCGAGTGCCGTCACGTCGCCGAAGCGGTTGACCGTGGCGAGCTTCGCGTCGGAGGTGCGCCAGGTACCCGAAAGCCCCGTCCGCTCACTGGCGTCGGCGTGGAAGCCCTTGAGTCGCACCGGAGTGGTGAGACCCGCGTAGAGATTCGCGGTCGCGCTCGTGATCTCGACCTTCGTGAGCGCCGGCCACGTCACGGTCACGGGGATGGTGAGCATGATCGGTGCGCCGTTGGCACCGAGTGCCGTGGCGGTCGCCTCGAACTTGCCCGCGGCAGTCGCCGTCACGGTGGTGTCGCTGAACCGGACCGCGCGATTGCTGGACTGCACGCGCACGAACGCGTTCGGGATCTCCTTCCCCTGTGCGTCGTAGGCGCGAACCCTGAACGTGACGGTCTGACCGGCCCGCAGCGCGAGCGCGGCCGGCTCGGCCACGAGCCTGGCGGCGGGAACGGCGTCCTGCGGGACGTTACGCATGGCCGGGCGGTCGGCCGGCACCGGAGGCGCCACCTGCGCGCCGAGCGGCGAGCCAACGAGCACGGCAACGGTCACCGTCAACGCGATGGCGGCGATGTGCGTGACGATACGACGGCGCGGTGTTAACATCTTCATGTCTGGCGTGCTCCACGGTGGGTTGGCCGACTTTGACACAGGTGAGACTATGCAACGCAATTTCCTACGCCGCAACCTGAGAAAGGGTTGGCGTCTCCTCCCCCAGGGCGCGCGTCTCGCCACCGGGCTCGCCGTCCTTCCCGCTCTCCTGAGCGCTCAGAGCGCGCCGAGCGTCGCCAAGGCACCGGCCGCGGCGGCCCTGCCCACAGCGACCTACTACGTCTACGCGGGCGCCGAGAGCGCCGACAAGATCTATCGCATCCGGTTCGGCCCCGCGGGGACCGCCGTTGAAAGGGAGATCATCATCGGCGAGATGGCCGCCGAGATGGAAGGGCCCCACGGCCTCGCGATCTCGGCCGACGGCAAGTACCTGCACATGACCACCGGTCATGGGTTCCCCGACGGCAAGTACTGGCAGTACATCCTCGGGCCCGACACCCTCGCCGGCCCGGGCACATTGCTCGGCGCGTTCCCGGCGTCGATCGACGTCACGCCCGACGGCCGCTATGCGTTCTCGGTGAACTTCAACCTGCACGGCGACATGGTCCCGTCGTCGGTGTCGGTCGTCTACGTCCCGAATATGACCGAGGTCGCGCGCATCGTGACCTGCATCATGCCGCACGGGAGCCGCGTCTCGCCCGACGGACGCCTCCAGTACTCGGCGTGCATGATGGATGACCAACTGGTCGAGATCGACACGCGGACGATGGCCGTGAGCCGCCGTTTCTCGCTCGCCAAGGGGAAGGAGGCGCCGCTGCCCGCCAGCGGTGGTGACATGCTCAAAATGTGGATGGACGGCGCGCTGCGTGTCTCGAACGGCGTGACGAACGACCCGGCGCAGGTAGGATACATCGCAATCGAAGGTCACAAACACGCGATGGAGCCGAACTCCTGCTCGCCCACCTGGGCGCAGCCCTCGGCCACGGGTGCCAAGGTGTACGTCGCATGCAACAAGTCGGATGAGATCCTCGAGATCGACCGCGACTCGTGGACGGTCACGCGGCGATTCAAGACCGCGCGCGGACCGTACAACCTCGGCGTCACGCCCGACGGCCGGTATCTCGTCGCCTCGATCAAGCCGGGCAGCATGGTCGAGATCTTCGACCTCACGTCCGGCGCGAGCGTCGCGCAGATCCCCACGAGCAATCGCCTCGCGCATGGGGTCGCCATGAGCACCGACTCGCGCTACGCCTTCGTCACGAGCGAGGGCGTCGGCGCCGCACCGGGCAAGGTGGATGTGATCGACATCGCTGGCCGTGCGAAGGTCGGCACGGTGGACATCGGGCAGCAGGCGAGCGGGATCGCGTTCTGGAAGGTGGTGCCGGGCGCGCGCTGAGTGGGCCGTCGTGGGGGGTGTCCCCCCCCGACGACGGTTCACCCGATCCCGGGGATCCTCACCAGCTCCTTGAGCCGTGCCTCGAGCGCTGCCTTCTGCGCCTCGAGCTTGGCGCGCTCCTCGGCGATCCGCTGCTCGGCGAGTGTCGTGATCTTGTCGGCTTCGGCGCGCGCCTCGGCGACCTTGGCAGTCACGAGCTCGTCGACGCGTGCGCGCACCTGCTGCTCGGCCCGTCGCACCTCCTCGCCCAACTGCGCCTTGAGCGCGCCGGCCACCGCGTCGGCGATGTTGGTGTGCACCGCGAGCTGTGGTCTCGTCACTGACCCAGTGAAGCGCGCTTCGATCTCGACCGAGTCGATCCGACTCACCGCGCGCCAGAGCGCGTCCTCCACGAGCCGCATCGCCGGCGTGGTCGCGCGCGGCTGGCCTACGCTGTCGCGCACCCAGCTCACGGTGGTCGAACGCCAGAGCCATCGACCGCCGAGGCGGTCCCCTACGCGCGTGAGCTGCAACTCCGAGGTGCCGTCGCCGAGCGACACCGCAGCACCGAGTCCGGCGAGCGGCAACGTCGGCAGTGGGATCCCGCTGAACCGCGCCGTGAGCGAATCGCGCACCGGTGCTCGGCGATGATCGATCGACCCCGAGACACGCGCATCGCGCGGACCGACCCTGCCCTTCGCACGACTGAGGAAGAAGCGAGTCGGAGCCCCGTACACCGCGGGCTGCGTGGTCACGCCAACGAGTCGCGCCTCGTACTCGCCGGCTGACGCCCCTGCGCCGCCGATCGCGAGCGAGAGCTCGGCAAGCCGCGCGAGGAAATCCGGATAGACGCGCTCCTTGGGGAAGATCACGTCGGTGCCTGAGGCGCGTGCGCGCGACGGGCCTCGCTTCATCTGTCGTTCGAGTCCGGGCGGCACGTACTTCTCGGCCATGTTCACCCAGTACATCACCTCGCCCACCTTCTCCGCAATGAGACCCGAGAACAGCTGCGGACCGATCGCTGGGATCTCGAAGGTCGGCAGGCGGAGCAGCGATCTGGCGTACGCGTAGTCGGCGGTGCGTGCGGCGGGGATCGCTTCGAGTCGGCCACCGAGCGAGTCGATGTCGCCGCGCGTGTTGCGCTCGAACGACTTCAGTTTGGCGTTGAGGGCATCGAGATCGCGGATGGTGCGCCGAACGTCGTTCACGGCCTGCCGCGCGCCGCCGATCCCAAGTGTGCGGAGGCTCGCGCCGCGGAGCCGAATGGCGAGCGCCTCGGCGGAGTCGACCGTGGGACGTGGGTCGAGCGCCTGCAGGCCGGCAGTGAAGCGCGTGCGTGCGGTGTCGACGAAGTCGCGCGCGGCACGTGCCGCGCGCAGTGTCGCGAGACTTTCGGCGGAGATCGCCCCGACATTCACCGTCTGTGTGAGCGTCGCGAGCGAGATCGGAGGGATCTTGACCTGTGCCACCCAGTCGTCGACGATCTTGCGCACGGCGCCCGGTACGTCATCGGCCGGAGCGCCGGGAGTGCGCGGGATCGCACCCGACGTCTTGCGCGCGGTGCCGAACCGGATGCCGCGCGCAGCGATGGTGTCGACCACCACCTTGCCTTCGAGCGCCGGAATGATCGCCACGTCGAAGACGATCTCCTCGGCCTCGAAGAGATTCGTCATCGGACGCCCGGGATCGGTCACCGCGAGCCCACGGAGCGTGACGTTGCCGTCGAGAATGCCGACACGAGCGCTCGCGAGGTCGACCTTGGCGCCGACCGCCCTTGTGCCGCCGGCCTCAATGCCGCGCCGCACGGTGGGATCGAGAAAGAGGACGGTCCCGCCGACAAGGAGGATCAGCACCACCGCGAGCGGGAGCAGGGCCTTCCAGCGGAGCCACTTCATGTGCGGAACATCTCGTAGACGCCATAGAGCTTGGACGCCTTGATCGCCTGGAACAGCTTGACCTTCTCCAGTCGCGCGAAGACATGCACGCGGTAGCGCGCCACGAGGACCCGGAAGAGGAACGCGGCCGGCAGGAACGCGACGAGCCACGCCACGAGACTGCCGAGGACGATCGTGTTGTTGAGATGCGAGAGCGAGACGACCGGCGTGTTCACGACCCAAGTGAAGAACGGCGCGAGCGCGTCGTTCGTGAGCAGCGCCATCCCGATGCGGTCGAAGAGCGGATCGAGTGCGAATCCGAACGGGACGGCGGCGACCCAGCCGAGCATCACGCCGGGGAACGAGACGGTGGTGAGCATCGCCACCGCGAGGATGATCAGGTTGTGCAGGCTCATCAGCGGCGTGAGTCCGAGGCAGAGGCCGAGGGCCATGCCGACGCCGACTTGGAATGGCGTACCGTCGGAGTTGAGCGCCCTGATCAGCGTCTGAAGGAACTTGAGAATGAGCATGAGGAAAGTTGACGGGTGCGCGGGGCGGCGGGAAGCTGGGCCGACTGTCGGACGCAAGCTTCGTGCTCTACGTTCACCAGTATGATACGCCCCTCAGGCTTGGCCGCCTCTTTGGCCCTCGCGCTCGCGCTGAGCCCTTGCACCAGCGCCGCTCAGTCGCTCAGCCCTTCCGATTCCGCGCTCGTCGGCCGCATCCTCCTCGCCGAGGACCGCCGCGACGCGACCGACGCCGCTCTCGCCGAGGGCGTGGCACACGGCGATGCCCGTGTGCGCGCTCTCGCCCAACGGGCAGTCGGGCGGATCGGCGACCCGCTATTCACCTCCCGCGCCGCACTTCCGCCGCTGCGGCCACCGCCGATCTGGGTCGAGCCCGCGTGGCGGATCAGACATCGGGCACTCGCAACCATGCGGGATGATTGCACGGCGCTGCGCTTGGCCGCCTCGGACAGCGCGTGGCCGGTGCGCTTCCGCGCTGCCGCACTTGTGCGCGAATCGTGCGCGGGGGACGAGGAGTTGATGCAGACGTTCCATCGTTGGATCCGCGAGATCCCGCGGGACGTATCGACGCGGGAGCGGGGCGATGTCGCGTGGCAGGGTGCCGCGAACGCGCTCGTCACCCTTGCCCGCATCCGACCGGAAGAGGCGCGCTGGTCGCTCTTGCAGTTCGTGGGCGACCCCGACTGGCACCTGCGACAGTATGCGGCGCGCGCGGCGGGGATTCTCGGTGACACTGTCCTGTTGCGCCGGTTGGCCGTCGACCGCGACGACAACGTCGCCGAGGCGGCGATCGTGGCGCTGTCACGACTGACCGGTCACCGTGACGATGCGCTCTACCTCGCGGCGATCGATCGGCGCGGTGCGCAGGTGGTTCGCGCGGCGGCGATGGCGCTCAAGGGTTCACCGCGCACCGACGCCGCTCCTGCCGCCGCGCGCGCATTCGAGCGCTGGGTGGCACGCGCGAATGCGTCCGCGCACGACGCGCGGGTCGCCTTGCTCGAGGCCGCCGGCCGTCCCGCGAGCGATGACCGCCCTCCGCCCGTGCGTGCGGTACTCCCCGGTGACGCAGTCGCACTGGCGCTCGGCAAGGAGATCACGCTGCGCGTGTGGATGGGGTCCGAGCGCGGCGGCGGCCGCATCGACGTGCGCCTGCGCGGCGACGTCGCGCCGATGATGGCGGCGCGCATCCTCGCACTCGTGCGCGAGCGCTACTACGACGGCCTCACGTGGCATCGCGTCGAACATGACTTCGTGATCCAGGGCGGGAGTCCGGGTGCGAACGAATACGTGGGACTCCCGCAGTTCCTGCGCGACGAGCTCGGGGGCGTGACGCATGCGCGAGGCACGCTCGGCATGAGTACGCGCGGCCACGACACCGGTGACGCGCAGTGGTTCGTGAACCTGCGCGACAACGCCCGGCTCGACCGCGACTACACCGTGTGGGGCGAGATCATCGCCGGCATGGATGTCGTCGACGGTGTGCTCGAGGGCGATCGCATCCAACGCATCCGTGTTCTCAGATGACCGACTCCCTTCGCGTCGCGAAGTCCGCCACGGCGGAGCTCGCCCTCCTCCCCGCCCTCGCCAATCGTCACGGCTGCATCACCGGCGCGACCGGTACCGGTAAGACGATCTCGCTGCAGGTCCTCGCGGAGCGTTTCTCGAGTATCGGCGTACCGGTCTTCCTCGCCGACGTGAAGGGCGATCTGGGCGGGATCGGCAAGGCGGGCGCTCCGAGTGAGAAGCTCACCGCGCGGCTCGCGAATCTCGGACTGCCCACGCCGGCTTGGGGCGCCTGCCCCGTCACCTTCTGGGACGTCTTCGGCGAGCAGGGGCACCCGGTCCGTGCGACGGTCTCGGACATGGGTCCGTTGCTCCTCTCGCGCCTGCTGAATCTCAACGAGACGCAGGAGGGCGTGCTCAGCATCGTCTTTCGCGTGGCCGACGACAACGGCCTGTTGCTGCTCGACCTCGCCGACCTGCGCGCGATGCTGCAGTTCGTGGGGGACAACGCCGTCACGGTGAAGACGCAGTACGGCAACGTGTCGGCGGCGAGCGTGGGTGCGATCCAGCGCGGACTGTTGCAGCTCGAGGATCAGGGCGGCGAGCGGTTCTTCGGCGAGCCGATGCTCGACATCGCCGATCTCATGCAGAGCGTGGACGGCAAGGGCGTGGTGAACGTGCTCTCGGCCGACAAGCTCATGCAGAACCCGCGGCTCTATGCCTGCGTCCTGCTCTGGTTGCTCTCGGAGCTGTACGAGAATCTCCCCGAGGTCGGCGACCTGCCGCAGCCGAAGCTCGTCTTTTTCTTCGACGAGGCGCATCTGTTGTTCACGGACGCGCCAAAGGCACTCGTGGACAAGGTCGAGTTGGTGGTGCGGCTCATCCGGTCCAAGGGTGTCGGCGTCTACTTCGTCACGCAGAACCCGATCGATATTCCGGACACGGTGCTCGGACAGCTGGGCAACAGGGTGCAGCACGCGTTGCGCGCATTCACGCCGCGTGACCAGAAAGCGGTGCGCGCGACGGCCGAGACGATGCGGCCCAATCCCGGTCTCGACATCGAGAAGGCGATCCTCGAGCTCGGTGTTGGCGAGGCGCTCGTCTCGCTGCTCGACGCCAAGGGCACGCCGGGAGTCACCGAACGCGCCTTCGTGATGGCACCGGCGTCGCAGATCGGGCCGATCACGCCCGCTGAGCGAGCCGCGCTGATCGCCGGCTCACTCGTCGCGGGCACCTACGACAAGGCGGTCGATCGCGAGTCGGCGTTCGAGCTGTTGCGTGCGCGTGCGCAACGGGCGCCTGACGGGCCTGGCAGCGTCGGTACCACCGCACCAGCTGCCGCGGGCGCGGCCGGCGCCGTGCTCGGCGGGCTCGGCGGCCTGATCTTCGGCACCACCGGCCCGCGTGGCGGGCGCCGCGATGGGATTGTCGACCTCGTCGCGAAGAGCGCCGCGCGCACAGTCGGTAGCAGCATCGCGCGCGAGCTGGTGCGCGGCGTGTTGGGCTCGTTGCTCGGCGTGGGCACGCGCCGGCGACGCTGACCAGCTGTCACACCCTCGCGGACACTGCGGCGCGCACTCGCGCCAACAGCTCGACGAGCACGATCCGGTCGGCCTCGTTGGGCAGGCCGTTGGCAACGATCTCGTGCACGGCGCGCACCTGCTCGTCGGCCTGCGCGAGCAACGCGAGCCCAGCGGGCGTGACGTGGCAGCGGACCGTGCGGCGGTCCTTCCCACTCCGATCGCGGCGCACGAGCGTCGCGGACTCC
>JANOTB010000036.1:0-1801 GCA_031416115.1 Gemmatimonadota bacterium
CGGCCTCGCCGGCCAGCCGGACGCCGTCGCGCGTCTTCTCGGTACGTTGCCGGCACAGCGCGTCGCGACCGAAGCAGAGCCGGAGTTGGAAGCCGTCTACTTGACCGTGCGGCAGGCGCAGGTCGTCTCTCGCGTGCCGTACGTCGCCGCAGCACAGCTTCGCGTGCGTCAGCGCGACGCGGACCTCTCCAGTTGGTTCGACCGCGAAGTCCTTGGCGCGCCTCCGGAGGCGCCCGGGCAGTCACCCGCTGAGCACTGGGGCGCGCGCGACCCGGCTTCCGGCGCGCTCGTACTGCGACTTGACCGATCGGCCTCGCTTGGAGCGTCGGGCGCCGATGCGACGGTGAGCGTCACGGTACCGGTGCGCGCCTACCTGCTCCGCCTCGCCGCCGCACGCTCGCCCGTGCACGTCGTCACGAGCTTGGTCGGCCCCGATGGTGACGTGACCGGCACCGCCTCACGATCGGCCGAGGAAGTCACCACGCTCAGCACCCTGCCGGTCGAGGTCGCGCAGGCGATCCCCACGCTCGGCGGGCGCTTCACTCGCATCGGGGCTTGGTTCGCGCTGAGTCTTCCGGTCGAGGGAACGCGCTTCTCGGCGGTCGTCGCGGTGCCCGCCGCTGACGTCTTGGCGGCCACGATGCAGCGCCTCGCCTGGGAGCTCGTGCTCGTCTTCGGCGTCGCGGCCGCACTGGCCGCGCTGCTCTGGATCGTTCAGCGTCGCGTGCTCGCACCCGCGGAGCGCGCGGTGCATGACCTCGCGGCCGCGGAGTCGCTCATGCGCGACATCGCCGACGGGGTCCCCGGCCTCGCGATGTTCAAGGTCGTGCGCAGCGAGAGCGGCGTCATGACGGTCGCGTTCGTGAGCCGCGGAGCGATCGCCGTGCTCGGTGTGCCGGCAGTCGCCATCGCCGCCGACTGGGAGCATATGTTCGAGACCGTGGTCGCCGATGAGCGCGCCGCGGTGCGCGCCGACTGCGAACGCGCGCTCGTGGAGTGCGCGCCGTGGCAGCTCGAGTTCCGCGTGCGTCGCCACGCCGAGGATCGCTGGGTGCGCGTCGAGGCGCGCGCGAGTCGCGTTGGCACCGCGGTCGAGCTCGTGGGCTCCTGGCGCGACGTCAGCGAGGGACGCGTGCACTCGGAGCTCCTCGCCGAGGCACAGCGGCGTCTGATCGAGCTCGCCGACGGCGTGCCTGGCGCGGTGATCCAGTGGCGTGTCACCGCCGCCGGCCGTCAGGAGGTCGCGTTCGTGGGCAATCGCCTGCCCGAGATCGCCGGGATCGGCGCCTCCGACCTGTACGGCGGACTGCACGCGTTCGAGCAGGTGCAGCTCGCCGAGGACGTGGACGCGGTGCGTCGCGCCCGCCAGCAGGCGGTCGCCAGCGATGCCGGCTACGCCGTCGAGTACCGCGTGATGCACCCCGGGCGTGGGCTGCGCTGGCTCCGGGAAGAAGCGGTCTCGCATCGGCTCGCCGGTTGCCTCGCCGCCTTCACGGTGCATATCAGCGACGTGACGCAGCAGCGCAAGGAAGCGGGCGAGCTACGCCGTGCCAAGGAGGAGGCCGAAACGGCGACGCGAGCCAAGTCGGTCTTCCTCGCGACCATGTCGCACGAGATCCGCACGCCCATGACGGGCATCAGCGGCATGATCGAGGTGCTTGCGCGCACCGTGCTCGACGCCGACCAGCGTGCGCAGCTCGCGACCGTATCGGACTCGGCGCGCACGCTCCGCCGCATCCTCGACGACGTGCTCGACTTCTCGCGCATCGAGGCCGGGAAGATGACGGTCGAACGCCGGCCG
>JANOTB010000037.1:0-22270 GCA_031416115.1 Gemmatimonadota bacterium
GTGCCGCGATCCTCAGACAAGCCCCAGATCCAGATCCTCGACGAGCGGGGCCGCGTGATCGGCGTGATCACCAGTCCGGTCGAGCCCGAGGTCCTCGGACCGGGCCGTGAAAAGGTCTACCTCGCACGCCGCCTCCCCGAGCACACCTCGCACGCCGCCTGACCAACGCGACGACGGGCGTGGCGCGGGCCTCCCGCGCGACGGCCCAGCGCGGCGGCCCAAAGCTCCCGCGCGGGAGCGCGACAGCGCATATTTCCCCGCGATGAGCGACGCCCCCTCCGTAGTCCTGAACGCGCGCGCCGTCGCGCGCACGATCTCCCGCATGGCGGACGAGATCCTCGAACTCAATGACGGCACCGATCGACTCGTGCTCGTCGGCATCCAGCGCCGCGGCGTGCAGATCGCCGAACGACTCGCCGAGGTGATCCGCGAACGCGAGGGCACCGAGATCGCGCGCGGGGCGCTCGACATCACACTCTACCGCGACGACCTGCAGACGATCGGCCCGCGACCGGTCGTCGGGAAGACGGTGCTCCCGGTGCCGCTCGACGGGAAGGTCGTCGTGATCGTCGACGATGTGCTCTATACCGGCCGCACGATCCGCGCCGCGCTCGACGAACTCGCCGACTTCGGCCGCCCGGCGCGCATCATGCTCGCCGTGCTCGTGGATCGCGGCGGCCGCGAGCTGCCAATCCAGCCCGACGTCGTCGGCAAGAAGGTCGAGGTCCGGAAGGGAGGACGCGTCGACGTCTTCGTGCCCGCACTCGATGGCCGCGACGAGGTCGTGGTGCTCGGCGGGGGCGCCGGCGCGTGACGATCCTCGGCAAGGATCTCATTGGCCTCGCCGGGCTCTCGCGGGAGCAGATCACTACCATCCTCGATGTCGCCGAGCCGCTCAAGGAGATCTCCGAGCGCGCGATCAAGAAGGTCCCCACGCTGCGCGGCATGACCGTGGTGAACCTCTTCTTCGAACCCTCAACGCGTACGCGAATCTCGTTCGAGTTCGCCGAGAAGCGCATGTCGGCCGACACGGTGAACGTTGCTGCCGCCGCCTCGAGCGTCTCCAAGGGCGAGACACTCGTCGACACCGCGCGCAACCTCGAGGCGATGCGGATCGACATGGTCGTCGTGCGCCACCCGGGCTCGGGCGCCGCACGCTTCCTCGCCGAACGGATCGAGTCCAACGTCATCAACGCCGGCGACGGGACGCACGAACATCCCACGCAGGGGCTGCTCGACCTCCTCACACTGCGCGACAAGCTCGGCACTCTTGAAGGAAAGCGCATCTGCATCGTCGGCGATGTGCTGCACTCGCGCGTGGCACGCTCCAACATCTGGGGACTCCAGGCGATGGGTGCCGAGGTCGCGGTCTGCGGACCTCGCTCGCTCCTGCCCAACGCCATTCGCGAGATGGGTGTGCAGGTGTTCGACCGCGTCGAGGCCGCGATCGAATGGGCCGATGCGCTCAACGTGCTCCGGTTGCAGCTCGAACGGATGGAGCTCGGCTACATCCCCTCACTGCGCGAGTACAATCGCGTCTTCGGCGTGACGCGCGCCCGCCTCGAGCGCGCCCCCCGCGACCTTCTCATCCTCCACCCCGGCCCCATGAACCGCGGCGTCGAGATCGACTCCGACGTGGCCGATGGACCGCACTCCGTGATCCTGCACCAAGTCACCAACGGCGTTGCCGTGCGCATGGCCGTCCTCTATCTGCTGGCCGGCAACAAGGCCTCCCTCGCCGACGTCGCCAAGGGAGGTGCCGCATGACCGCGCCACTGCTGCTCGCTGGTGGTCGCATCGTCGACCCGTCGCAGGGCATGGACGCCGTGGGCGACCTGCTGATCGTCGACGGCAGGATCGTCTCGGTCGGCGGCCGGATCACGGGCCCCGACGGGGTGCGTACGATCGACTGCTCGGGATCGGTCGTCGCGCCCGGCCTGATCGACGTGCACGTGCATCTGCGTGAACCCGGTCGCGAGGACGTCGAGACGGTCGCCACCGGTGCGCATTCGGCGGCCGCCGGCGGCTTCACCGCCGTTGCCGCCATGCCCAACACCAAGCCGGTCACCGACAATCAGGCGACCGTCGGCTTTGTGAAGCGCCAGGGTGAGGCCGCCGGCTTCGCCCGCGTCTACCCGTACGGGGCGATCTCGGTCGGTCAGATGGGTGAGACCCTCGCCGAGTTCGGCGAGATGGTCGCCGCGGGAGCCGTCGCGGTCAGTGACGACGGCAAACCGGTGGAGAACTCGCATCTCATGCGCACCGCGCTCGAGTACGCGCAGACGTTCGGGATCCCGGTCGTGGAGCACTGCGAGGTCATGGCGCTCGCCCACGGCGGCTCCATGCACGAGGGCATCATCTCGGCCCGACTCGGGCTCAAGGGCATCCCTGGTGAAGCCGAGGAGATCGACGTCATTCGTTGCATCCTCCTCGCCAAGCTCACCGGTGGGCATATCCACCTCTGTCACCTGAGCACCAAGGGCTCGGTCGACCTGGTGCGTTGGGGCAAGGATCAGGGCGTCAACGTCACGGCCGAGGTCTGCAGCCACCACATCTCGCTCACACAGGAGGCGGTGGAGGGGTACAATACGAATGCCAAGATGAACCCGCCGCTGCGCACGCAGCGCGACGTCGAGGCATTGCAGCAGGGCCTCAAGGACGGGACCATCGATCTGCTCGTGACCGACCACGCGCCGCATCACTATGACGAGAAGGAACGCGAGTTCGCCGATGCCCCCAACGGCATCGTCGGCCTCGAGACCGCGCTCGGCGTGAACGTCACCTGGCTGCTTGAGGTGGGTATCCTGACCCTGCCGCAGCTGGTCGAGCGCATGTCCTGCCTGCCGGCGAAGGTCTTCCATCTCCCGGGTGGGACGCTCGCCAAGGGTTCCGTCGGTGACGTGACGGTCTTCGATCCGTCGCGCGAGTGGACCGTGGACCCCGCGCGCTTCAAGTCGAAGGGTAGGAACACGCCTTACGGCGGCCGGAAGCTCCGCGGCCAGGCCGTGCGTACCATCGTGGGTGGTCGGATCGTCTACGAGCTGAACGGGTGACGCGCGTGCGCGTCTCCCACATTGAGGATTTCGATGGCCAAGGCTGATACATCGCGGATCGAAGCGCTCGACGCCATTCTGGCGGAGAAGCGCAAGCATGAGGGCTTTCTCGCCAAGCTCGAGGAGCGTCGCGCGTCGACGCCCGAGAACGTATTCACGCGACTTCGTGACGAGTACCTCACCAAGCTCACCGACCTGCAGGTCCGTGCCTCGATCGAGGCCGAATCGCTCTCGGACGGTCTCAAGGAAGACGAGACGGCGGTCGTCGAGATCGAAGCGAAGCTCGCCGCGATCACCGAGGAGCGCATCGAAGGTGAACTACGCGCCGAGGTCGGTGAGTACGATCCCAAGGAGTGGGGCGAACGTCTCAAGTCGTTGAACGCGAACCTCGCGAAGATCGAGAAGGAGCGTGACGGCAAGGTTGCCACGTTCGATCGTACCCGCGCGCTGCTTGCCGAGGCCCGCGGGCCCGCGGCGTTCGCGGCTCCGGTGGCTGCTCCGGTGGCTGCTCCGGCGGCGAGGCCGACGCCTGCGGCGGTCGCAGCTCAGCCTGCTCTGCGTACTTCGGCCGCCGACGCAATGCCTGCCGTACCGCCTGCTGCAGTGGTCTTACCGCCAGCCCCAACACCGCCGGCAGAGGCAGTTGTCGCAGCAGCCCGGAGTTCGACGCCTGCGTCCGTGCCGGTCGCGCCACCAGCGCCACCAGCGCCACCAGCCCCGAGCGCACCACGCACACCAGCGCCCGGCTCGCCCATGGCCGGAAGCCCGTCATTCGACGAACTCGCATTCCTGAACTCGGTGGTGGGGCGTGCGTCAGTCCCGCTCAAGGCAGAGCCACCCGCACCTCGCCCGTCACGCCCGATCTCCGAGTTGCGCGACACCGGGGGCAATCGAACCCCAGCGATTCCGGTTGCGCCGCTCGCTCCTCCTCCACGAGCGCCCGCGGCGGCAGCGTCGACCGAAGACGCCGACGCGGGTCCGCTTGGCCGCCCCACGCCGCGCACGTCACAGGCGATCAAGACGCTCAAATGCGCGGAGTGTGGGACGCTCAACTATCCGACCGAGTGGTACTGCGAGCGATGCGGCGGAGAGTTGGCAGCCCTCTAAGCGACGCGGTGGCGCCTGTAAGAACCGCCGCGCTCCCAAGGGAGCGCGGCGGTTTCTGCATGCGGTGCGGCGTTGACTTACTTCGCCTTGGCGAGCCGGGACTTTTGGCGGGCTGCGGCGTTCATGTGGATGAGCCCTTTTCGGGCGGCGCGGTCGAGGAGCTGGACCGCCTTGAGCTTGTCGGCGGGGGACGAGGCTTCGACGTTCGCGGTCTTCATCGCGGTCCGGAGCGTGGCCCGCTGGGAGCGGTTACGCACGGTCGCCGCACGGGTCTTGCGCATGTTCTTCTTCGCGGACGCGATTCTCGGCACGAGCTGATTCTCCAAAGGTGGGATCCGGGCGCGAGTTCTCCGCACTCCGTAGCTCGGGAAGACTAGGCGCGGAGACCCCTTAAGTCAAGGGAACGTCATGCGTTGTGTCGTGCTTTGACTCCACCGGCGCGGGGCTCTACCTTTCGCCCCGACTGCCCGTGACGGGCCTCACTCCAGCCGCGCCGCGCTTGACTCTGTTCTCCACAGTTCCCTCCCTGACGCCGGCGTGGTCCCTGTGACCGCGGTCGAGCCCCGATCGACCGACGCGGTCTTCGTCGTCGACATCGTCGGCTTCAACGGCCCGCTCGACCTCCTGCTCTCGCTCCTTCGCGACGAGCAGCTCGACATCTACGACATCCCCGTCGCGCGCGTCTGCGAGCAGTTCCTCGGACGCATGCACGAACTCAAGCTGAACGAGGCCGCTGAGTACCTCGAGATGGCCGCTCGGCTCATCCGCATCAAGGCACAGATGCTGTTGCCGCGGAAAGAGGGCAACGAGAACTGGGAGGACCCGCGCGCGGAACTCGTGCGTCGCCTCCTCGAGTACCAGCAGGTGCGCGAGGTCGTCGACGTGCTCGAGAAGCTCGGCGAGGACCGGCGCAGCCGCTTCGCTCGCTCGTTCATGCAGCAGGCGGCCGCGCCGCCGCCTGCGCCGCTCGCACTCTCGCTCACTGATCTCCTCATCGCCGTCGATCGCGTCCTGCGCGCCGTGCGCAAGCCGATGGTCCACGAGCTCATGCCGCGCGCGCTCGACGTGGACGGCGCCATGACGACCGTGCGAGCCGTACTCGCCCTGCGCGCGCAGGCGCGTTGGCGCGACGTCGTGCGTGCCGATGCCGAACCCTGGGAGGTCCTCTCGGGCCTGCTCGCCCTGCTCGAGCTTGCGAAGCGCAGCGAGCTCCACCTTACCCAACCCCGACCGTTCGCAGACGTGGAGATCCGCCGTGAATTCGCTGGCGAAGCTGCTTGAGGCCGCGCTCTTCGCGAGCCCACGCCCCATCCCGACCGATGAACTCGCTGCCCTCGAGCCCGAGGCCTCGCCGGCCGCGGTGCAGTCGGCGCTCGACGAGCTGCGCGAGCACTACGACGTCGACGGCCATGCCGTCGCGCTGATGGACGTGGGGGGAGGCTGGCAGATCCTCACGCGTCCGGAGTACACCGAGGCGATCGAGCGCGCCCAGATGGCCGTGCGCCCAACTCGGCTGTCGGCGGCCGCGCTCGAGACACTCGCGATCATCGCGTATCGGCAGCCGATCGGGCGCGCCGAGGTGGCGGAGATCCGCGGCGTCGACGTCGGCGCGGTGCTCAAGGGACTGCACGAGCGCGGACTCATCGACGTCGTCGGTCGCGCCGAGGGGCTTGGCCGGCCGCTTCTCTACGGCACCACGTCAGCGTTCCTGGAGCAGTTCGGCCTGCGGCATCTCGAGGAGCTGCCGCGCGTGGACGAACTGGCGATCGCGTTGCGAACGGGGGGGGTCGAGGCGATGCCGCTCGAAGCCACGGACGTTGCCACGGGGGCGACGCCGGACACGGAGCCGCAGCCCGCGTGAGCGGCGAGGAGATGCGCATTCATCGGGCGCTCGCCCGGGCCGGGATCGCGTCGCGCCGCAAGGCCGAGGAACTCGTCGCCGAAGGACGCGTATCCATCAATGGCGAGGTCGCGCGCACCGGGCAGAGCGTCAATCCGACCAAGGACGTCATCGCGGTGGACGGTCGGCGTGTGGGTCAGGTATCGCAGACCAAACGCTGGTACGTCCTCAACAAGCCAGCGGGCGTGCTCACCACGAAGTCGGACCCGGAGGGCCGCAAGACGGTGTTCGACTACGTCCCGCCCGATCCGGGGCTCACGTATGTGGGGCGCCTCGACTACATGACCGAGGGTGTTCTGCTCCTCACCACCGACGGCGACGCGGCGCACAAGCTCACGCATCCGAGCACCGGCGTCGAGCGGAACTATGTCGCCACGGTGCGCGGTCCAGTGAAGGTGGCGGCGGCGGCGATCCGCGCTGGCATTGAACTCGAGGACGGCTTCGTGCAGCCCGAGTTCGTCGGGGTCACGCCGTCAGCGACGGCGCGCGCATTCGACCTCGCCCTCACGATCCGCGAAGGGCGCACACGCGAAGTGCGCCGCCTCTGCGAGGCCGTCGGCCTCGAAGTGCTGCGGCTCGTGCGCACCTCGTTCGGCCCCGTGCACCTCGGTGCGCTCGCCTCGGGGGCCTCGCGCCCTCTCTCCGCCAAGGAGCGCGATCTGATCCTCGCGCTCACCCACTCCGGGAACGATTGATGCCGAAGTCGAGCCTCACGCAGGACATCCTCGATCAGGTCTCGCAGCGCATCGTCGGCCAGCAGGCGATGGTCGAGCGACTGCTCATCGCGCTGCTCACTGGAGGACACGTCCTCCTCGAGGGTGTACCGGGCCTCGCCAAGACGCTCACGGTGCGCACCCTCGCCGAGACCGTACGCACGACGTTCAGTCGCATCCAGTTCACGCCCGACCTCCTGCCCGCCGACGTCGTCGGCACACAGGTATTCGACCAGTCGACGGCGACCTTCTCGGTCAAGCGCGGACCGATCTTCGCCAACATCGTCCTCGCCGACGAGATCAACCGTGCGCCGGCGAAGGTGCAGGCAGCGCTGCTCGAGGCGATGCAGGAGAAGCAGGTCACCATCGGCGGCACGAGCTTCCCGCTCGTCGAGCCTTTTCTCGTGCTGGCGACGCAGAATCCGATCGAGCAGGAGGGCACGTATCCGTTGCCCGAGGCACAGGTGGACCGCTTCATGCTCAAGCTGCGCGTGGGCTACCCCACGCGCGACGAAGAGCGCGAGATCATGAAGCGCATGGCCGGCGGCGAGACGATTGAGATCAAGGCGGTCGCCGGTCCCGAGGAGCTCATGGCCGCCCGGCGCACGATCGCCGGACTCTTCCTCGACCCGCGGCTCGGTGATTACATCGTCGATCTTGTCCATGCGACGCGCTACCCCAAGGATGCCGGTCTTGCCGACCTCGTGCCGCTGGTCGAGTACGGGGCCAGTCCCCGCGCGACGATCGCGCTCGCACAGGCCTCCCGCGCGCACGCCTACCTGCGCGGTCGCGACTTCGTCTCGCCCGACGACGTGAAGGCCATGGCGACCGACGTGCTGCGCCACCGCGTGCTGCTCAGCTATGAGGCCGAGGCCGAGAACGTCACGAGCGAAGAGGTCATCAGTCGCATTCTCTCGGCCGTCCCCGCGCCATGACGACCGCCGCCGCCCGGCCATCGGTCGAGCGGCGTGGATCGAGCGCGGTCCCCGCCGAGGTCCTGCAGCAGGTCAAGCGGATCGAGTTGCGCACGCGCGGCCTCGTGAACTCGCGCTTCACCGGCGAGTACCACTCGGTCTTCAAGGGCATGGGCATGGAGTTCGCCGAGGTGCGCGAATACCAGCCCGGCGACGAGGTCCGCACGATCGACTGGAACGTGAGCGCCCGCATGCGGCGTCTCTTCGTGAAACGGTTCGTGGAGGAACGCGAACTGACGGTGATGCTGATCGTCGACTGCTCGGGCTCCAGTCGTGGCGGTGCCGGTCCGCGAGACAAGCAAGGCGTCGCCGCTGAACTTGCCGCGGTCCTCGCGCTCACTGCGACGCGCAACAACGACCGTGTGGGATTGCTGTTGCACTCCGACCGCGTCGAGCATGTGGTCCCGCCGCGGAAGGGACGGCGACATGCGTTGCGACTGGTGCGCGACGTGCTCGCGTGGCCGTCGACCTCGCGCGGCACCGACCTCGGCGCGGCCTTCGACTACGCGGCGCGCCTGCTCTCGCATCGCAGCATCGTCTTCGTCGTCTCCGATTTCGTGAGTCCGGCGCTCGAGAAGCCGCTCACGCGCCTCTCCCAGCGGCACGATGTCGTCGCGGTCGTCATGGACGATCCCGCCGAACGCACGCTGCCAGACGCCGGCGTCGCGCGGCTCCGCGACGCCGAGTCGGGGGAACTCGTCGAGGTGAACACGAGCGACCCAGCGGTACGCGCGCGCTATGCGGCGCTCGTGCGCGCGGAGCAGCAGGACCGCCAAGGACTCCTGCGACGTCTCGCCGTGGACGAGGTCGTCGTGCCGCTCGAGCAAGGGTATGTGGAGCCGCTCACACGCTTCTTCCGCCGCCGTGAGACGCGGGCTCGCCGCCGGTGATCGCGGCCACGCTCCTCCTCGCGCTGCAGGTGGCGGCGGCGCCGGTGCGCGCGCCGCAGGTGACGGCGGCGCCGGTGCGCGCGCCGCAGGTGACCGCGCGCATCACGCCCGACTCGGTGGGCGTGGGTGAGCCGATCCTCGTGGAACTCCGAGTGCGCGCGCCGATCGGCAGCGACGTGCGTTTTCCGGCGCTCCCCGATTCGTCCGATGTCGTCGAGCCGCTCGATCCGCGTCTGATCCGCGACGCCTCGACCGCGTCGATCCTCGATCGTACCGCCGTGTACCGGCTCATCGCGTGGGACACCGGACGGCGCGTGGTGACGTTCGCGGACATCACGGTGGCCAAGGATGGTGCGGAGCGGCGCTACACGGTGACCCTGCCCACGCTACGCATCCGGACGGTGCTTCCCGCCGATACCACGCGGCGCCAGCCGCGCGACGCGCGCGATCTGCTCGCGATCGCCGGCGGGCTCTGGCGGCTCTGGCTCGGCCTCGCGGTGATCGGTGTGCTCGGGTATCTCAGCTGGCGCGCCTGGCACCGGCGTTCCGCCGTGCGTGCGGCGCTCGGTCCCGACGCGGCCGCCGTGGCGAAGGACGGCTTCGCGCACGCCGCGCGGCTGGGACTGCTCGAAGCGGGGGAGACCGGTCGCTTTGCGCTGACCCACGTCGATGTCATGCGTCGGTATCTCGCCGTGCGGTTTCCCGAGGCCGGCCCGTCGCGGACAGCGAGTGAGGTCGCGCACGCGCTCGTCGGGACCGACTTCCCGGTGCTCCCGGATCGCGTGGCCGATCTGTTGTTGCGCAGTGAGCCGATCGCATTCGCGCGCGCGGCGGTGAGCATCGACGAGGCGCGCGACATCGCGGCGGAAGCGCGCGCGATCGTCGGCGAGGTCGAAACGGCGTGGCGCGCGCGCGCCGCGAGCCGGACGCTCGTTCGGCGGAGGCCGCTGTGAACTGGCGCACCGTCGACTTCGCGGCTCCCTGGGCGTTCGCTGCGCTGCTCGGCCTGCTCGCGTGGATCGTCTGGCGCCGGCGCCGACGGCCACCCGCGCTGCTCCATGCGCGCGCCGGGTTGCTCGCGCACGGCCCCCAGCGTGGTCGATGGGGCGCACGTCTCACACTGGCGCTGCGCCTGATCGCGATCGTCGCCGCAGTCACCGCACTCGCGCGGCCTCGCGCCGGTGCGCGCGCGGAGACGATCCGCGCCGACGGCATCAGCATCGTGCTCGCGCTCGACGTCTCGACATCGATGCTCGCGGAGGACTTCCAACCCGACAATCGACTCGTCGTCGCCAAGCAGACGATCAAGGAGTTCATCCGCGGGCGCAGTCAGGATCAGGTCGCCGTCGTCGCGTTCGCGGGCGAGGCACTCACGCAGGTACCCCTCACGCTCGACTATCCGGTGCTCCTCGCCGCGGTGGACAACTTGCAGCCCGGGCAGCTCGAGGATGGGACCGCGATCGGTACCGGGCTCATCACGGCGACCAACCGCCTGCGTGGCGCCGCCGGCCGGTCGCGCGTGGTGATCCTCCTGACCGATGGCGAGAACAATCGTGGCACGATCGACCCGCGCACGGCGGCGCAGGCCGCGGCGGCGCTTGGCGTGCGCGTCTACACCATCGGCGTCGGCACGGAGGGTGTTGCGCCGGTGCCGGTGGGCCGCGGGGTCTTCGGGCTGCGATACGAGAATCGCCCTGTGCGGATCGACGAAGCGCTGCTCGAGGACATCGCGTCGCAGACCGGAGGGCGCTACTTCCGTGCGCGCGACGCGCAGGCGCTCAAGCGCATCTACGAGCAGATCGACGCGCTGGAGCGCGCGCCCATCCGCTCAACACGCTTCGTGCGCTTCACCGAACTCTTTGCATGGCCGCTTGGCCTCGCGGCGTTCGCGCTCCTCCTGGAGCTGCTCATGGTCTGGCGACGTGGAGCGCTGCCATGACGCGCTTCGTCGACCATCCGTGGCTGCTCGCGGTCGCCTTCGTTGGTGGCCTCTTCGCGGTCTTCGCCGTGTTCGCCGGCCACCGGCGCCGCCAGCAACGACTCGCGCGGTTCGGTTCGCCTGAAGCGTTGGTGCGCCTCGGACCGCCGGGACTCTCGGTCGTGCCACGTGCGCGCGCGGCCCGCCTCGCGGCGGCCTTCGCGCTCCTGCTCGCGGGACTCGCCGCGCCGCGCTGGGGTCAGGGCAGTGCGATCATCGACACGGAGGGGATCGATGTCGCGCTCGCGCTCGATGTCTCGCTCTCGATGCTCGCCGAGGATGAACGGCCGAACCGTCTGGAGCGCATGAAGCAGGAAGTGCGCCGATTCCGCGCGAGCGCTCCCGGTGATCGCGTTGCGCTCATCGCGTTCGCGGGACGCAGCTACATCCTCTCGCCACTCACGAGCGACGATGGCGCGCTCGAACTCTTCCTTGAGAACCTCGATCCGACGATCGTCGGGCAGGCCGGCAGCGCGCTCGCGCCGCCGCTCAAGCAGGGGATCGACCTCCTCTCGGTCAGTCAGGGTGGTGCCGACCGTGCGCTCGTGGTGATGAGCGACGGCGAGGCGTTCGATGATCACGCGGCGGCGCTCACGCTCGCACGCGAAGCAAAGGCGAAGGGGATCCATCTCGTGACGGTGGGCTTCGGCACGACCGGGGGCGCGACCATCCCGATCCTCGAGAGCGGTGCCACTGACGTCAAGCGTGACGCGGCGGGCGAAGTCGTCATCACGAAGTACGATGCCGCCTTCCTCGCCGAGCTCGCCAAGGAGGCCGACGGCGAATTCATCCCCGCGGACGCGAGCGACAAGGGCACGCGAGTGCGGAGAGCGCTCGCTGGTCTCGAGTCCACGCGGCGAGCGGAGGAGCAGAAGCTCGCGCGTCCGCTCCGATTCCAGTGGTTCGTCGGGCTCGCGGTCCTGCTGTTGCTGCTCGACGCCTGGCTCTCGGACGGTGGTCGACTCCCTCGGTGGCGCTCGGCTGCCCCCGCGGCGTGGCTACTGGCACTGCTCCTCGCACTACTCGGCGGGGCGTCGCCGGTGCAGGCGCAACGCGATGCCCTCAGCGACGCGATCAAGTTGCACCAAGCGGGTCGCGTCCTTCCCGCGATCAGGGCGTATCGCGAAGTGATCGCGGGGGGCGACCGGCGTCCGATCGTCCTCTACGATCTGGGCACCGCCCTGCTCGCGGCCGATTCGCTCGCCGCGTCGATCGATGCGTTGGAGCGCGCGACGTTCACGCCCGACGCCGACCTGCGCTCGCGCGCACTCTACAACCTTGGCACGGCCTATCTGAAGCAGGGCCTGCGGAGTGAAGGCGATCAGCGGAGCGGAGCGCTGCGCGCCGCGCGCCGCGCGCTGCGAACGGTGCTGCTCGAACGCCCCGGTGATCGCGATGCACAGTGGAACTACGAACTCGCGCTGCGTGCGCCCCAGGGCGGCGGCGGGGGAGACAGTCCGCAACCGCCGCAGCAGCCGGGGCAATCTCCGAGGCAGCCTGAGCCTCAGGGACGGATGTCCAAGCAGCAAGCGGAGGCACTGCTCGACGCCGCGGCGCGCGAGGAGCGCGAGACGCAATCGCGCCGGCAACGCGGAAGCCGGGCGCAGCGCGCGCCCGGGCAGAAGGACTGGTGAGCGTGCATCGCTCTGCTCGCGCCCTCGGTGTTGCGGGGCGGACCTCGTCGGCGATCGCGACCGCCTGCGCCATGGTCCTTGGCGCGGCCGGTCCCGCGCGCGCACAGGACGGCGTCGGCTTTCGCGCGTCACTCAGCCCGGACACGGTCTACGTCGGTCAGCAGGCGACCTATCTCCTCTCGGTGAGTGTCCCGTCGGAGGTGCGCCAGCGGCTGCGACGCAATCCCGTGTTCATTCCACCCGAAGCACGCGCGATGCTCGCCTATGAGTTGCCCATGACCAAGGGCGACCCCACACGCGACGGAGCCGAGGTGCACGTCTTTCGACGCGCGCTCTTTCCCCTCACGCCGGGACGCTACGAGATCGCGCCGTCGCAGCTGACGTACGCCCTGCCGCAGAGTCCGAGCTTCTTCAGTCGCGAGGAGGAGCGCACGCTGCGTTCCCTGCCGGTCACGCTGGTCGCGATCGATCCACCCACGAGCGGCCGCCCGACGAGCTGGCTCGGCGCGGTCGGGAACTGGCGGACGACCGCGCGCACCGACGTACGCGAAGGGCGCGTGGGCGATCCATTCGTGCTGACGCTGCGCGTTGCTGGGATCGGCAATGCGACGCTGCTGCCGCGTCCGCCACTGGCGATCGGCTGGGCCGACGTCGTCGCCGAGGATGAGCGCGTCGTGCTCGACACCACGCCGGTGGCGCTCGGCGGTTGGAAGGAGTTCTCCTGGCTCGTCACGCCGCGACAGTCGGGCGCGCTCGAGATTCCGGCGCTCGACTACAGTTTCTTCGATCCGTCGGCACGCCGCTACGCCGTGGCGCAGACCGCGCCGATCGGGCTGCGCGTGCGCGCGGGCGACCTCGTGCAGGTGGATCGCCCACGCGCGTCCGCCACCACGGACTCGCTGCTCACGCTGCGCTCTGCGCTCGAGGGTGCGCGCCCGATCGCGCTGCAACGCGGCACGCTCTGGGCCTGGCTCGCGCTGCTTGCGCCATTGCCGTGGATCCTCGCGTCGCGCCGTGATCGGCGGTCCCGCACGGTGAGGCCGCTGACGTCCCGTGAAACACTCGCCGCTGCGTCCACCGCTGGCCCGGGCACACTGCGTACGCTCTTCGACGCTGCCGTGCGTGAGCGCACCGGTGTGCGACTCGACGCCGCGACCGATTCGGGCGCGCTCGCTGCGGCGCTGCGGCGTGAAGGTGTCACGCCCGAGACGGCCAAGGACGCTGAGCATCTACGCGACGCGCTCGACACCGCGGCGTACGCCCGCGGCGCGCGCGCGGCGGATCTCAAGGTGCGGGTTCGACTCATGGTCGAGCGGATCGCCGCGGAGGCCAGGCGGCATGCGCCTGTGCTCATGCTCGCGGGGCTGATGCTCGGAGCGGGAGCAGGGCTCGTCGCGCAGCAGACCGACGAAGCGATCGTCGCCTTCTCGCACGGGCAGACCGCGTACGCGGGCCGGGATTTCGTTCGTGCCCGTGACGCATTCCTCGGGGCGTCGAGAGCGGCTCCCCGTGATCCCGCAGCGTGGGCGAACCTCGGCACTGCCGCCTGGCAGGCGGCAGACACCGCGGGTGCCGTGCTCGGGTGGCAGCGAGCGCTCCGGCTCGATCCGCTCGCGTCCGACCTCAGGGGGCGGCTCGCGCGTGTGCGCGCACCCCAGGACCGCGGTGCGGCGAACGTCTGGCCCGTGCCGCCCCTCCCGGTCGCGATGCTCGCACTCCTGCTCTGGTGGGGCGCGTGGCTCGTGCTGGCAGTGGCGGGACGACGCGGTGCGCTTGGCGGTCGGTGGCTGCTCCTCGCACCGTCGGTCGCACTGATCGGTCTCTCGGCGTTCGTGGAGTCGCGCCTGCGTGCAGACGATCTGCTCGTGATCGCGACTGCCGCGCCACTCCGCGCATTGCCCGCGCTCGGTGCCGACGCGGGTTCAGTGCCGCTCGTCGGCGAAGTCGTGACCATCCTTGAGCGCCGTGGGGTCTGGGTACGCATCGCGCTCGACGCCGGTCGCGAGGGGTGGTATCCCGCCGAGCGGACCTATCCGCTCGCGCGCGATTGACCCGCCACACACGACAGAGGAGATTCCCGCAGTGCTTCCCACGCTCACCACTCCCATGATCGCCGTTCTTGCGAGCGATGTCGCCGACCGTATCGCGGCCGGCGAGGTCGTGGAGCGGCCAGCCTCGGTGGTGAAGGAGCTCGTGGAGAACGCGCTCGATGCTGGGGCGACGGCCGTCGATGTGGATGTGCGCGAAGGGGGAAGGGCGCTCATCCGCGTGAGTGATGATGGGCACGGCATGGATCGCGCCAACGCCGCGCGCGCTGTCGAACGCCACGCGACGAGCAAGATCCGCGATGCCGAGGATCTCGTGGGAGTGGCAAGCTTCGGATTTCGCGGCGAAGCACTCCCGGCGATCGGGTCGGTGTCGCACCTGACGATCGACACCGCGACCGACGACGGTGCCGGCGTGACCGTCGAGGTGTCGGGGGGGATCCTCGTCGGCGTTCGCGGTGCCGCACGACAACGCGGGACCTCGGTCTCCGTGGCGTCGCTCTTCTACAACACGCCCGCCCGTCAGAAATTCCTGCGTGGCGCGCGCGCCGAGTGGCGCGCGGTCTCCGAGACGCTCACCACGCTCGCGCTCGTCCGCCGCAACGTGCGCTTCACGGTGGCGCATGACGGCAAGGAGCAGATGCGACTTCCGGTCGCCGCCTCCCTACGCGTGCGCGTCGCCGCGCTCTGGGGCAACGCAGTCGCCGAACGGCTCGTCGCGGTCGACGACGTGTCGGGTGCGATCCGCGTGTCGGGCCTCGTCGAGCGCCCGACCGATGTCGGGACCGCAGGGCGGCGCGTCTTCGTGACGGTCAACGGTCGCGCGGTCCGCGACACCGGTATCGTGCGCGCCGCCGAGTCGGCGTACCGCACGACGATCTCGGCGGGACTGCGACCGAGCGTGTTGCTCGAGGTGGAACTTCCCGGGGGCGAAGTCGACGTCAACGTGCATCCGGCGAAAGCCGAGGTACGGTTCCGCGATCGGTGGACCGTCGAGCGTGCAGTCGAGCGCGCAGTGCGGCGGTCCCTCGGTACCGAGGACTCCGCTGCCGCGGTCGGCTATGTGCGGCATTTTCTGCCCACGGAGCCGAGCTTCGGATCGCCGTTGGGCGTCGAAGCGCTACGCGCCGCCCCCTATGCCGCGCCCGCGCCGCTGCTCGACGGTGCGACGCCTAACGCCGCGACACTCGACACCACAACGCCCGACGCCGAGAGCCCGCCCGATCAGATCCTCGTCCCGCCGCTCACGCAGTTCCATCGCACCTACCTCGCCTTCGAGCGCCCCGACGCGCTCGTGTTGATCGACCAGCACTCGGCGCATGAGCGTGTGCTGTACGAGCGCTTCATGCAGGCGCTCGAGGGTGGGCAGTCCTCGTCGCAGCGGTTGCTCTTTCCGCTCACGTTGCATCTGGCCCCAGCGGAGGCCGAAGCGTTCGAAGAGAACCGCGTGCTCTTCGCGCAGCTCGGCTACGAGGCGGAAGCGTTCGGCGGATCGAGCATCGTCGTGCACGCCGTGCCAGCGCCGCATCCGCGCTTCGACGCCGAACGCTGTCTTCGCGACTCGCTCGCGACGCTCACCGGCGACCGCTCAGCGAGCACCATCGCCAAACACGAACGCCTCGCCGCAACAGTCGCGTGCAAGGCCGCGATCAAGTCCGGCGACCTCCTCGCGCCCGAGGAGATGCGGGCGCTCTACGTGGCGCTCGCGCGCACCACGCTCCCCGCGCACGATGTGCACGGCCGCGCCACGATCCTGCAACTTGGCTGGGATGAACTCGATCGTCGATTCGGCCGCCGCTGAGGTGCCGTTGCGGATCATCGCCGGTCCGACGGGGGCGGGGAAGTCCGCGCTCGCGCTCGCGCTCGCCGATCGCCACGGTGCGCGCATCGTCAGCGCGGACTCGCGCCAGATCTACATCGGTTTCACTGTCGGTACCGCGGCCCCCACCGTCAGGGACCTCGAGCGCGTGCCGCACCGCGGGATCGGCTATGTCGAGGCGACCGAGCGATCGTCCGCGGCGCGATGGGCGCGGGACGCGTGGGGCTGGATCGCCGACGCGACGGAGCGCGGGCAGCCCGTGATCGTCGTGGGTGGCACCGGTCTCTGGTTGCGCGCGCTGGTCCAGCCGCTCGCCGACGAGCCGCCCATGGATCCGGAGCAGCGCGCGAGGCTCCGGGAGGCGCTCGGTGCATTCGACACCCTCACGCTCCGCCGGTGGGTGCAGACGCTCGATCCCCCCAGGGCGGCGCTCGGTCGCGTGCAACTGGTCCGCGCTATTGAGATCGCGCTCCTCTCTGGCACGCGCGCGAGTGAATGGCACGCGGCCGGCGCCGCGAAGCCGCGCGCGCGAGCCCGCTGGCTGATCGTCGATCCGCTGGAGGCATTGCACGCGCGTCTGGCCGCGCGCGTCGACGAGATGCTCGCCCAGGGGTGGAGCGACGAAGTGGAGGCCCTCACCCGGGTGCTCCCTCCGGACGCGCCCGCATGGAACGCTTGCGGGTATCGCGAGATTCGTGACTGGGTGGAAGGCCGGATCACCGAGGCCGCGGCGCGCGAGGCGATCGTGATCCGCACCCGGCAGTACGCCAAGCGTCAGCGCACCTGGTTCCGTAATCAATTGAAGGACGAGCCGGACCTGCTCCGACTCGACCCGCGCAGCACCGACGCGCTCGAGCGCGCCGATCTATGGCTTTTCTATGGGGGTCCCACGTGAAGGTCGGCATCACCTGCTACCCGACATACGGCGGCTCCGGCGCCGTCGCGACCGAGCTCGGGATCGCGCTCGCGGCGCGCGGGCACGAGGTGCACTTCATCTCGTACGAGCATCCGTTCCGACTGCCGCAGTTCCTGCCGCGGGTCTACTTCCACGAAGTGAGCATCGGCAACTACCCACTCTTCGAGTATCCGCCCTACGACCTCGCGCTGGCGGTGCGCATGCACGACGTCGTGCTGTCGCACGGGCTCGACCTCCTGCACGTGCACTACGCGATCCCGCACGCCACCAGCGCCTGGATCGCCAAGGAGATGTTGCGCGAGCAGGGTCGCAGGCTCCCAGTGGTCACCACCCTGCACGGGACCGACATCACCATCGTCGGCCAGGACCATTCGTACCACGCGATCACGAAGTTCAGCATCGAACGATCCGACCGCATCACGGCGGTCTCGCAGTGGCTCAAGGACGAGACCATCAAGGCGTTCGGCTGCGGCAACTGCCGCGTGGACGTCATCCCCAACTTCGTCGATCCGGTGGTCTTCGACCGCGCGCGCCATGGCCCCGGCCTGCGTCAGGAACTCGGCGGCGGGAAGCCGGTCCTCATGCACATCTCCAACTTCCGGCCGGTCAAGCGCGTGCGCGACGTGGTGCGCGTCTTCGCCAAGGTGCGCGCGCGCGTGCCCTGCGTCCTCGTCATGGTCGGCGACGGTCCCGATCGCGCCGCCGCGGAAGAAGAATCCAGGACGCTCGGCGTGAGTGCGGACGTCCGATTCCTCGGCAAGATCGACGCGGTCGCACCGCTGCTCGCGGCCGCCGACGTCTACGTCTTCCCGTCCGAAAGCGAAAGCTTCGGACTCAGCGCGCTCGAGGCGTTGGCGAGCGGCGTGCCGGTCGTCGCGGCGCGCGTCGGTGGACTCCCGGATGTCGTCCGCGACGGCGTGACCGGTGCCCTCCTCCCACTCGGCGACGTCGACGGCATGGCTGAGGCGGTCGTGCGATTCCTCGATCCCGCGCGCTGGGCGATCGCGAGCAAGGCGGCGCAAGAGGATGCGCATTCCCGCTTCGCGACCGCCGACGTCGTGGCACGATACGAGCGGCTCTACTCCGAGGCACTGGAGCAGGTCCGTTGACGCCTCGATAGCTTTCGTCATGAACGAACCGACCATATTCCAGGCTTTCGTCCTGGGTGCGCTGCAGGGTCTCACGGAGTTCCTCCCGGTCTCGAGTTCGGCGCACTTGGCCCTCACGCCTTGGGTCTTCGGCTGGGAACCGGCGGGGCTTGGATTCGACCTCTCCCTGCACGTGGGCACGCTGATCACTCTCGGCTGGTACTTCAAGGCCGAGTGGCGCGCGCTCTTCCTCGGTGGCATCACGCTGCTGCGCCAGCGGAAGGTCGTGGACGACCCGTCGCGCCGCGCCTGGTTCATCATCCTCGCCACGATCCCGGCAGCGATCGCCGGAGTCCTGCTCGAGGACTACGCCGAGACGGTGTTTCGCGCACCGATCATCACCGCGATCGCGCTCATCGTCATGGGCGCAGTGCTCTGGGCGGTGGATGCACGCGCTGCCACACTGCGTGATCGGTCCTCGATGACGTGGCGCGACTCACTGCTGATCGGCTGTGCGCAGATGCTCGCGTTGGTGCCGGGCGTCTCGCGGAGCGGCGCGACGATCACGGCCGGCCGCGCACTGGGCTTCGATCGGACCGCGGCGGCCGTGTTCAGTTTCCTGATGTCGATGCCGATCATCTTGGCGGCCGCGATCCTCAAGGTCCCCGACGCGGTGCGCGAGACGGGGTTCACCCTGCCGCTGCTGGTCGGCGTCGCGACCGCGGCGGTGTCGAGCTGGCTCGCGATCGCGGTGCTGCTGCGGTACGTGTCGCAGCGGGGCTACGCGATCTTCGCCATCTATCGCTTTGCGCTCGGAGCGGTGATCATCGGACTCGTCGCAACGCGAGGTGGCTGGTGACCTGGCTCGGTCTCGACGACACCCCACTCGCCACCGCACTGGGACTGCCGCGCGTCGCGGGGTATGCGAGCGTCGCAAGTACCATGGACCTCGCCCATGCGCTCGCGGCCGAGGGCGCTGCCGCAGGAACGCTCGTGATCTCGGAGGAACAGTCCGCAGGGCGGGGACGGGCCGGGCGCGTGTGGACCTCGCGCAAGGGCGATGGACTCTGGATGTCGCTCATTGAGCGTCCGCGCGCCGCAAGCGCGCTCGACGTGCTCTCGCTCCGCGTGGGACTCCACCTCGCACCGGTGCTCGAGCGATGGACGAGTGCTCCCATACGGCTCAAGTGGCCGAACGACCTGTATGTCGGGACCTGCAAGCTCGCCGGCGTCCTCATCGAGGCGCGTTGGCGCGGCGCCCATCCGGACTGGGTCGCGATCGGAGTCGGCATCAATCTCACACCTCCCGCGTCGCTGCGCGACGCGATCGGCCTCGAAGGGGCCACCGCGACAGCGGTACTCGCTGAGGTGATTCCGGCCCTGCGCGCCGCTGCGTTCGCGAACGGCCCGCTCACCGCGCGCGAGTTGGACGACTTCGCACGGCGAGACCTCGCGGTCGGGCAGCGCGTCTCGTTACCCGCCGATGGTCTCGTCCGTGGCATCTCGGCCGCGGGAGAGCTCCTGCTCGAGACCTCCGCGGGCATTGCGCCCTTCCGTGCAGGTTCGCTCGTCTTCGCCATTACCTGAGGACCCACCGATGCTGCTCGTCATCGATGTTGGCAACACCGAGACCACGCTCGGGCTCTGCGAGGGCGAGGTCGTCACCGACCACTGGCGCATCACCACGGAGGCCAATCGCACGCCCGACGAGGTCTTCGTCCTGCTCAAGAGCCTCCTCGCCGCGAACGGGATCGCCGCCGAGCGCGTCACCGCCGGTGCGCTCGGCTCGGTGGTGCCCAGCGTGACGGGCGCGCTCACTGAGGCGGTGGCCCGCCTCACCGGTGCCGTTCCCGTCGTCGTCGATGCGCGGTCGAAGCTGGGCATCACGCTCGCCGTCGACGAGCCGATGACCGTCGGCGCGGACCGCATCATCAACACGCTGGCGGCGAGCCGCATCTACGGAGTCGATTGTATCGTCGTCGATCTCGGCACGGCGACCACCTACGATTGCATCACCGCCGACGGCGTCTTCCTCGGCGGCGTCATTCAACCCGGCGTGCGCACCTCGGCGGAGACGCTCTTTCGTCGCACCTCCAAGCTGCCCGCGACCGAACTCATCGCTCCCATGAAGGTGATCGGAACGCGCACGGAGGAGTGCATCCGTGCGGGCGTCGTCTTCGGCGCGGTCGACTCGGTCGACGGCATCGTGCGTCGCATCAAGGGCGAGTGGCCGCGCTCACAGGTGCCGAAGGTGATCGCGACGGGCGGCCTCGCAAGCGTGATCAGGCCGTACAGCGCGGAGATCGAACTCGTCGAACCCGATCTCACATTGCACGGCCTGCGTATGGCGCACGCGATGCTCGCGGGGCGCTGATGCGCGGCGTCAGGCTCCGACGGCTGAGAGCAGCGCATCGACCGCGTCATAACCACACGGCCAGGTGACACCCTTGGTCGTGGCGCCGGCCGCCAGCAGCAGTTCCACCGAGTCCGGCGTGCGACGGTCCGTCCAATACGAATCCACGCAGGCGCGCACCGCGAGCGAGAGCGGAGTGCGTCCAGCGCCATCCTCCGCGCGGACGTCGGCGCCCGCGCCGATCAGGACCCGCACCGCAGCGGGATGGCCGCGCCAGGCCGCGATGTGCAGCGGCGTGCTCATCGGAGCGATGTCGTAGTAGTCGTCGCCGACCGCGAGGCGCCCGTCGACCGGAAGCCCAAGGTCCAGCAGGAGCCGTAGGCCGGCGCTGTTCCCATTGCCAGCGAACCTGGCGATGACGTGGCTGGCCATCGCGCGCACCTCGTCCAGCGCCGCCGGCAGTGTCTCCGCGATCGTGCGGACGGCGGGCCCGTGACCGCGCGCACACGCCGCGAGCAACGCGTCGCCTCCGCCGATCCGCAACGGGATGCCCCGGCGCGCCATGGCGTCCAGCACATCGCCGCGCCCTGCGCGCGCCGCCGCCATGATCGCAGAGGCACCGTCCACCGACTGGCCGGGATCCGCACCGTGGTCGAGCAGCAGCTGGATGATCTCGAGGTTGTCGTCGCGCGACAACGCATGGTGCAGCGTGCTCGGCGTCCAGCGCGTCGCCCGAGAGGCGTCGGCACCGTGATCGAGCAACCAGCGCACACCGTTCACGTCGTGCCAGTCGCACTTGCGAAGCAACATCGTCGCCAGGGTATCGGGTGAGCAATGCCCGTGCTCGACCAACGCCTGCATCGCCGCATTGTCGTAACCCTCCGGCGTGTGGTAGGCGACCTCGTCGTCATTCGCGTCGGCCCCGCGCGCGAGCAAGAGTGCGGTGAGCGGAGCGTGACGCGCGAGTGCGGCGGCGCCGTAGAGCACCGAGCGAAAGCCGGTTCCTCGCGCCGCTGCAAGATCGGTGAAGCCCGTGGCCACGTCCGCGCCGGCGTCCAGTAGCGCGCGCGCGGCGCCGACGAAGTCCCGATCGGGTCGATCAGGCGCGTCGAGCAGCACCGAGAAACAGAGGTGCGTGAGCGGATCCCAGTCGAACGGCCCGCCGGCGGCGACCGCGCGCGCGCCGGTGCGCGCGCCGGTGCGCGCGGGGTCGGTCTGCAGCAGTCGGCGCACGCTGTCCGCGTCCCCGAGTGCGGCGGCGAGATGCAGATCGTCGCCGCTGCCCGCCTCAAGCGCACTCAGCGCCGGAAGCAGCCGTGCCCGCGCCGCGCCGCGCGCACCATCGCGCGGAGACGCGGTCGCCCGCAGCAGCAGAGTGAGCGACGGTTCGGCGGGCTGTGGCAGCATCGCACGGAATGGTACGCTGCGTTGCGAGTCGAGAACAGGTTGAGCGGTCGCCGAGCGGTTGCCGAGCGGTTGCCGAGCGGTTGCCGAGCGGTCACCGAGCGGTCACCGAGCGATCACCGAGCGGTCGCGGAGCGGTCACCGAGCGGTCGCGCGAGGGTTGCGGACGTTCTGCGAACGATGACCTGTCAGCGATGAATCGCACGCGATCTATCACCTTGGACGTGATCGCAGTCGCGCTGGATGCGTGACCACCCTCGCCCGACGTGCGCGAGTCGCTCGAGCAGATCCGTCAGACCGCTCTCACCGCTGCCGGCATCACACGCCAACTCCTGGACTTCGCCCGGAATGGGACGGTCGAGAAGATCGACGTCGACCTCCGTCACGTCGTGCGAG
>JANOTB010000038.1:0-10969 GCA_031416115.1 Gemmatimonadota bacterium
CGGGCGCCTTGCCGAGCAGGCCGAGTCCGTCGCGCAACCACTGCACCGCCGCACCGGCGACGAAGATCCCCGCCTCAAGCGCGTAGGCCGGTCCACCGCGCGCATCGCAGGCGATCGTCGTGAGGATCCCCTGACCACCGATCGGCCGCGCCGCGCCCGTGTGCAGGAGCAGGAATGCGCCGGTGCCGTAGGTGTTCTTGCTCTGTCCCGCGTTCCAGCACCCCTGCCCGAAGAGTGCCGCCTGTTGGTCACCGGCGACGCCGCAGATCGGGATCGCCCTGCCCAAGTGCTCCGCCGCGCTCACGCCAAAGTGACCTGATGAGGGCCGCACCTCGGGGAGCATGCCGTCGGGCACACCAAAGAGCGCGCGCAGTTGCGCGCTCCAGGCGAGCGTGTTGATGTCGAACAACATCGTGCGCGATGCATTGGTCGGGTCGGTCGCGTGCACCGCGCCATTCGTGAGCTTCCAGATCAACCAACTGTCCACCGTACCCGCGGCGAGACGATCGATCGGCACACCGGACTCGCGCGCCTTGTGCTCCAGCAGCCACTCCAGCTTGGTGGCGCTGAAGTAGGGATCGGGCACGAGTCCGGTCGCCGCGTAGATCGCGTCCGCCTGCCCCGCCGCACGCAGTGCCTGACAACGCGCGGTGGTGCGACGATCCTGCCAGACGAGCGCGCGATCGAGCGGCCGCCCGGTCTCGCGGTCCCACAGGATGATCGTCTCGCGCTGGTTGGTGATGCCGATCGCGTCGGGCACCACGCCCGAGTGCGCGATCGCCTCGCGTGCGGAGTCGAGCGTGCTCTGCCAGATCTCCTCGGGCTCGTGCTCCACCCAGCCCGGCTGCGGAAAGAACTGCGTGAACTCGCGTTGCCCACGCCCCACCACGCGGCCATCCTCGGCCACGACGAGCGCGCGCGAGCTGGTGGTGCCCTGGTCGAGAGCGAGGACGTGGCGCACGAGGGCCTCAGGCGGGCGGTGGGAGCACGGCAGCGTTGGGCGCGAACACATAGGGCGGCGCGACGATGCCGCGATCGGTCACGATCCGCGTCACCAGCGTGTGTGGCGTGACGTCGAACGCCGGATTGTACACGAGTGCTCCCGCCGCAGCGACGCGCCCGCCGTTGAGGTGCGTCACCTCGGTGGGATCGCGCTGCTCGATCACGATCAGCGCACCGTCCGCCGTGTGCGGGTCGACCGTGCTCATGGGTGCCGCGACGACGAACGGCACACCATGGTACTTCGCCAGCACCGCCAACCCATACGTGCCGATCTTGTTGGCGACATCACCGTTGGCCGCGATGCGGTCCGCGCCGACGATCACGAGGTCGATCCCGCCGCGCGCCATGAGGCTCGCCGCCGTCCCGTCGGTGAGCAGGGTGACCGGGATTCCCGCCTGCGCGAGTTCCCACGCGGTGAGACGCGCGCCCTGCAACAGTGGCCGTGTCTCGCAGGCGAACACCTCGAGCGTCGCCCCGCGCGCGTGCGCCACGTACAGCGGCGCGAGCGCGGTCCCGATCCCCGCCGTCGCGAGCGCGCCGGCATTGCAGTGGGTGAGCACGCGCATCCCCGACTCGATCAACGCCGCACCGTGCTCGCCGATCGCCTGACACATCGCCACGTCCTGCGCGCGGATCCGTTCGGCCTCGTCGCGGAGTGCATCGCGTCGCGCCGGTGCCGCGAGCGCTGCACACGCGCGTGCGACGCCGAGCATGCGGTCGAGCGCCCACATGAGATTCACGGCGGTCGGTCGCGTCGCGCGGAGCGTCGCGGCGGCGCGTTCCACCTCCGCGAGTTCAGCGCCGCCGGCCGCGACCGCGAGTCCGATCGCCGCCGCCACGCCGATCGCCGGTGCCCCGCGCACCGCGAGCGTGCGGATCGCGTCGGCGACTTCGTCGACCGTACGTAGATCACGCAGCAGCACCTCGCCGGGGAGGCGGCGCTGGTCGAGGATGCGGAGCGCCCCATCGGGCGCCCAACCGACTACGAGGACCGGCGGTGCGATCTGTTCCATGACCAAACGTATAGATTGGAAGCGTCCCCCTCCAGCCGACCCCAGCGCCAGGCCCATGTCCGCCTCGTACGAGTTCCTCCTCCTCGACGTCGCCGATCGCGTCGCGACCGTCACGATCAACCGCCCGGACAAGCTCAATGCGCTCAATGCGGCGGTGATCGCGGAGCTCGACCGGATGTTCACCGCCCTCGCGGCCGACGTCGACGTCGGAGCGATCATCCTCACCGGCGCGGGGCGCGCCTTCGTCGCCGGCGCCGACATCGTCGAGGTCGCGGCCGGCGCGGCCTCACCGGAGGGGCTCGAGGCGATCGCGGCGTTCGGCAGTGCGGTGTTCACGCGCATCGAGCGCCTCAACAAACCTGTGATCGCCGCGGTGAACGGCTTCGCGCTCGGCGGCGGCTGCGAACTCGCGCTCGCGTGTCATGTTCGCATCGCGAGCACGCAGGCGAAGTTCGGTCTCCCCGAGACCAAACTCGGCCTGATTCCCGGCTACGGCGGCACGCAACGCCTGCCGCGCCTCATCGGGCAGGGGCGCGCACTCGAGTTGATCTTCACCGGCGACACGATCGACGCGCAACGCGCGGTCGCGATCGGCCTCGCGAACTCGGTGGTCGAACCGCACCTGCTGCAGGAATCCGCGCGTTCGATGGCGCTCGCGGCCTGCAAGAACGGACCGCTCGCGCTCGCGCACGCGATCACGGCGGTCACCGAGGGCGCCGATCTCTCCATGGATGCCGCCCTGGCGCTCGAAGCCAAGCACTTCGGTGCGGTCGGGCGCACGGCCGACATGCGCGAGGGCACGACAGCCTTCCTCGAGAAGCGCGCGGCCACGTTCCGCGGCGCCTGAGTGGAGGCCCGGCTCGACGCGCTCACGGTGCGCGACTTTCGCAACATCGCGCACGCCGAGCTCCGATTCGGGAGTGACGGCATCGTGGTGCTCGGCGAGAACGGGCAGGGCAAGTCGAACCTGGTCGAGGCGATCGCGTACCTGCGCCTCATGCGGTCGCAGCGCGGCGCGCGGGACCGCGACCTCATCCGTCACGGGGAGCCGGCCTTCCACGTAGCCGCGGAGCTGAGCGGAGTCGCTGCGCATCGTGCCACGGCGGCCGTCGACAAGCAGGGGCGCAAGAAGATCACGCTCGACGGCGGAGAGCCAGAGAAGTTGACCGACGCACTCGACGCGTTGCCTTCCGTCTCGTTCTCGCCGCGCGACGTCGACCTCGTCGCTGGGTCGCCGGCCGAACGGCGGCGGTACCTCGACATCACGCTCGCGCTCACGTCGCGTTCGTATCTGAATGCATTGCGCCACTATCGCGCCGCGCTCGCGCGTCGCAATGCCGCGTTGCGTGACGCGGCCCGCGCAACGCGCGGTGATCAGGCCAACGCGACGGCCGCGGTGGCGGCGTGGGAACCGGCGCTCGCGGAGCATGGTGCGGTGCTGGTGACACACCGCCGTGAGTGGGTCGCCGCGCGCGGCGCAGAGTTCGCACGGCAGTGCGTGGCCATAGGCGAACGCGGCAAGCCGACGCTCGCGTACGAGAGCGCGCTCGCGGCCGCGGCCGATGTGCGTACCGCACTGCGCGAACAGCTCGAGCGGCAGCGCGAACAGGACGTGCGCCGCTGCCTCACGCACAGTGGCCCGCACCGCGACGACCTCGTGCTCGAGCTCGACGGGCACGACCTGCGCGGCGTGGGCTCGGCCGGCCAGCAACGCACGGCGGCGATCGTGCTCCGACTGCTCGAGGCGGCGACCCACCGCGACGCGAAGGGTGTCGCACCGCTCCTGCTGCTCGACGATCCGTTCGCCGAGCTGGATCGGCGGCGCACGGCGCGGATCCTCGCGTTGCTCGACGAAGTCGGGACCGGACAGTGCGTGCTCTGCGTACCGCGCGAGGACGAGATCCCGGCGCAGTTCACGCGACTCGCACGGTGGCGTGTGCGGGACGGCGCGTTCACGCCGCTGGCGACCTGATCATGCGAACCCGTGGCGTCCCCACTTGCGAAGTGCGCTCATGAGACGACGCCCCTATGACTGGCAGGACGCGCACCGACCGCGCGCGATCGCCGACGCACTGGCCGATCTGCTCAAGGCCACCGGCCTCGACGCCGACGTCGCCCGCGCGGGCGTGATGTCCGCCTGGGCGGCGGCCGTGGGACCGCAGATCGCCAGTGTGACCGAGCCACGCATGATGACCGAGGACGGCACGCTGGTGGTCGGCGTGAAGACGCACGGGTGGATGCAGGAACTCACGATGATGGAGCGTCAGCTGATCGCGAAGCTCGACGCGGTGGGGCCGCACACGCCGGTGAAGCGGATCCGCTGGGAGCTGCTCCGCTAGCGCCCGCCGAGGGGTCGTTTCCCCTCTGAAATCTGGTGCGGCGTGCGTTGCTTTCACGCGTGCTGACGGGTATTTTTCGGGGTCGCGCCGGAACGGATTTTCCGCAAATGGCGCGCGCCCGACATTCGACCCCACACGCCCGCTCATGGCCAAGACCAACGACGCCGCCGAGTCCAATTACGACGCCTCAGGGATCCAAGTCCTCAAGGGCCTCGAGGCGGTGCGGAAGCGCCCCGGCATGTACATCGGCTCCACCTCGCACCGGGGCCTGCATCACCTCGTCTACGAGGTGGTCGACAACTCGATCGACGAAGCGCTCGCCGGCTACTGCGACACAGTGAGCGTCGTGATCCACCCCGACAACTCGATCACCGTCGAGGACAACGGTCGTGGCATCCCGGTCGACATCCACCCGGTGGAGAAACTCCCCGGCGTCGAGCTCGCCCTCACCGTGCTGCACGCCGGCGGCAAGTTCGACAAGAACACCTACAAGGTGTCGGGCGGCCTGCACGGCGTGGGAGTGTCGGTGGTGAACGCCCTCTCGGTCGTGCTAAAGGTCTGGGTGAAGCGCGACCAGAAGGAGTACTACATGGACTTCGTCCGCGGCGACACGACGACCAAGCTCAAGGTCCTCGGCGCGGTGAAGGCCAAGGAGACGGGCACCAAGGTCTACTTCAAGCCCGACGACCAGATCTTCACAGAGCTCGAGTACGACTACTCGACGCTCGCGACGCGCCTCCGGGAGCTCTCGTTCCTGAACAAGGGCGTCAACATCACGCTAAAGGACGAGCGCGAGGGCAAGGAGAAGGAAGAGACCTTCCATGCCAAGGGCGGCCTCAAGGAGTTCGTCGCGTTCCTCAACGCGAAGCAGAGGCCGCTCCATCCCGAGGTCCTCTACCTCGAAGGCGAGAAGGACGACATCGGGATCGAGATCGCGCTGCAGTACAACGACGGCTACAACGAGAACGTGTTCTCGTTCGTCAACAACATCAACACGCATGAGGGTGGCACCCACCTCACCGGCTTCAAGTCGGCGCTCACGAGCGTGATCAACAAGCACCTCGACAAGTCGTCGTTCGCCAAGAAGGACAAGGAGCAGAAACTCTCCGGCGACGACGCGCGCGAAGGCCTCACCGCCGTGCTCTCGATCAAGGTCCGCGAGCCACAGTTCGAGGGCCAGACCAAGACCAAGCTCGGCAACTCCGAGGTCGAGGGCGCGGTCAAGACGGTCGTGAACGAGTGGCTCGCGACCTATCTCGAGGAGCATCCTCGCGTCGCCAACATCATCCTCGACAAGGCACTCTCGGCGGCCCGCGCGCGCGAAGCCGCACGCAAGGCTCGCGACCTCACCCGCAAGAAGTCGGCGCTCGACGTCGGCAACCTGCCAGGCAAGCTCGCAGACTGCTCGCTCTCCGACCCCGCCATGTGCGAGATCTATCTGGTCGAGGGCGACTCGGCCGGTGGCTCCGCCAAGCAGGGGCGCGACCGCATGTTCCAGGCGATCCTGCCGCTGCGTGGCAAGATCCTGAATGTCGAGAAGGCGCGTATCGACAAGATCCTGAGCAACGAGGAGATCCGCACGATCATCACCGCCATCGGCGCCGGCATCAAGGAAGAGTTCACGCTCGAGAACGTCCGCTACCACAAGATCATCATCATGACCGACGCCGACGTCGACGGCGCGCACATCCGGACGCTCCTGCTCACCTTCTTCTTCCGCCAGATGCCCGCCCTGATCGACGCCGGCATGATCTACATCGCGCAGCCGCCGCTCTTTCGCGTCGCCAAGGGCAAAGAGGAGTACTACGCCTACGACATGCCCGAGCGCGACGTGATCATGAATCGCATGGGTGGTGGGCCCGACGGCAAGGTCAATCTCATGGTCCAGCGCTACAAGGGCCTTGGCGAGATGAACCCCGACCAGCTCTGGAAGACCACCATGGATCCCGAGACGCGCACCATTCTCAAGGTCACGCTCGACGACGCCTTTCTCGCCAACGAGACGTTTCAGACGCTCATGGGCGACGAGGTGGAGCCGCGGCGGTTGTTCATCGAGGCCAACGCGAAGTTCGTGTCGAACCTCGACATCTGACGGGAGCGTTGCAGTGAAGTGATGCGGCGTGCGCGGTCGCGGTCACGGCCCGCACGGAGGAGCGCTGAGATTCATCAGCGCGAGTACCACTCTCCTCCGAGGTGACCCCTGCCGATCGCGACCATGACCACCAAGGGCCAGCTCACCATCCCCAAGCGGGTGCGCGACGTCCTCATGCTCGAGACGGGCGACCGGGTGGAGATCACGCTCACCCGCGACGGTGCGGCACTGCTTCGACCGGTCGCGCCGACGATCGGTTCGTTCTTCGGCGCCGTCACTTGGAGCGCCGGGACCGTGCCCGTCGCGGTCATGGACCCCGGCTCGGCCGATCTCTCATGATCGCCGTCGACACCTCGGTCTTGGTGCGCGCACTCGTGGGCGACCACCCCGAACAGAGCGCCGCCGCGCGCAAATGGATGTCGGCGCACCAGGTGACCGGCATCGTCGTCGACCATATCGTGCTCGTCGAGTTGGCCTGGGTGCTCCGCGCGCGGTACAAGCAGCCGCGCAGCGAGATCGCACGCGCGATCGAACTCCTGCTCGCGACGAATGGCGTGGTGATCCCCGAGGACGAGTTGGTGCGAGCGGCCCTGGCCGCGTACAAGGCCGGGCGCGGCGATCTCGCTGACCATCTCATTCGGGAGCGCACCAGCGCGCTCGGATTCGCGCCGGTGGCGACGTTCGACGAGGCGTTGCTGGGGCTCAGGGGATTCGCGAAGCCGCGGTAGCCATGCCCGCCAAGGCACTTGTGCAACAGAGGTTACAGATGGTCATACCTGATAAGGATCAAGCTTGTTCGCCCACTTGATCGACCTCGTCGTCCCAGGAACCACCCAAGAGTTCTGGACGAGTGTAGAAGCGCTTGCGGGGGTTGTCGTGGTTCTCGTCGCCATTCGAGGGCTCAAGTCCCTCAAGGCGGTCGTGGCGCAGGCAATGCGCGAGGGTCGCACCTGCGCCATCCATCGTTGCGAGGAGTGGGCGACGAAAGTCATTCCGCGCAATGGGGAGATCTACCGAAACTGATCGTCGCGCACATGAATGCGCTCGAAGCGTGGGCGATGTACTTCACGTCAGGGGTAGCGGACCGCGACCTGGCTTTCGGACCTTGTGCCCCGACGTACGTCACCACCGTCGGCCGATACTATGCCTTCCTTCTCGTGATGCGCTCCGGACAGGGCGCAGGGAAGTTTCCGAACACCGTGCTCCTGTTTCAGGAGTGGTATCACAAGCTAGACCGGGAGCGGAAGGCGGGCGAGATGAAGCGCCTCGACGAGCAAATGAAGCAGCTCCAAAGTAAGGGACCCGGTGTCACTTTGCCGCCAATGCTGGGTACAGACCTTTAGCTTTTGGTGCCAGCAACCAATGCTTCTGCTGCCGACTACGACCTACCCCGACCCCGGATGTGAACCATGACCGATTGACGATTCAGGAGAGTCGTTCCGGCCCTCCTCCCCACACCTGACGGCGGGCGCTCCCTACTGGGCGACCGCTGGTCTATTCGGCGCCCTCATGGCGCCGCGAATCAACCGCGAATCAACCGCGAATCGAGTCCGGCCCCTGATTGAGCTGCTGCGCGAACCACGCATGCACCGCCGCCATGAGCGCGAGCGGCATGAATGACGCCGCCGCAAGACACAGGTGCGAGACCGCGTCGATCCCGCCCGACGACACCGGGCGCGTGACATACACGAGGCCGACCCAGGCGAGCATCGTACCGGCGGCCACTCCCTGCGCCCCTAGGGCGCCCAGCTTCTCGATGGTCATAGTTTCCTAACTTGCACCCGCGACCCCCAGTTCCTCCACCCCCTGTCGGCTCACGCGGTGCGAGATCAGGGGCCGCGACTTGGGCGGCGCGTCACCGAACGTGACCGCCCGCCCGATCGCCTCCCTCGCCGCAGCCTCGCCCGCAGTGTCGCTCGCGAGGATCGTTGCGAGCGCGTCCCCAGCCTGCACCGCCGTGCCCGGCCGCACATGCACGAGAAATCCTACAGCTGGGTCGATGGTGTCCGTGACCTTGTTCCGCCCTCCGCCAAGCGCCGTGATCGCACGCCCGATCACGCGCGGCTCCACGCGCTGTACGATTCCCGCGCGCTCAGCGCGCACCACCGTCCGGATCGCCGCGCGAGGTAGGTACGCTTCGGGATCATCGACCACGCGCGGGTCACCCCCCTGCGCCGCGACGATCTCGCGGAACTTCTCCAGCGCCGCTCCGCTCTCGAGCGCCTGTTCGGCGCGGGCGCGCGCACCGTCCATGGTCGCGGACACGCCCGCGAGCACCAGCATCTCGGCGGCGAACGTCATGGTCACCTCGCGCAGGTCGGCCGGCCCGCCACCCTTGAGCAGGTCGATCGACTCGGTGATCTCGACGGCGTTCCCACACGCCACGCCGAGCGGCGAGTCCATGTCGGTGAGCAACGCGATCGTCGGGCAACCATGGCGTTCGCCGATCGAGATCATGGTCGCAGCGAGTTTGAGCGAGTCGTCCAACCGCGTCATGAACGCACCGGCACCGGTCTTCACGTCCAGCACCAGCCCTGTGAGCCCCTCGGCGAGCTTCTTGCTCATGATGCTCGCCGCGATCAACGGGATCGCTTCTACGGTCGCCGTCGCGTCGCGCAGCGCGTAGAAGCGACGATCGGCGGGCGCGATCTCCTCCGTCTGACCGATCAACACGCAGCCAAGCCGTTCGACCTGCCGCGCCGCCTCCTCGAGCGTGAGCCGCGTACGGAACCCCGGGATGCTCTCGAGCTTGTCGAGTGTGCCGCCGGTGTGCCCGAGGCCGCGCCCGGACATCATCGGCACGGCCACGCCGCACGCAGCGACGAGCGGCGCGAGAGCGATCGAGACCTTGTCGCCCACGCCGCCGGTGGAATGTTTGTCCACTCGCGGCACGGTGAGATGGTCGAGGTCGAGGCGCCGCCCGCTGTCGAGCATCGCGGTCATGAGCGCCTCGGTCTCGACCGAGTCCATCCCGCGAAAGTAGACCGCCATGGCGAGGGCGGCGATCTGATAGTCCGGGACATCGCCGGCGGCGTACTGCGCCATGAGCGTGCGCCATTCCTCGGGGCTCAGCGCCCCGCCGTCCCGCTTCCGTTCGATCAGCTCCACGACGGTCATTGACCCACCTCGCGTCCTCCGCCAACGTTCAGTATGTGCTCTCGTCCCAGAGACGCACCAGCGCTCCGATCATTTCGCCCGCCTCGCTGGCTTCTGGTCCCTACTCACCGCTCCGGCCCCCACCGCAGAGGATCACCCCATGATGATCTCCAAGCAGATGAATGCCGCGCTCAACCAGCAGGTCGGCAATGAACTTGCGGCCTCGCACCAGTACATCGCCATCGCCTGCTACTTCGACGGCGAGGGCCTGCCCCAACTCGCAAAACACTTCTTCACCCAGGCGACGGAGGAGCGCGACCACGCGATGCGCTTCATCCGCTACACGCTCGACGCCGGCGGCGCTGTCGCGATCCCACAGATCCCCGCCCCGCGCACCAAGTTCAAGGACTCCACCGACGCCGTGAAGCTCGCGCTCGACTCCGAGATGACCGTCACCAAGCAGATCAACGGCATCGTGGACCTCGCGATCACGGACAAGGACCACCTCTCCAAGAACGCCCTCGAGTGGTTCGTCAACGAGCAGCGCGAGGAGGTGTCGTCCATGGACATGCTCCTCCGCATGGTCAAGCGCGCCGGCGAGCCGGGACTCTTCTTCGTGGAGAACTTCCTGCTGCAGGGCGGACTCGCCGGTGAAGGTGCCGACGCCGAGGCCGGCGCCGAGTGACAGCGGCGGTGAGTGCGGCGGCCCGTGCGACCGAGCTGCGCCGCCTCTTGGAGAACGCGGCGCACGCGTACTACGTGCTCGACAAGCCCAAGCTCTCGGACGTCGCGTACGACAAGCTCTTCCGCGAACTGCAGGCGCTCGAGCGCGACCACCCCGAGCTCCGCGACGCCGACTCGCCCACGCAGCGCGTGGGCTCGGCGGTCTCGGAGAGCCATCTCGCCAAGTACACGCACCTCGTGCCGATGGCGTCGCTCGACAACGCCTTCGACGAGACCGAACTCGCCGAGTGGCAGGAGCGCGTCGCCAAGCTTGTCGGCGGCGCGGTGGGAGACGACGGTTACTGCTGCGAACTCAAGATCGACGGCGCGGCCGTGTCGCTCACCTATCGCGACGGCACACTTGCCACCGGCGCAACGCGCGGCAACGGCTCGGTCGGCGAGGACGTCACCGCGAACATCCACACCATCGCCGACGTCCCGCGCCACCTCGACGGCCACGGGTGGCCCGAAGTGATCGAGATCCGCGGCGAGGTCTACATGACGTTCGACGGCTTTGAGCGCATGAACGCCGACCGCGCGAAGGCGGGCGATGACGTCTTCGCCAACCCGCGCAACTCGGCGGCCGGCGCACTGCGCCAAAAGGACCCGCGCGAGACCGCCAAGAAGCCGCTGCGCTTCTTCGGGTACGCCTTTGCCGTGCCCGGCCATGCCGCGCTCCCCTTCCGCACGCAGTGGGAGCTGCT
>JANOTB010000039.1:0-2499 GCA_031416115.1 Gemmatimonadota bacterium
TGTGCGTGCTGCGCGCGACCTTCTGCACGGTGCTCAGGTGCGGCAGGTACTGGCGGATCTGCTCTTCACAGAGCCGGTCGGGCGCCGTATGATAGAACGCGGCCAGCTGGGCGACGGCGCGCACGTAGGCCTCGACGGTGCGGTCGGAGTACCCGCGGAGCTGGAGGTCCTGCGTCATGCGTTGGCGGAGCGGTGTCATGAGATCCTCTCGGAAACAGGTGTGAGAGAATCAGACATCGCCCAGCGTGTTTGCTCAATCGCACCGCGGCGAGAAGGCGCAACGGAGTCGTCGTGCTATCCGCCGGAGGCGGATTGAGGAGTTCAACCAGCGTTAGCCCGCCGAATGGAGGTTGTACGAATGCGAATGTTCCCTAGGTTCGGTTTATGTCTCGCGCTCGCCGAACTCGGTGCATGCGCTTCCTTTGGAGGGGGCTCGTCCCTCCCCGGGACACGCGAAACCGCGGTGCCCGCAGCCATACCGATACCTGTCGGCGCCCGCGGTCTGGTTCTTCCGCCCGGTGGTGGTGAACGCTTCACGTACTGTGCTCGGCCGCTCACAGTGTGGATCAAGCTCGACTCGCTGAGCTCGCCCACGACGCAGCTCGTCGCGGGCACTGGGGAAATACGCGGTGATGAAGGCGTTGGGCGCCATGGTGGAAGACATGAGGTGGTCTATGTCCGGAGCGGCTGGGGATACGCGGTGTTCGGCTCCGACACCACGCGCCTCGGCCCGGGTTCGGTGATCTACGTACCGCCGGGGACCGCCCATCGCTTCGTGAGTAGCGGTGCGGAGCCGATGGACTACTTCTGGGTACTTGGCCCGCTCTCCTCCGCGGCGGCATTCCGACGTGCCGCCGCGATCGGATGCTCGGACGCGGCGCCGGCGCTGGCGCTGCCTCCGGCCCAGACCATGACCGACTCGACGCAATCCGCGGTCGTCATCCCGCCAACCGTAGGCGAGCGTATCACATACTGCGACATACCGCTCGTCATCACGGCGAAGGTCGACTCAGAGAACGTAGCTGGTACCTGGTTGCGGGCCGCCACCGGCGCACTTCGTCGAGGCTCCGAGGCCGGAGTGCACCGGGTAGATGAGGTGGTCTTGATAACACACGGACGTGGTAAAGCATTCGTGGGCAAGGACACCGTCGCGGTCGAGCCAGGCTCATTGACTCACGCGCCCCGCGGGATGCTTCATGGATTTATCAACGAGAGTAACGAGACGCTGGAATACTTCATCGTCTACGCCGAATCCTGGTCGCGCGAAGCTTTCCGTCGCCGTGCTGTTCGTCGCGGCCCATACTGTCCGGACGTTTCGCGCTGAGTCGGCTCAGTTTCACGATGCCGTGGCCTCACGAAGTAAAGATTCGTGGCGCGCGAAGCCGCGGCACAATCTGGTGTTGAACGCAATCCGCGGAGGGCGATGATGTGCGTGCCGCGTGCGACCTTCTGCACGGTGCTCAGGTGCAACAGGTACTGGCGGATCTGCTCTTCACAGAGCCGGAGCTCCGCGGCGAAGTCGACTGTCCGGCGCGGCGCGACCTCGCGAGCGCGGGGCGGGTAGGGACGGGCATCCGAAGACACCCCGGAATATATCCCGAAGGGTCGGCCCCGTTCTTAGCGGCTCAGTCGAGGCGGCCCATCTGTCGGAGCGAGGCAACGGTCAGGGCTCTGATCTCCTCACCAGTCAGCGCGTTGCGGAACGTCGCTCGGTCGAGCGGGACCTTGTAAGCGACCAATCGCCCGGCCAACTGCGGAAAGCGCCGCTCCATCGTGGCGACCCATTCACGACGCACGGAGTCGCTTTCCCAGCTGCCGCGGCTGTAGACGACGAAGCGTGTCCGCGGATTCCCGAGCGCGACGTACCCGAGCAGGTTCTCGAGCTTATCAGCGGCCGGTGGATAGATCCGCGCCGCGTATTTCTCGTCGAGCGCCGGGTCGCCGAGCAGCGTGGCGTCGTAGAAGCAGGAGCGGTGGACGAGAATGAGATCCGGATTGCGGCGAAACACCTGATCCTCGCGATGCCAGGTCGTACCGGTCGTCTCCTTGATCAGGGAGAGCGGCAGGTCGCCGAGCAGGTCGCTGAGATCATCGGCATTGGTTCCCCCGGCGCGCAGGGTGATGGGGTCGTACACGCGCTGCGGATGTGGCGAGTCCATCATCACCACCACGGGAAGCACCGGCAGCGGCGCCGACGTGTCGCGGCCCCAGACGCTCCACGAGCCGAGCGTTGCCAACAGGGTCCCGGCGGCGAAACCGATCCACGCCCGGCGTGACGGCGCTCGCCCGGCGGCGCCGACACCTACAGCCGTGCCTTGGCCACTCTGTTCCTCGGCGATCCACCGGAGCTCGCGCTCCAGGTCGCGCGCCGATTGCCATCGGTCGCGCGCCTCCTTCTCAAGGCAGACGCGGATCGCACGCTCGATACGTGTCGACGATCCGGGCGGCATCGTGAGCGGCGGTGGCGCCTTGGTGAGGATCGCGCCGATCAGCGATGCC
>JANOTB010000040.1:0-1849 GCA_031416115.1 Gemmatimonadota bacterium
CGTCCACGGCCGGCGACGAGATCGTCGCCTACGCGCTCGGCAGTTGCCTTGGCATCACCATGTACGATCCTATCTCCAAAGTGGGGGGGTTGGTCCATGTGATGCTGCCTGACTCGAGCATCGACACGGTCAAGGCACAGAAGCAACCGGGCATGTTCGTCGACACGGGCATGCCGGCCCTGCTGGACGAGATGACCCGCACAGGGGCGAACCGCGATCGCATCCGCATCGCGGTCGCCGGCGGCGCGTCGGCGCGGATGTCGGGCAAGGACCATTTCCAGATCGGCGAACGCAACGTCCGCGCGCTCGAGGCGTGGATGGCCGCCGCCGGCTTGCGTCTAGTGGCGCAGGAAGTCGGCGGCACCAACTGCGCGCGCACCATGACGCTCGCCGTGGCGAGCGGGTCAGTCGAGATCCGTGCCGACGGCGTCACGAGGACGCTCGTCCCGTGATCCCATCGCCGCGCACCCGCGTCCTGATCGTCGACGACTCCGCGCTCGTGCGGCGTCTGTTGTCCGAGGCGCTCGGTCGCTTTCCCGACGTCGAGGTCGTGGGCACGGCACGCGACCCGTTCGAGGCGCGCGAGCGGATCGTCGAGCTCGCCCCCGACGTGCTCACGCTCGACATCGAGATGCCGCGCATGGACGGTCTGACCTTCCTCGAGAAGTTGATGAAGGCCAAGCCGATGCGCGTGGTCGTCGTGAGCTCGGTCGCGCAGGCGAGCAGCGCCAACGCCATGCGCGCGCTCTCGCTCGGTGCGATTGACGTCGTGCCGAAGCCCGAGGGGTCGATGTCGGTGCCCGACGTGGAGCGCCTGCTGATCCGCTCGGTGCGCGCCGCGGCGCTGATCCCCGAGCACCGGTTGCGTGCACCGCGACGGCGGATCGTGCCGCCGGTGCCCACGGGCCGCGCCAGCGTCGACGGCCCCGCTTCGCGCCGGCTCCTCGCCATTGGCGCCTCTACCGGTGGACCGCCGGCGATCGAAACGGTCCTCTCGGGCCTCAAAGCCAACACGCCGGGCACGCTGATCGTGCAGCATATGCCGCCGCATTTCACCAAGGCATTCGCCGATCGACTCGACGGTCTCTGCTCCATGCGCGTGCGTGAAGCCGAGGACGGCGATGTGATCCGCGACGGTACTGCGTATGTCGCGCCCGGCGGGCGTCACATGCAGGTGCGCCGCCAAGGCGACGGGTTCATGGTGCACCTCAAGGACGGACCGATGGTGCATCATCAGCGCCCAGCGGTCGACGTGCTGTTCGACTCGATCGCCGCCTGCGCCGGTGACTCCACCGTCGGCGTCTTGCTCACGGGCATGGGCGTCGACGGCGGACGCGGCATGGTCGCGTTGGCCGAGTGCGGCGCGTGGAACATCGCGCAGGACGAGGCGAGCTGTGTCGTCTATGGCATGCCACGCGAGGCCGTGTTGCTCGACGCGGCGCATGCGATCCTGCCGCTCGAGCAGATCGCGGCTGCGGTCACCGCGCGATTCGCGGCGCGACGGGCCGTCGCGCACGCGTCGCGCTGACGTTCTCGCTGATCCTTGCACCGCCCCTCACCGGAACCCTCCATGCGCCCGATCGTCCGCGCTCTGCTGTTCGCTGTCGCCGTCGTCGCGGTGGGAGCCATCTCGTGTCGTCGCTCCACCGTGGACACGGGCCCCGACGCGAGGGGCAATGCGCCCTCGATCTCGGAGCGCGAGGCGAGAGCGCGTGCTGCGGCGCTGCGACTCGAGCCCTACCAGTCGGTCGACCACGCCTTTCGCGATGCCAAGAGTCACCTCACCAACTCGGTGCGGCTCACCGTAAAGGACAGCGCCGACTGGAGCGCGGTCTGGTCGCGCATCGCC
>JANOTB010000041.1:0-23229 GCA_031416115.1 Gemmatimonadota bacterium
GCGCCGCGGGCCGCGGTTGCCGCGCGCGGAGTCGCTTGCGCGGCGCCACCACCACCGCGCCGCTCAGGCCATTGCTGCGCTCCGCCTCGCCCGTTCTCCGGCCGCGAGCCCGACCGCTCCGCCTCCGCAGCGCGGTCGGCCTCGCACTCGTGCTCGTACTCGTGCTCGCGGGCACTGCGTTTCGCTCCGGTGCGCAGGAGCCCGCGAGCTGGGGCACTCCGCTCGAGTTCGCGACCTTTTCGATCGCCGCGATCGACCCCCTCACCGGCGAGTCCGGCGTCGCCGTGACCACACGCGTCGCCTGCGTCGGGAACGGTGTCCCGTGGGTCCGCGCCGGTGTCGGTGCGGTGGCCACTCAGGCCAACACCCGCACCGAGTTCGGCGACCTGATCCTCGGCGCGATGGCGCGCGGCGCGAGTCCAGAAGACGCACTGCGCGCGGCGATCGCCGCCGACACCGGTGCCGCGAGCCGACAGGTCGGAGTGATCGGCCGCGACGGCCGAAGCGCACAGCACACGGGCACGGGCAACTCTCCGTGGGCGGGGCACCGTGCAGGCACGAACTACGCAACGCAGGGGAACCTGCTCACCGGGCCCGAGGTGCTCGCCGCCGTCGCCGCCAGCTTCGAGGCAAGCGCTGGTGCACCACGCCACCTCGCCGACCGGTTGATCGACGCGATCGCTGCGGGCCATGCCGCCGGCGGCGACGCACGCAAGGGGCGAGCGCAGTCCGCCGCCGTGATCGTCGCCGATCCGCGCCCAGCCCGTTCACGGCGCCCCGACATGGTCACCGTGAACATCAGCGTGTGCGAGCATCCGGAGCCGGTGGCCGAGCTCCGTCGCGTGTACAACGCGATCTCGCAGACGCTTGGCTTCCGCCCGCTCGAGCAGTTCAGCGGCAACGATGTCTGGCAGTTACGTGTGATGCTCCACGCGCTCGGCCACCTCGAGCCGGGGACGCCCACGCTCCGCCGCACTGCCAGCTCGGCGCGCTACACCGATGACGTGATCGCGGCCGTGGATGCCTTCCGCACGTCGGAGCGACTCTCGACCTCCGCCAGCGGCTCACCGCCAGGACTCGTGGACGCGGAGACGGTAGCGCGCCTCTGGGCAGCGCTCGAACTCGTCGGCAAGGCCCACGCGGTCCGCGAGCAACTGCTCGAAGTCGTCGCGGTCCGCCGCTGAGCACTCACGAACACTCTGGCGCAGGTGCACGTTAACAGCATCGTCGACCTCGTCTCACACGCGCTTCGCGCGCGTACGCGCCCCCACCGACCAAGCCCATGCGACCCATGACCGGTCCCCGCTCGCTCCTCTCGATCGCCGCCGCGATCGCCTCCGCACTCTCCCTCGCGCCGAGCCTTGCGACGGCGCAGAGCGGCCCGCCTGCCGTCGCGTCGACGATCGCGACCACCGCCGCGCCCACCACCTTCAACCAGCTCCGCTGGCGCATGGTCGGCCCCGCACGCGGCGGTCGCGTCACTACGGTGACGGGCGTGGATCAGGAACCCCACACCTTCTACTTCGGCTCTACCGGCGGCGGCGTCTGGAAGACCACCGACGCCGGCGCCAACTGGGCGAACATCACCGACGGGCAGATCACCGTCGGCTCCATGGGCGACATCGATGTCGCCAACTCCGACCCGAATATCATCTACGCGGGCACCGGCTCGGACGGCCTCCGCTCCAACGTCTCGATCGGCAAGGGCGTCTGGAAGTCTGGCGACGCGGGCAAGACGTGGACGCACATCGGCCTCAAGGACGTCGGCAACATCGGCGCCGTGCGCGTGCATCCCACCAACCCGAACGTCGCACTCGTGGCCGCGATCGGCGACCCGTTCCGCCCGACCAACGCACGCGGCGTCTACCGCACGACCGACGGCGGCCGCTCCTGGACCCGTACGCTCTATGTGAGTGACTCGACCGGCGCCGTCGACGTGGAGTTCAACGCGGGCGATCCGAATATCGTCTACGCGGCGATGTGGCGCGCCGAACGCAAGCCATGGACGATCATCTCCGGTGCCATGGAAGGCGGCATCTACAAGAGCACCGACGGCGGCGCCACCTGGGTGAAGCTCTCCAATGGCCTCCCCACCGGACTCGTCGGCAAGGCGAACATCGCGGTGAGTCGCGCCAGCCCCAACCGCATCTACGTGCTGATCGAGGCGAAGCCCGGCATGGGCCTCTACCGCTCTGACGACGCGGGCGGCTCGTTCGCGCTGGTCTCCAACAATCCGCAGCTCAGCACCCGCTCCTTCTACTACACCACGATCTCCGCCGATCCCACCAATGCCGACGTCGTCTACGCCGGCGCCGAAGGCTACTTCAAGAGCACCGATGGCGGCCGGACCTTCGCGAGCATGAGCGTCCCACACGGCGACAACCACGACCTGTGGGTCAATCCGTCCAACGGGCAGATCATGATCCAGTCGAATGACGGCGGCGCCAACGTCTCGCTCAACGGCGGCCGCACCTGGAGCACGCAGTACAATCAGCCGACGGCCGAGCTCTATCAGGTCTACACCGACAACCAGTTCCCGTACCGGATCTACGGCGCGCAGCAGGACAACTCCACGCTGATCGTGCCGTCGCTGCCGGTCGCGGCCGGCGGCCTCGACGACCCCATGCAGGGATGGCGCACCGGTCCAGGGTGCGAGACCGGACCGATCATGCCGCACGCGGTGAACCCGGACACGGTCTACGGCGCATGCAAGGGCCAGTTCTCCCGCATGTCGATGCGCACCGGCCAGGAGAAGCAGTACTGGGTGGGCGCGCAGTCGCTGTACGGCAACGCGAGCAAGGACATGATCTATCGTTTTCAGCGCGTCTCACCAATGGAAGTCTCGCCGCATGATCCGGCCGTCATCTACTACGGCTCGCAGTTCGTGCACCGCACGCGCGATGAAGGTGTGACCTGGGAGGTGATCTCCCCCGACCTCAGCTGGAATCCCGACGACAAGCGCGCCTCCTACTCCGGCGGCCCGATCACGGTCGACAACACCGGCGAGGAGTTCTTCTCCACGGTGTACGCGATCCGCGAGTCACCGCTCGAGCGCGGCGTGATCTGGGTCGGTGCCAACGACGGACCGTTCCATGTCACGCGCGACAACGCCAAGACGTGGCAGAAGATCACGCCCCCGGGCCTCGCGCTCGGCGGCCGCGTGCAGAACATCGAACCGTCGCCGCATCGCGCGGGCTCGGCCTACTACTCCGTGCTGCGCTATCTGCTCGGCGACCACAAGCCGTACATCTTCAAGACCGACGACTACGGCAAGACGTGGGCGCTGCTCACCTCGGGCACCAATGGCATTCCGGCGGACGAGCCGGTGCGAGTCGTGCGCGAGGACCCGAGCCGCGCGGGCCTGCTCTACGCCGGCACCGAGTTCGGCATGTACGTCTCGTTCAACAACGGCGCCCAGTGGCAGTCGCTCCAGCTCAACCTGCCCAACACGCCGATCACCGACCTCAAGGTGCACCAGAAGGACCTCGTGATCTCCACGCAGGGTCGGGCCTTCTGGATCATGCACAACATCACGCCGCTGCACGAGGCGAGCGACGCCATGACTCGCACCGCAGCGCACCTCTTCGCGCCGCGCGACGCCTATCGCATCCGTTACCGTGAGGCGTTCGGCGGACTCGAGAGCGCACGCGACGGCGGCACCGATCCCGAGTATCCGGCCGCAGGCGCCGTGGTGGACTATTGGTTCGCCGCAGCGCCGCAGGGCGAGGTGACGCTCGAGGTGCTCGACCTGCGCGGCACGGTCGTACGACGGTTCTCGAGTCTCGCCACGGGCGAGAAGCGGGTGACGCCTGCTGAACCGTCCATGCGGGGCCCGATGTGGGAACGCATCGGCACGCCGCGACTTCCTGCCGTGGCTGGCCACAACCGATTCACCTGGGACCTCACGCTCGCCGGCCCGAGCGATCCGAATCCGGCACGGAGCGGTCGCAATGGCCCGACGGTGGTACCGGGCAACTACTCCGTGCGCATCAGCAACGGCGCGTGGACGGCCACCAAGCCGCTCGTCATCAAGCCTGACCCGCGCATGGTCGCGGACGGCGTGACCGTCCCCGTGCTGCAGCAGCTGCTCGACCACAACATCGGGGTGCGCGAGTTGGTGAGCGACATGAACACCTTCGCAGGCGAGGTCGAGACCGCCTGGCGCGCGGCGACCGGCGACAAGAAAGTGGCGATCGGCGCGATCCGCGACATCGTCAACTCCGAAGCGTGGCGATATGGGCGTCCGGGACTCGCCGCGCAGGTGCAGTATCTCTACGGCGCGATGATGCGTGCGGACCAGGCGGTGGGCAACGACGCGAAGCAACGGTTGGTCGTACTGCGCAAGGAACTGACCGAGGTCCAGGCGAAGTTCGCGCGGGCGTCGACGACGATGTAGCGGACGGACCGGGCCCCCGTGATCGAGCGGGGGGGCCGGAACGCTTGACAAAGGGTGCGGGGGAGGCGGACTTTTGGCGTCCTCCTCCCCCGAGTTTTTCTTGCTGACGACCCGTCGTGACTTCTTCTCAAGCCTCGCCGCAGGTGGCGTAGGATTCCTTGCCGCCGAGTGGCCGGGCCTGCATGACGCGCTCGCGCACGCAGCCGCCGTTCGGAGCGGCGCGACGCCGGTGCGGTTCGATGTCCTCACCGCGACCGAAGCGGCCGACGTCACCGCGATCGCTGCGCGGATCATGCCGACCACCGACACGCCCGGCGCGACCGAGGCCGGAGTCGTGTTCTTCGTCGACCGCTTCTTTCGCGGCGACGCCGCGTCGCAACTCGCCGACTTGCGGAAGGAACTCGTGGCGCTCCAACGGCGTGTCACGGCGCGCCGCCCCGGCGTCACCCGATTCGCGGCGCTTCCCGTCGCCGATCAGGACCGCGTCCTCGTGGAGATGCAGGAGACGCCGTTCTTCGGCAGGATGCGCTTCCTCGTGATGGTCGGCATGTTCGCCGACCCCAAATACGGTGGCAACCGCGGCGAAGTCGGCTGGAAGCTCATCGGGTTCGAGAATCGGATGTCGCACTCGCCGCCATTCGGGTACTACGACGACCAAGCGGCCCGAGGGAACTACTGATGCCGACCCAACGCACGGCGCGCTACTCGACCGCGGAAACCGTGGACTTCGTGATCGTCGGCTCGGGCGCCGCGGGCGGTGTGCTCGCCAAGGAGCTCTCGACGCGCGGCCACTCGGTGGTCGTGCTCGAGCAGGGTCCGCGCCTCGGGGTCTCGGACTTCCGGCATGACGAGAAGAGCACCTTCCTCGACGGCGTTCTGCTCTCCAAGACGCCACTCACGTGGCGACAGAAGGACTCGGAGGAGGCCAGCGTAGGCGGCGGTCAAGCCTGGATGGCCTCGCTCGTGGGCGGCAGCAGCGTGCACTTCACGGCCAACTTCTGGCGCCTCCGCCCCGTCGACTTCAACGAGCGCAGCCGACTCGGCCCGATCGCCGGCACCGGCTTCGCCGACTGGCCGATCACGTACGAGGAGCTCGAGCCCTACTACACGAAGGTCGACTGGGAAGTGGGCGTCTCCGGCGCCCCGGGGCCCGACGACGCACCGCGTTCGCGACCCTACCCCACGCCACCGCTCACCGTGAAGTCGTCGGGCGTGCTGCTCGAACGGGCCGCGATCAAGCTGGGCCTCAAGCCCTTCCCGGCGCCCATGGCGATCCTCTCGCAGCCGCACAACGGACGCCCCGCCTGCCAGCACTGCGGCTTCTGCATGGGCTTCGGGTGCGAGTACAACGCCAAGAGCTCGACGCTCGCGTCGGTGATCCCGGTCGCGGAGGCCACCGGGCGCTGCGAAGTACGGCCGTTGAGTCATGTGCACCTGATCGAGACCGACGCCAATGGAAAAGCGACCGGCGTGGTCTACTTCGACGCCCAAGGCAAGGAACAACGCCAGCGAGCCCGCGCCGTGGTGCTCGCGGCCAACGGCGTCGAGACGCCACGACTTCTGCTGCTCTCAGCCAACGCACGATTCCCCGACGGACTCGCCAACTCGTCAGGCCTGGTCGGCAAGCACCTGATGTTCAACGGCGGCGCGATCACCTCCGGCGAGTACGAGCACCCGCTCAACGAGCACAAGAGCGCAGAAGTGACGCGGATCGTGCATGACTTCTACGAGAGCGACCCCAAGCGCGGCTTCTATGGCGGCGGCGGGATCGACGCGCGCGGTGGCGGCTGGCTCCCGATCGGCGGCGCCATGAACGTCCCCGACGGGATGCAAGGCTGGGGCGCGGACTACAAGCACTGGCTCGCGCATGCCTACACCCGCACCATGATGATCTACGGCCACAGCACATCACTCGCGGTCGAGTCGAACAACGTCACGCTCGACCCCACGGTGAAGGACCGGTACGGCCGCCCCGCAGCGCGCATCACCTACGAGGATCATGCCGACGATCTCGCGACGATGCGCTTCTTCTCTTTGCGGACGCGCGAGCTGCACCAGGCCGCCGGTGCCAAGCGGATCTGGGGCAGTCCGCCCGGGATCTCACGCGCCAGCGCCCACTTCCTCGGCACTGCCCGCATGGGAAACGACGCAGCGACGAGCGTGATCGACCGTGATCACCGCACGCACGACGTGAAGAACCTCTTCATCTGCGACGGCAGCAGCATGGTGACGTCGGGCCGCGGACAGCCGACGATGACGATCATGGCGCTGGCGTTCCGTGCCGGCGAGCGGATCGCTGACGCGGCACGCCGCGGCGAGCTCTAGGGCTACGGTCGCCGCTTCAGTCGCGCGTAGTTCTCGTCGATCTTCCGCACGTACCCCAGCGTCTCGCGGTAGCGCCAGCGCGGCACGCGCGGCGCCACCTGCTCCACGTGCAGCCAGGCGGGCGGCCCTCCCGCGACCACCCGCGCGGAGTCGGCCGCGCGACCGATCGTGCCCTCGCCCGCGTTGTAGCTCGCGAACATGAAGCGTTGGCGCTCCTCCACGGACAGATCGTTCCCCCAGAGCTTCCACAGGTAGCGGTCATGCATGATCCCGGCCGCGATGTTCCACTCGGGATCGTCGATCGCCCCGAACTCCGGGCGTCGTGACTGGATGAACTTGTAGGTGCTCGGCATGAGCTGCATGACGCCGCGCGCGCCCACCCGGCTCGTGGCTGCGGAGTCCAGGTTGCTCTCCGCCATCCCCTGCGCCTTGAACCAACGCCAGTCGAACGCCGCACCGAAGTACCGCTTGGAGTAGCGGCGGAATGTGTCGTCGTACCGGCCGTCGGCGCGCGCGGACTCGCGGCGTGCTTGCACACGAGCGATCGCGCCCGTGCTGGCGCTGGCCGGCGCACCGGCCGGCCTCACCGCAGTCGCGCCACGGCGAGCCGACGTATCGGCCTGCGAGCCCGCAGCGACCGTCGGCGCGAACAGCACGCCGAGCAGCACGCCGAGCAGCAACACACCATGCGCCAGCCAGGCCGCTGAGCCTCGGTCCCGCCCCAAGCACGGCTCCATCAGTTGAGCGCGTTCCCCACCACGAGCGCGATCGCGATGAACAACGATCCAATGAAGATCGCGACCGCGATATTCCCCTTCTTGAGTTCCTCGGGGAAGTTCACTTGCGGGGTGAGTTGATCGAAGAGTCGGTAACTCAACCACATCAGTGCCACTCCGAAAATGGCATAGCCGAAGTTGAGGGCGAGGATCTCGTAGTCCATTTGGTCTCCGCTAGGGTAGGCGGAAGATGCGTACCGGTCGTCGATCTCCGCCAGAGCGTTCCGTGAGACCGTTGCCGTGAGACGAGCAGCGCAACGAGCAGCGCAACGAGCAGCGCAACCGGCTGGCGCTCAGGGCTGAACGGTGCTTGATATCCAGACGTGAGCCCCCACACTGGCACGCAGCACCCTTCGCCCGCGCTTCGCATCGCCGTGACCGCCGACCTCCCGGCCCTGCATCGGCTGATCGACGCGTCGGTGCGCGAGCTGAGCCGCGGCTACTACTCCGAGGCGCAGATCGCCAGCGGCCTGCGCCATGTGTTCGGGCCGGACTCGGCGCTGATCGCCGACCAGACCTACTTCGTGATCGAGACGGACGGTGTGCTCGCGGCCGCCGGCGGTTGGAGTCGGCGCCGCACGCTCTACGGGGGCGACCAGGCGAAGTCCGGTCCGGACCCGCTGCTCGACGCACGGACCGAACCCGCGCGCATCCGCGCGTTCTTCGTCGATCCGCGCTTCGCGCGACGCGGGCTCGCACGCCGACTCCTCGAGCACTGCGCTGCCAACGCGGCCCACGAGGGATTCGGCGCGCTCGAGCTCATGGCGACGCTGCCCGGTGTGCCGCTCTACCTGGCGCTCGGGTTCGAGTCGATCGAGCACGCTGCCCCGGTACTGGCAGACGGCGTCGCACTGCCCATGGTCCGCATGCGCCGAGTCGTGGACTTTGTAGACCCGCACCGTTGAACCGAGCCCGCTGCCGACTCCCCTAGAGTCCGAGGTCGCGCACGATCGCCGCGAGCCGCACCCGCGTGTTCACACCGGTCTTCTGGTAGATGTTCGAGAGGTGCGTGCCGGCCGTTCGCGCCGAGATCCCGAGCGCGTCGCCGACCTCCTTGTTGGACTTCCCCGCCGCCACGAGTCGAGCGATCTCGACCTCGCGCCCGGTGAGCGCACCGACGCCGGCACCGACCGTCGGCGTGACCGGCGGCGGCTTCACGCCGAACTCACGGAACTTCTCACGCACGTCGTCGAGCGCCAGCTTCGCACCCAGCCGTGCGAAGACGTCGTGGATGCGCCGCAACTCCACGATCGCCGACTTGACGTCGCCCGAACTGGCCAGCGCATCGACGTACTTGCGTCGCAGCCGCGCCGCATGCTCGGCGAACGGGATCGCATCGAGTGCGTCGGCGGCGTTGCGCAGCTGTTCGAGCGCTCCCGCCTTGTCGCCTTGGAGCATCCGCGCGAGCGCGAAGCAGGCGTCGGACCAAGCGCGCGCGAGTGGATGCCCGAGCCGATCGGCCGCTTCCCGCAGCCGCGTGCCGTAATGCGCCGCGCGCTCCCAGTCACGCAACCAGAGCGACGCTTCCGCGCAGAGCGGTAGCAGACGATGCAACGAGAGTACAGAATAGCCCGCGCGGTCCGCGATCGCGAGCCCGCGCTCGCCGATGTCGAGCGCGAGGCGAAAGTCGCGCCGGTAGAGATGATAGTAGGCGAGCCCCATGTGCGCCGGCACGACGAGATGGACGTTGGTGGGTTCACCGTCCTCGGCGCGATCGGCCCCCGAGATCGCCCACGCCTCGTCGATCCGCTCCTTCGCCCGCTCGAGCTCGCCCCGACCGCAAAGCACGAGCGCTGACCACACCAAGAGGCGCGGCAACAGCATCTGTTGCCCGAACGCGCGCGCCTCCTCGATGCTCCGGTCAGCGAGCGCGAGCGCGGCGTCCCAGTCCCCGACGCCCGAGCGATACTCGATCGCCACCTCCGCCGTCCACAGCCGAAGCACGGGGGACCGCAGTTCTTCCGCCAGCCGGAATGCCTCGTTCAAGCGCGCACCGGTCTCCGCTCTGTCACCGGTGAGACCCGCATGGTAGCTTTGCACCCATACCGCCTGCCAGGCGATGCGCAGGTCGCCTAGGCGCGTCGCGAGTTCGAGCGCGCGCTCCATGTGCTCGACCGCCGCAGCCTGGGGGCCCCGCCAGACCGCGATCGTCTGCAACGCCAGGTGCACCTGTGCCAGCAATCGCGCGTCACCCAATCGCTCGGCGATCACGAGCGCCTGCCGCCCGGCGCGCTCCGCCTCGGCACCGTCGCCACCCTCCGTCATGACCGCACTGCGAGCGAGATGCAGGCTCGCCTCGGCCCCTTCGTCCTTCGCCGCCCGTGCGGCGGCGAGGCCGCGCTCATGGTGCTCGCTCGCGAGCGGAGAGTTCCCCAGGCGCAGCGCCGCAATGCCGAGCCGTCGTTCGAGCGACGCCACTCGCGAGAGATCCCCCCGCGCGCCGACCAGCGTGACGGCTCGCCGCCAGAGCGCCGACGCGCCGGCGTAGTCGCCCAGTCGGTGACGCGCGCGACCGAGCAGCTCGAGGACGCGCGCCAGGGAGCCCTGCTCGCCACCCTGATCGATCAACGCGAGCGCGGCGGAGAACGACTCCACCGCCTCGCGGTGCGCGCCGCGCGTGATCGCGATCTCGCCGGCGGCGATCAGGTACCGCACCGCTCGTCCCGATTGCGCTGGAGTCGACTCCGCTCGGCGAAAGTGCACCGCGATCTCGTCCGCGTGCGCGAGTGCGTCCGCGCCATACATCGCGTCGAGCGCGTCGGCGATCTCGGCGTGCCAGGCGCGGACGCGTGCGCGACCGAGCTCGGCGTAGAGCATCTCCTGCAGCATCGGATGCGTGAAGACGTACGCCGGCCCTGACGGAGCGTCGATCTCGTCGAAGACGCGCTCGCGACGGAGTTCATCGACGGCCGTCAACAGCGTGGGGGCATCGAGACCGGTCAAGCGGCCCAGCAGCGCATGCGGGACCTGCGCGCCCACCACGGCGGAGACGTTCACGACCGACTGCGCCGGCTCGCTGAGCCGGTCGTAACGAAGCGAGAGCGCGTCGCGGATGCTGCCGGGGAGCGCGAGTTGCTCCGTCACCCAGCCCACCCAGTGGTCACCCTCGCGATGCAGGCGCCCAGCCGTCACGAGCGCCTTGAGGACCTCTTCGATGAAGAACGGATTCCCGCGCGTGCGCGCATGGACGCGGTCGGCGAAGTCACCGATCGCGTCCGCCGTCTCGTCGAAGACCGCGAGTATCACCTGTTCCGTTTCGTCGCGCGTGAGCGGCAGGAGCGTGTGTCGCGTGAGCGCCCCGAGCGAGAGCAACGACTGTTCGGCGGCCCGCAGTCCGCGGTGCGACTCACGCTGGGCGTCGTTGTAGGTCGCGAGCAGCACGATCGGATGCGACGCCGCGCCGCGCGCGAGGAAGTGGAACAGGTCGAGCGACGACGGGTCGGCCCAGTGCAGATTCTCAAGAACGACGAGCATCGGCGCCTTCTGCGCCATGCGGATCAACAGCTGATTGAAGGCGTCGAAGAGACGCGGTTTGAGCTCGGCCGCATCCCCCGAGCGCGGCAGCGGCGTGCCCTCGCTCCGCAGCGTTGGAAAGAGCAACGCGAGTTCGGCCATGCCACCGCGCGACATGGTCTGAAGCGTCGCTGGCGCCATCTCGCGCAGCACCGGGACGAACCCGTCACCGAAGATCGCGTACGGGATCCCGGTCTCCACCGGGAAGGCACGACCCAACACGGTGACGAAATCCCGTTCCGCAGCCTTCGCAAGCAGCCCCTCCGTCATCCGCGTCTTTCCCACGCCGCCCTCGCCGGCGACGATGTGCACACTTCCCTTGCCCTTGCGCGCCGCGTCCAGCGCTGCGGTGAGCGCTGCCAACTCGCGCTGCCGCCCGACAAAGGGCGTCCGATCAGTCGTCCGCATCGTTCGACCTCTCTGGCTAGGGGCGCTACCGGCGGATCGCCAGCGCGTCGCGAAAGGCCGCCGCGTCCGCATATCGGTCAGGCGGCTCCTTCGCCATCGCTTTCTCGAGCACCTCGGCCACGCCCACCGGCACCTCGTCGCGCACCTCGCTCGCGAGCGGCGCCGTCTCGGTGAAGTGCGCGACCAGCAGTCGCGCGCCCTTGTACTGCGCGAACGGCGCCTTGCCCGTGAGCATCTCGTAGCCGAGCATCGCGAGTGAGTAGACGTCGGCACGCGTGTCAGCCGGGTCGTCGCCGATGAACTGCTCCGGCGCCATGTAGGCTGGCGTGCCAACGGCGTGACCGTGCTGCGTGAGCCGCCCGGCACTCATCGCCAAGCTGCGGCGCATCTCACCCAGGCCCACGCCGCTCGACCGGCGCAGTCCCTCGAGGCGGGCGTGCGCCACGCCGAAGTCGGCGAGCAACGCCCGTCCGTTCTCGAACAGCACGTTCTCCGGCTTGAGGTCGCGGTGCACCACGTCCTCGGCATGCGCGTGCGCGAGCGCATCGGCGATCTCGTGGAGCGTCCCCAAGGCCTCGGCGACCGGCATCGGCCCCGCCCTGATGCGCACCGCGAGCGAATCACCCCGAATGAACGGCATCACGTACCAGAGCAGGTCGTCCGCGTGGCCGGTCCCCAGCAGGGGGACGATGTGCGGGTGCTGCAACCGGCCGAGCACGTGGATCTCGCGCTTGAATCGCTCGGCCTCGATCTCGCCCCCCATCTCGGGCGGCAGGAGCTTGACCACGACCTTGCGCGGCAGCATCGTGTCGGACGCGAGGAATAGCCGACTCTGCCCGCCCGACGCGAACTCGCGCTCGATCTGGTAGGCATCGCCGATCGCGGCCTGCAGGCGGGAGATAAGGGCTTCGTTCATGTCCGGACGAAACTACCGCTATTTCTTGCGGGCCGCACGGGGGGCGCCAAGGGGCGCGGCGCCCGGCTCCCCGCGCAGCCAGGCACTCACGGCAGCCGCGTGCCCGTTGTGCGGAACGTCCCGCCACTCCTGTTCCAGCCGGCCGTTGGCCCCGATCACGAAGGTCGACCGGACCACGCCCATGTAGTACCGGCCCCAGAAGAGCTTCCGGTGCCACACGCCGAACGCCTGTGAGACGAGCGCGCCTTTGTCTGCGAGGAGTGGGTAGGGGAGCCGTTGGGCATCCTTGAACTTCGCGTGTCGCCGCCAGGTGTCGGGCGAGATTCCCACCACCAGAACACCGTCCGCGTCGAAGCGCGGCATCGCGTCGCGGAACTCGCAGGCTTCGACCGTGCAGCCTGGGGTACTCGCCTTCTGGAAGAAGAAGAGCACGAAGCGCTTCCCCTTGAAGTCCTCAATCGAGACCCACGCGCCCGTCTCGTCCTGCAGCCGGAACGCCGGCGCCTTCGTTCCCACCTTCACAGTGCTCCCCGTGCCCGCGCATGATCGACGAAGAAGTGGAACGCCTCGGCGCTCGACTTCAGGGGACAGTAGCCGAACTCCTCCTTTAAGCGACGGTTCGACAGCACGGGGCGGAAGCGCAGGAAGTCCACCTGCTCGGGACCATAGCGCCCCACGCGGAGCAAGCGTGCCACCGCAAGCGCGGCGACGAGCGCGGCAGCCGGCACCACGAGCTCCGCCTTGCCAAGGATCGCCGCGATCTCGTGGATCGTCAGTCGACCGTCGCCGGCCACGTTGAACACGCCGCGATGATCACCCATCACACCGTGCAGGATCGCGCCCACGACGTCCTCGTCCCACACGAAGACGAACGGCGAGTCGCTCCCGCGCACGACGAGGATCCTCTTCCGCGCGAAGAGGGCGGTGATCTGGTTCTGCGTCGTCGCGCCGAGCACCGTGGCGATCCGCAGCACCAACTGTCCCAGCCGCGGGTGTGAGGCCCGATAGCCCGCGAGCAACTCCTCCACCAACCGCTTGTGATGCGCGTACGCGAACCGGTCGCCGGCGCGCAATGGTGCGGTCTCGTCGATCCACTCGGGATTGTCCGCGTGATACCCGTACGCGGCACCTGAACTCGACACGGTCAGGTGCCGCACGCCCGCCGCGAGACAGCACTCGACCACGTTGCGCGTCCCATTGACGTCGATGTCGTGGTCACGCCGCCGGTCGATCCCCCCTTCGAGCACGGAGGCGAGGTGGACCACGTGCGTGATCCGGTGCTCGTGCAACGCCGCCTCGAGTGCGCGGTCGCGTACGTCGAGCATGCGCACAGGGAACGGGAGGTCGGAACGCGCACGGAGATCCGTCCCCATGACGAAGGTACCGCTGGCCGCGAGGCGTCGACCGAGCAGACTCCCCACATAGCCGGCGCCTCCGGTGATCAGCACCCGACGCGCTTCGCTCATGCGGGCACCTCCGCCAGGCCAGGCGCCGCGATCTCGCGCGGGGGGTGTCGCGCCCACCACGCGCTGAGCACGAGCCCCGACACCAAGTGCCACACGCCCCAGAACGCGGTGATCAGCATCATCGAGCCCGCTGCCGGGAAGAAGGTGAAGAGGATCGCGAGTCCGAGACCCGAGTTGTGGATCCCCACCTCGATCGTCACCGCACGCCGATCAGCATCGCCCAACCCGGCGGCGCGCGCCACCAGCATGCCGATCGCGAGCGCCATCGCATTCTGCCCGACCACCAGCCAGAAGAAGTCCGGGAATCGCGCGACGAAGAGCCCACGATTCGCCATGAACGCGACCACGATGAATGCGATCAGCACGAGGAGCGAGACGGTGCGCAGCGGCCGCTCCACGAACCGGGCCAGCCGCGGCGCCCGCGTGCCGACGAACATCCCCAGCAGCATCGGCAACGCGAGCACGAGCGCGACCTGCGCGAGGATCCCACCCACCGGGATCGTGATCTCCTGCAGCAGCTCGCGCGTCCGCGGGTTGAGCCAGCCGTAGAACGCGAAGTTGAACGGCGTCAGCACCGTCGCGGCGAGGCTCGAGATCGCGGTGAGACTCACCGAGAGCGCCACCGTGCCGCGAGCCCGCCAGGTGAGGATGTTCGACAGCGCGCCGCTCGGGCAGGCCGCCACGAGCATCATGCCGAGCGCGAGTGCGGGATCGACGTCGAACACCCAGGTGAACAGGCACGTCGCCGCTGGCGTGAGCACCGCCTGCGCCGCGAGTCCGGCGACGGTTCCGGCCGGTCGCGCGGCCACATGCCTGAAATCGGCCACCCGCAACTCGAGCGAGACACCGAACATCATCAACGCGATGATCGCGTTGAGCAGCACGAGTCCCGACGGGTCGAAGTCGAGTGGCAGTGCGTCGTTCACGGGCCCGCCGCACCGCGGCTGGTCACCGTCGCGCCCATCGCCTTCAAGTGTCGCCGCATCGCCCTGAGGTACGACTCCTTGTGCACGTAGTACGCCATCCGGTCGACCTTGAGATACGCATAGCCGCCGTCGACCCGCGCCCCGGTCCACTCGCGCTTCTCGCGCTGCAGCGCGAGCGCCGACGGATGCCGCTCGGCGAGTCGCTTCAAGTAGAGCGCGACCAACTCCGCCTGCTCGTAGCGCCCCTGCCAACCCAGTCCGCTCGCTTCGACCATCCCCATGAGGAAGAGCGTGTCGTCGGCGGGATGCATCACGTTCATCCAGAGCCGCGGTGCAGCGGCATCGTCGGACCACGCGAGCGCCGTGCGGTCGATGAACGGATAGTGCAGCGCATAGCCTGTCGCCTGGAGGATCACGTCATACTCAGCCGTCTCGCCGTCAGCGAACCGCACCGTGCGGCCCTCCACGCCGGTGACGTCGCGCCGCGCGCGGATGTCGCCGTGCCCGAGGTGGTGCAGGATCAGCGAGTTCATCACGGGGTGCGACTCGTACATCCGGTAGTCGGGATCGGGGAGCCCGTAGTCGCTCGGCTTCCCGATCACCAGTTGCACGATCAGCGCGTCCACCCACTGCTTGAGCCGCCGCGGCAGCTTGACGGCACCGCCAAGCGTGTCGATCGGCCGGCCGCGCACGAACTTCGGCAGGAAGTAGTAGCCGCGCCGCAACGAGATGTCGACCGAGCGTGCCTCCTTCACCGCGTCCACCGCGATGTCCGCGCCCGAGTTGCCGCAGCCGATCACAAGGACGCGCTGCCCCGCGAACACATCGGCCGACTTGTACTCAGCAGAATGCATCACGCGCCCCGCGAACGTGCCGGGAAGCGGCGGCTGGTGCGGATGATGCAGCGTGCCCGTCGCGATCAGCACGCCAGCGAACCGGCGCGTGCGCTCAACGCCGTCACGCGCGGTCGTCACGTCCCAGCCGGCGTCGCTCTCCGCACCGCTCCCGGTACCGCTCCCCCCGGCCGCGGCGGGGCCGCTCGACGCTCCGGCAGTCGCGCGCACGACCCGCACCACGCGCGTCCCGAACTCGTACTGTCGCCGCAGGTCGAAGTGGTCCGCGAACTCGCCGAAGTACTTCCGCAGTTCCTCGTGCCGGGGATACGGCGCCACCGCGTCGCGCATGGGGAACTCGGTGAACTCCGTCATCCGCTTGGACGAGATCAGGTGCGCACTCTCGTAGACCGTGCTCTGCGGGTTCGCGATGTCCCAGAGCCCCCCGACATCGGAGTGGAGTTCGAACCCGGTGAATGCGAGGCCGTGCTTCTGCAGCGTACGCGCAGTCGCGAGTCCCATGGGTCCCGCGCCGATGACCGCGTACATGGCGTCAGCCTAGCGGCTCGCCGCCGATCAACGCCGCCATCACCGCCTTCTGCACATGGAGCCGGTTCTCGGCTTCGTCCCACACGCGACTCTGCGCGCCGTCGATCACCTCGGCCGTGACCTCCTCGCCGCGGTGCGCCGGCAGACAATGCAAGAAGATCGCGTCCTTCGCCGCCCGCTTCATGAGCGCCGCATTCACCTGGAAGTCCGCGAAGGCTGTGGCGCGCTGCCCCTGCTCCTCCTCCTGCCCCATCGACGCCCACACATCGGTCGTCACCACGTCCGCGCCGGCGGCCGCTTCACGCGGGTCGCGTACGAGCGTCACGCGCCCGGTCGCCTGCGCGCGCGCCAGGATCGCTGGATCGGGATCGTAACCCACCGGGCAGGCAAGGCGGAGCGAGAAGCCCAGCCGGAAGGCTGCGTCGCACCAGCTGTTGGCCATGTTATTCCCGTCGCCGATCCACGCGATCGTCTTTCCGTCGAACGACCCGAGATGCTGCCGCACCGTGAGCAGGTCAGCGAGGATCTGGCAGGGATGCTGCAGGTCGGTGAGACCGTTGATCACCGGCACGGACGAGTAGCGCGCGAACTCTTCGACGTCGGCGTGGGCAAAGGTGCGGATCATGATGCCGTCGACCATGCGGTCGAGCACGCGCGCGGTGTCGTTCACCGCCTCGCCGCGCCCGAGCTGCACGTCACGCGGCGTGAGGAAGAGTGGATGCGCGCCGAGTTGCCAGGCGCCCACCTCGAACGAGACGCGAGTGCGCGTGGAGGACTTCATGAAGATCATCGCGAACGCCTTGCCCTCGAGCGGCCGTGCGCGGTAGTCGCCGGTCCGCATGCGGTCGGCGAGTGCGAAGAGCGCGTACAGCTCGTCGGTCGTGAAGTCGGTGATCGCGAGGAAGTCGCGCTCGGTGCTCATGGCGCGCGGACCGCAGCGGCGGAATCGCCGGGCGCCGCACCGGCACAGGGCAGGTCGGAGCCGTCAAAACCGGGGATCGAGTAGAGCACGTCGTACTCGCCCACCATCTCGCGCAGCCCCTCGAACGGCGCGACCCCGGCCGCCATGTCGGCGAGGTCACGTCGTTCCCCACACGCCACGAGCAGAACAAGGACCGGAACGAGGAGCGGCGCGATGGCGACAGCGTTGCAAGACAACGCACGCGCCGTCCCCCTGTGTCCCCTGTGCCCCTGTGGTGAACGCCGTTCCGGCGTCTGCGCTCCGATCATGAGCAGCCCGCCCCCATTCCTAGAGGATGTACTTCCGGAGATCCTCATCGTCGGCGATCGCGCTCAACCGCGCGCGCACCGCCGCGCCATTCACCACCTCCGGCGCCGTGCCGCGCTCAGGAAGCTCGAAGAGCAGCTCCTCGAGCAGCGTCGTCATCACCGTGTGCAACCGACGCGCCCCGATGTTCTCCATTCGCGCATTGACCTTCGCCGCGATCCGCGCGATCTCGGCGATCCCGTCCTCGGTGAACGAGAGCTGTGCACCTTCGGCACCCACGAGCGCCGCGTACTGCTTGGTGAGTGCGTTCTCGGGTTCGGTCATGATCCGCACGAAGTCGGCTTCGGTGAGCGGCTTGAGCTCCACGCGGATCGGGAAGCGGCCTTGGAGTTCAGGGATCAGGTCGCTCGGCTTGCTCACGTGAAAGGCCCCCGCCGCCACGAAGAGCACGTGGTCCGTCTTCACCATGCCGTACTTCGTCTGCACGTTCGAGCCCTCGACGATCGGCAACAGATCGCGCTGCACGCCCTCGCGTGACACATCGGGGCCGCCGAAGTCGCCCTTGCCACCCGCGATCTTGTCGATCTCGTCGAGGAAGATGATGCCGAGCGATTCGACCCGTTCGAGCGCGTCGGCAACGACGTCGTCGAGGTTGATCAGCTTGTCGAACTCCTGGTCGAGCAGGATCCGCCGCGCTTCGGCCACCGCGACCGTGCGCTTCTTGGTGCGCTTGGGCATCAGCTCCGAGAGCATCTCGGCGAAGTTGCCCATGCCCTCGGGCGCGCCCTGCTGACTCATCGCGTCGAGCATCGGCGCAGTCTGCGTCACTTCGACCTCCACCTCGCGCTGCTCGAGCTGCCCGTCGCGCAGCAACTGCTTGAGCTTCTCGCGCGTGCGCTTGTGTCGCTCGCGGGCGAGCTCCTGATCCTGCGTGACGTTGCCCTCGGGCCCCGCGACGAATACGCGCTGCACGTCGCCGCTCCCCGGGGCCGTCCCCGGCGCCGGCTCGGCCGGTACCGGCAGCAGCAGGTCAAGGAGCCGCTCGTCCACGCGATCGTTCGCGAGGTCCTCCACCTCCTGCTCGCGCTCGCTGCGCATCATGTCGACCGCGTTCTCCACGAGATCGCGCACCATCCCCTCCACGTCGCGTCCCACGTAGCCGACCTCGGTGAACTTCGAGGCCTCCACTTTCACGAACGGCGCGCCGGTGAGCTTCGCGAGCCGGCGCGCGATCTCCGTCTTCCCCACGCCCGTCGGGCCGATGAGGATGATGTTGTTCGGCGCGATCTCGTCGCGGATGCCCTCGGGCGCGCGCTGCCGGCGCCACCGGTTGCGCAGTGCGATCGCGACCGCCTTCTTCGCCTCCGCCTGCCCGACGATGTACCGGTCGAGTTCGGCGACGATCTTGCGCGGCGACAGATCGGCGAGGCGCGCGAGCGCCTGCTCCGTGCGTGGAGAGGGCATCAGGAAGTCGGTTCGACGATCGTGATCTGCGTATTCGTGTACACGCAGATCTCCCCAGCGATCACCATCGCACGCTTCACGATCTCGGCCGGCGGCAGCAAGGTCTCGCGCGCCAACGCGCGCGCAGCGGCCAGCGCGTACGACCCGCCCGACCCGATCGCGAGGATGCCGTCGTCCGGCTCGATCAGCTCGCCGTTGCCGGAGAGCATGAACGCATTGTCGCGGTCGATGACGATCAACAGCGCCTCGAGCCGGCGCAGCGCGCGGTCGGATCGCCATTCTTTCGCGAGCTCCACCGCAGCCCGCGCCAGGTTGCCCGGGTGCCGCTCGAGCTTCTCCTCGAACTTCTCGAAGAGCGTGAGCGCGTCGGCGGCCGCGCCAGCGAAGCCGGCGAGCACCTTGCCGCCCTTGAGGGCGCGCACCTTCACGGCGCCCGACTTCATCACGGTATCGCCTACGGAGACCTGCCCATCACCGCCGATCGCGTACTTGCCGTCGCGACGCACGGCGAGGATGGTGGTCGCATGGAATGTCGGGAGCGCCATCTGCGTAATATATAGGCGTGGAGACCCCCCGAGCGCCTCGCGAAACGCCCCTGTGGGCCCGCTCTGCACTCGTCGCGCTCGTGCTCGCCGCGGGGTGGTTGCGCCTCCACGCTCTGACCGCCGAGGAGCCCTGGTTCGACGAGGTGTTCAGCATCGTCCTCGCCTCGCAGGACCTCTCGGAGCTCCTGCGCCGCTCCGTCGCCGACCAGACCAACCCGCCGGGGTTCTACTTGCTCCTCTGGGCCTGGACGCGACTCGGGGGATTCGACCTCGCGTGGATGCGCCTGCTCCCCGCGCTCGCGGGCACGCTCACGGTCCCCGCCCTCGCACTCGCCGCCCGTGCGACCGGCGCGACCTGGTCGGGTGCGCTCGTAGCGGGCGCGCTCGTGGCGGTGAGTCCGCTTGCACTCGCCATGAGCAGCGAGTTGCGCGCCTACGCCCCGCTCGCGCTTGTCACTGCACTGGCGATCGCGGCGGCGGCGAGCCGGCGCCCAGTGGCGCTCGCGACCTGCGGCGTGGCACTCGTGTCGCTGCACTACTTCGGGGCCCTCGTCGTCGCCGCGCTCGCGCTTGGGATGCTCTGGGCGGACCGGAGTCGCCCACGCGTCGCGTTGCTGCCAGCGATCCCTGCCGCCGTCGCGCTCGTCCTGTGGGCACTCCTCGTCTACGGGACCGGCGACGCCGGCACGGTCGGCGGCAACTCGTCATGGATCCCCGCCGTCGGACTGCGCGCGCTCGCATCGTTCGGCTCGGTCATCATCGGCACGTTCGGCACGGAAGCGGGCGCGGTCGCGGTTCCGCTCGCGTTCTTGCTCAGTCTGTTGCTCGCACTGTCGCGCGCACTGCCGCGCGCACTGCCGTTCGCTCCCCCTGAGGCCGTATCGCGCGCGGTCATGAACGGCTCAAGCTCCGCACGCCTCGTGATCGCGGTGGCCGTCGTCCCGCTCGCGCTGGTCGCCGTCGCAACGCTGCTCACCGGTCGCCCCCTCTGGGTGCCGCGCTACCTCATCGTCGCGATCCCTGGCTGGATCCTGCTCGTCCAGCGCGCGATCGATCACGCGGGGCGGTGGCGCGCCACCACGGTCGGTGCGCTGCTGGGCTGGGCGACACTGGCGGGGACGTTCGCCGAGCAGACCCGCGTGAAGAAAACGGCCTGGTCCAGCATCGCGCGCGCGCTCACCGCCGGTGCGCCCCGCACCATCTGCGTGAACGAGTCCTATGTGGGGCTGCCGCTGCGTTACCAGGCGCTGTCGATGCGCCTGCCGCTCACCGTGCTCGACCTCCCGGCCTGCACCCCAACGCGCGCGCCCGACGCGATGATCGTGCGGGAAGGCACCGAGGCGTCGCTCGATCGGCTGCGAGCGGTCGGCGCCGAGCTCGGTCACGCACGCGACCTCGGGACCGCGTTGCCCGCAACATCGATCGTGACACTGCACTGGCGGTCGCACTGAGCTGCGGCGCGACCGCGAGCCGCCAGCCCGTCACGCTCGCGGGTGCGCGCTCCGGTGCACCGCTTTGAGCCGCTCCACCGACGTGTGCGTGTAGATCTGCGTCGTCGACACGCTCGCGTGACCCAGCAGTTCCTGCACCGCACGCAGATCGGCTCCCTGATCGAGCAGGTGCGTGGCGAAGGTATGACGCAGTGAATGCGCGCTCAACCCCGCGCCTTCGTCCACGCCCTTGAGCCGCGCGACCACGGCGTTGTGCAGCGTCTTGGGGCTCATCCGCTTGCCGAGCCGACTGAGGAAGAACGCCGTGCGTTCCGCGGCCGGTCCCACCTGCGCGATCAGCGTGTCTCGCGCGCGTTCGTACTCGCGCAACGCGCGCTGCGCGTGCCCCCCCACGGGAACGATCCGTTCCTTCCGCCCCTTCCCGCGCACCTTCACCATGCCGCCCAGCAGATCGAGGTCGGCACGGTTCACGCCACGGAGTTCGGAGAGGCGGAGCCCGGCGGAGTAGAACAGTTCGAGGATCGCGAGGTCGCGCACATCGGTGAATCTCCCCTCCAGCGCGCGCGTCGTCGCGGCCGTCAACAGCGTTTCCGTCTGCGCGCGGTCGAGATGCCCCGGCAGGTGGCGCTCGATCTTCGGCGCACCCACGGAACGCGCCGGATTGGACTCCACGACGTCGGCCCGATGCAGGAACCGATAAAAACTCCGCACCGCCGAGAGCGCCCGCGCACTGGACCGACGCGAGAGCCCTCCACGCGCGAGATGCGCGAGCCAGGAGCGCATAGTGAGCCGATCCACCCGCTCCCACGCGACCACGGCCAGGCCGAGGTGCACGCGGACGAAGTCCCGAAATCCCGCAAGGTCATGTGCGTACGCCGTGATGGTGTGCGGCGAGACGTCGCGCTCCTTCGCGAGATGCGTCAGGAACTGGGCGACATGATCATCGACGTCATCGGACCGGGCGACGGCGTCCGCGCTCACATGCACGCGCCGCGCGGCCTCAGGTGCCGTGGCGCGGCGAGACCATCTCGCCGAAGTGCGCACCAAGGGACGTGAGGAAGCTGTCGATCGTCCGGCTCTGACCGCGCGCCTTCATGAACACGCGATAGAGTGGCGGCTCCACCCATCCCTCCTCCGTGATCTCCACATGCGTCCCCGACGGGCCGGCGTAGACGTAATACTTCCACCGGCCGCCCCACTGCAACTCGTCCGCACCCTCCTCGTCGCCGGCGACGATCGTCGTGATCATGCGGCTCGGTGGTGAGACCGCCGTGACCTCGACCGTCACAAGATCTCCAGCGACCATGTTCTGCTCCCACGTCTCCCGGCGCCGGCCCACCAGCGCACGCACCGACCGCACATCCGACCACCACCCTGCCTGGTTCCCGATCCGGCGCATGACATTGAACACCGTGTCCACCGGCGCGGTGATCACGATGGTGCTCGTGATCGTATGCTCGCGCGGCAACCCCCGGCCATAGAACCAGAGCCCACCGAAGATCAGCGCGGCGAGAAGGATGAAGAGCTTCACGGTCCAGTCTCCGACACGGGGGAACGCACGAGGCCGGAATCTTGACGCCACGAGTCGAGCTCACGTAACGCCCGCTCGGCATACCGTTCGCGCTTCAGCACCTTGTCCCGCGGCGGATCCGGCAGCTCTTCCAGCAACCCGAAGTTCGCGTTCATCGGCTGGAAATGTGCGGGGTCTGCCTCCCGCAAGTACCGGTAGAGCGCGCCGAGCATCGTGGTGGGCGGCGGCAGGACCGGCTGCTCCCCGCGGAGCAAGCGGTCAAGGTTGATCGCGGCCAATAGACCCGTCGCCGTGCTCTCGGTGTAGCCCTCCACGCCGGTCAGCTGCCCAGCGAACATCGTGGTGGGGGCATCACGCAGCGCCAGGTGCGGAGCGAGCGACCCCGGGGCATTGAGGTACGAGTTGCGGTGAATGCTCCCGAACCGCAGGAACTCGGCATCGGCGAGCCCCGGGATCAAGCGAAAGACGCGCGCCTGCTCCGGCATCCGGAGCCGCGTCTGGAATCCCACCAAGTTCCACATCCGTCCAGCCTTGTCCTCGCGACGCAGCTGCACCACCGCCCAAGGCCGCTTCCCTGTGCGCGGGTCGCGCAGCCCGATCGGCTTCATCGGCCCGAACCGCAGCGACTCGCGCCCCCGGCGCGCCATCTCCTCGGCCGGCATGCACCCCTCGAAGTACGGCACCGCGTCGAACTCGTGCGCCGTGAACTGGTCGGCCGTCGTGAGCGCGTCGATGAACGCCTCGTACTCGGCCTTGTCCATCGGGCAGTTCAGGTAGGCGCCGCCGTCGTCGGCACCGCCTTCCATGGTCTCCTTGTCCCACCGCGCCTGGCGGAACGCGATCGTCTCGTCGATCGACTCGATCGAGATGATCGGCGCGATCGCGTCGTAGAACGCGAGGGA
>JANOTB010000042.1:0-7455 GCA_031416115.1 Gemmatimonadota bacterium
TTGCCGCTGATGGAGATGCCCGACTCGATGAGACCCGGGGCGACCGTGTGCACGTCGGCGCCGGAGAGCACGACGGCGCCACCGCCACGAGAGGCGGGCGCGCCGGGAGCGGCGGACTTGCTGGGGATCGCAGCGTCGACAGCCGCTGCTTTCTCTCCGCCGCACGCAGCGAGGGCCAGCGCGGCGAGGGCGAGCGAGGCGAGCACGAGGGGCAGTGCGCGCGCGGGCGGGAAGCGATGCGTGAGGGGAATGGTCATCGAGGAGTCCTGACGGTGACGGTGCTGCCGTCAGGGAGCGGGATCGGTACCGCGCGCACGCGCGCGAGATCGGCCACCGCGAGGTAGAGGTCAAAGGTCGCGCGGGCCTCGGTGGATCGCGCGGTCAGGAGAGCGAGCTGCGCGTCGGAGACATCGAGTTGCGTGCCGACGCCGCGTCCGAAGCGCAGGGTCGCGAGCTCGAACGCCTCCTCAGCCTCGCGCACATTGCCGGCGCGCGCGGTGAAGGTAGCCTGCGCGCGTGCGAGTTCTGCGCGTGCGCGTGCGATGTCGATCGCGGCCTGTTCGCGCACCTGCCGTACCTGCAGGTCGGCGACGCGCGCGTTGGCTTGCGCGAGATCGATCGCCCCCTTGGTGCGAAATCCGTCAAAGAGCGGCCACTGCAACTGCACGTTGAAGCTGCGATCGGGGAACCAGCCGTTGTTCTGGCAGGGACGGGTGGCGGTGCCGGGATTGGGGCAGAGGCCGAGCGCACTCGCGCCTAGGCGGCCCGGAAAGCCATTGAAGGCTGGCAGCGCGAGATACCCGTAGGTGAAGCTCGCGTTGAGCGTCGGCAGGAGGTCGGCGCGCGCGATGCGGATCGCGGCCTCACGCGCACTCGCGGTGAGTTCGGCGGCGCGCACGTTCGGGCGCACCCCGGTGGTGCGGTCCTCGGCGGCCGCGGCGGCCAGCGCTTGCACCGTCGTGCCGTCGAGTGAGGTGGAGAGCACGACGGGCTGCGCGAGCGGGATCTGCAACAGGCGCTTGAGCTCGAGTTCAGCGAGCACCCGATCGTTCTCGGCCTGCAGCGCGAGCGGTTCGAGATTGGCGCGCTCGACGCGGGCGCGCAGCACGTCGTAGCGCGAGGCGCGACCGGAGCGTTCGAGCTGTTCCACCTGCGCGAGCCGCTCGTCGGCGATCACGAGATTGCGGCGCTGGATGTCGGCGAGGCGGGACTGCAGTGAAACACCGAGGTAGATGCGCTGTGCGTCGACGGCGAGGTCGGCGCGGGTCTCATCGCGAGTGGCGAGGGCGGCCCGCTCGCTGCGTGCCGCGGCCTGATTGGCGCTCACGATGCGTCCGCCCTGAAAGAACGACTGCTGCAGGAGGAGGTTCGTATTGTAGGTGTAGCTCTGGCCGAAGACGTTGCCCACGATGCGCGCGCGCGCGTTCTCGACCTGCTGACCGTAGGTCGAGTTGAGCCGCAGTTGTGGAAGTCCGGCCGCGCGCGCCGAGGTGATCTGCGCATCGGCGACCTCGACCTGTGCCGAGGCGATGCGCGCCTCGTCGGAGGTGCGGAGCATGCGCTCGACCGCTTCAGCGAGGGTGAGGCGAAGCGTGTCCGGGACCTGGGCCTGCAGCACGATGGCGGCGCCGGCCAGCAGCACGAGCGAACGGAGGAGGGCGGTCATCAGACCACTAACGCAGGGAGGGGGTGTTCTGTTCATCGCCGAGTTTCGTGGCCCCCGCTTGGCACCCCCGTTCTGCGTGCGTGAGGGGAGCGACTATTCCTCGACCGCCTCGAGGAACTGGAGCGTCTTGCGCCTGCTCACGACCGCCCTGAGGGCCTCGAAGACGGCGGCGTCCAACTGCGTTCCGACGCGACCTGCGAGCAACTTGAGTGCCTCCGCTGGCGAGAGGGGCTCGCGCCAGGCGCGTCGCGAAGTCAGCGCGTCGAAGGCGTCGGCGGCGGCGAGCACGCGACCGCCGAGCGAGATCGAGCTCCCGGCGAGGCCGCGCGGGTAGCCGTTCCCGTCCCAGTGCTCGTGGTGGTCCTGGATCGCCGGGAGCAGATGGGCGATCGTCTTGAGTGGTGCAAGCATGTCGATCGCGATGCGGACGTGTTCCTTGACGTGATCGAACTCCTCGGTTGTCAACGTGCCGGGCTTGTTGAGCACCGATTCTCGGATGCCGATCTTGCCGACGTCCATGAGGCGCCCGGCGAGGCGGAGACTCTCGACCTCGTCGTCGGAGAGTCCGAGGTGCGACGCCGTCGAGGCGGCGAGGTCGGCGACGCGGTCGGAGTGGCCACGAAGGAACGGGTCCTTGGCCTCCTGAGCGTTGACCAGGGCGCGCACGACCTCGACGATGACGTTGTTGAGGACCTGGCGTTCGTGGTTGAGTTCCTCGGTCTGTGCGGCGACCTCCTCGCGGATGAGTCGCTCGACTTTGCGCTGCTCGATCGCGAGCTCACGCTTGTGCAGCACGCGCTCGACGGCGGCGGCGAGATCGCTGAGCTCGATGGGCTTCATGAGATAGTCCATCGCGCCATGCGCGAGCGCCTCCGTCGCGGTCGGAGCGTCGTTGACCGCGGTGAGCATCATGATCGCGAGCTCGGCGTCGATCGCGAGTGCCGCGGGCACGTGCGCGAGGCCGGTCATGCCGGGCATGCGCACGTCGGCGAGCATGAGGACATGCCGCTCGCGCTCCAGTGAGTCGAGTGCGGCAGGGCCCGAGTCAGCGGTGGTGACTTCGTAACCCTTGGAGCGCAGGAACTTCGCGATGGCCGAACGGATGAGCTCCTCGTCGTCGACGAGGAGGATCCGGCGTACTTGGGGCTCGGTGACCGCCCGTACGGAGCGCGTGAGGCGGCCCGGTTGCGAGATGCGGTGTTCGTTCATCGGCGGTCGAGTCTCCAGCGGCGGGCGCATGGCATGGGGCTAAGATATGCGCTCGCCGTCAGTCTGCCACCCGCAAGGGGTGAGATGTCTGGTGGGCGAGCGCTCTGTGTTCGGGGGGCCTGCTCAGCGGAGCACGATCCTGGGGGAGGGGCGCGACGCAGGAAAATGGGCTACGGTCGCTCGAGGTCGAAGGTCGAGGTCGGCGGGCGCAGGCGTCGTTGAGTGCGGCGCGATCGAGTATCGGCCGGGAATGAAACATTTCGTCGCAAAGCGGATAATTGGCCTGTAACTGTGCTGTTTGTGGCCCTATAATGCCGTATAATTACCGCGTGTTGACCAGCAATCAGGCCGGCAATCGCTGCCACCATCAAGGACGAGGTGGAGCATTCTGGCTACCCGCCTCGCGGACGGCGGCCGTGATGTCGCGGTCGTGATCCGTGTACTCGGCGAGCCCCTTGGCGCGCTCGCGGTCAACGACCAGGCGTAGGTGAGCGGCAAAGCGACCGCGCGCGGCGGAGTCGAGCTGCATTCCGGCCGTGCGCATCGCGAGGATGAGGCCGAGGAGATGATCGGGCTGATCGGTGAGAATCGTGTCGGCCTGGGCCTGCGCCATCGCTCGGTCGCCGGAGACCATGCCGAGGAGGCCGAGGTCGTAGCGACGATGCGCGTCGAGCGGTGCGAGTGCGAGTTGGCTCTGAATAGCCATGGGCGCAAAGAACTGGACGCTGTCACTCTTGCCCGTCTCGACGTACAACATGACCCGCTGAAAGAGCCGGTCGGCGCGCTCGGTCGGGCTCATCTGACTGATGTCGGGAGCTCGGCCCGGCGCGGCGGCGACCTCGGCGGTGACTGGCGCGCTCGCAGGGCGGCGGAAGTTCTGCCCGACGATGAACGCCAAGAGGCTCAGCAGGGCGATGCCGGCGACGACCCAAGGCAGCACGGTTTGTGCGCTCGGTGGCTGGGCACCGTTGCCCGCCACACGAGCGCTGCCGTTGGTCGGGGTGCCGCACCGGTGGCAGAACTTCGTGGTCGCGCGGATCTCGGCGCCGCACGTCGTGCAGAAGCGCGTGTTCGTCATGGGTCCCAACCTAATGGGGACCGATCGATCCGGTGACACGATCCCGTGATGCAGATCCCGTGATGCAATGGCGCGAGAGGCATCGGGCCGCCGATATTGCGGTCACGATGACAGCACCCCGACCTATCCCGGCCGACCTGAGCGGCGCGAGCGCGAAGGAGATCCTCGAGATCGCGCACGCGCACCAGGTGCGCTTTCTGCGCCTCCAGTTCACCGACATCCTCGGCGTCAACAAGAACGTCGAGGTCCCGGCGTCGCAGTTCCAGAAGGCGTTGGCGGGCGACATCCTCTTTGACGGCTCGTCGATCGAGGGGTTCGTGCGCGTGGAAGAGTCGGACATGTTGTTGATGCCCGACTTGGCGACGTTTCGGATCTTCCCGTGGGGCGACCCGGCGTCGCGCGTGGCGCGTGTGATCTGCGACGTGACGTCGCCGGAAGGCGAACCGTTCCTCGGCGATCCGCGCCGCGTGCTCAAGCGACAGGTCGCACGCGCGGCGGAACAGGGGTACGTGATGAACGCCGGCATGGAGGCGGAGTTCTTCCTGTTCAAGCCGACCGCCGACGGCGCGGCAGCGACGACGACGCATGACGTGGGCGGATACTTCGACCTGGCGCCGATGGACCGTGGCGAGGAGGCGCGACGCGCGATCGTGGCGACGCTCGAGCAGATGGGGTTCGAGGTGGAGGCGGCGCATCACGAGGTCGCCCACGGCCAGCACGAGATCGACTTCCGCTATGCCGACGCGCTCACGACGGCCGACAACATCGCCACGTTCCGCTTCGTGGTGAAGCATGTCGCGCAACAGTTCGGGTTGATGGCGTCGTTCATGCCCAAGCCGATCTTCGGGCAGAACGGGAGCGGGATGCACACGCATCAGTCGCTCTTCAAGCATGGCGAGAATGCGTTCTTCGACGCGAAGGGCGAGTATCAGCTCTCGACGGTCGCGCATCACTATCTCGGTGGGCTACTCAAGCATGCGCGCGGGATGACCGCGATCACGAACCCTCTGGTGAACTCGTACAAGCGGCTCGTGCCTGGTTACGAGGCGCCGGTGAATGTGGCGTGGTCGATGCGCAACCGCTCACCGCTCGTGCGTGTGCCGGCGCGGCGCGGCACGGGGACGCGTTTGGAGCTGCGCTCACCGGACCCGGCGGCCAACCCGTACCTCGCCCTCGCGGTGATGCTCGCCGCTGGGCTCGACGGGATCGCCACCGAGGCGACGAGTCGCGAGCCGGTGAACGAGAACATCTGGGAGATGAGCTTCCGCGAACGTCGTCGGTTGCGGATCGACGACCTGCCGCGCGACCTCAACGAGGCGTGCGACGAACTGGAGAAGGACACGGAGATACAGGAGGCGCTCGGGAAGCATGTGTGCGAGCACTTCCTCGCGGCGAAGCGTGAAGAGTGGAGAGCGTACATCTCGCAGGTCTCGGCGTGGGAGCTCGAGCAGTACCTGGCGAAGTACTAGCGGGCTCGGGGATTCCCTCGCGTCAGGTGGGCGATTCGCTCTCCCGAGCAGGGGGTCACGGCACCGCAGATTTCAATATGACCTGCTCACGACAGGAGGCCCCGCATGTACCGCTCGATCCTCGTCCCCATTGACGGCTCGAAACTCGCCGAACGCGCGCTCTCGATCGCGATCCCGCTGGCGGAGCAGCATGGGGCGCGGCTGATCCTCTTGCATGCGCACGAGCCGATCACGGTGATGAACATGGTGGCCGCCGGCGTGCCGTTCAACGACACGGCGCTCGACGAGACGATGCGCACCGACGCGCGCGCGTACGTGGACACACTCGCGAAACGCACGCGCCGACTGACCACCGCTGCGGTGGAGGGTGTGTTCCGTGATGGCGCGGTGGCACGCACACTCGTGGCGTACGCGGCGGAGTCGGACGCGGGGCTGATCGTCATGAGCACGCATGGACGCGGCGGCTTTCAGCGCTTCTGGTTGGGGAGCGTGACCGATGCGGTGTTGCGTCAGGTGACGGTTCCGGTGCTGTTGGTACGCGGCACGCGGACCGTGGCGAAACGGATACTGGGCGCGCCGCCGTTCGTGCGCGCAGTCGTGCCGGTGGACGGATCGGCGCGCGCCGAAGAGGCGCTCAGCGCGGCGAAGGCGCTGTTCGGCAAGGCACCGGCGCGGATCACGCTCGTGCATGTGTTGCATCCGATGTCGGCGGTGGCGGGGATGAACCTGAAGCGCGATCCGGAGGCCGAGGTGGTGCGCGACTATCTCGAACCGCTGGCGCGGCGGACGGCGAGTGAGACCCTGGAGGTGCGGCACGAGGTGAAGATCGATGCCCATGTCGCGCGGGTATTGCTGGCGGCGGCGGAGGCGCACGATGCGGACCTGATCGCGATCGCGGGGCAGGGGATGGGTGGCGTGCAGCGGTTACTGGTGGGGAGTGTGGCGGACAAGTTGATCCGGAGTGCTGCGGTGCCGGTGTTGGTGGTGCCGGTGCGCTCGTGACGAACTTGCGAACCGCAACGGCCGTTCACCACAGGGGCACAGGGGACACAGGGAGATTCTGCCGCGCGGCTTGACCGTTGCCTTGCGGGCGGTAACATGAGCGGATGAATGCATTGCGTTGTGCGCTCGTCGGTTCGCTCTCCGTGTTGCTCGGCGCTTGTGGCGCGCTGGGTCCTGCCCCTGCCGCGCCGCCGCCAGTGACCGATGCTGCTCTCGCGGTGGCGCAGGGGGACGTGGAGCGGACCGTGTTCGCCGAGGAGCTGAACGTCGTGTTGCTCGCGATGACGCGGCTCTCGACGGGGATCTACTATCGTGACGTCGAAGAGGGGACCGGTGTGCCGGCGTCGCCGGGGCGCGAGGTGTACATGACGTACATCGCGTACCTTGCGAATGGGACCGAGATCGATCGCACCGCGCCTGGCGAGCGGCCGCTACTCTTCAAGGTGGGTGAGGGAGTCGTGATCCGCGGATGGGATCTCGGGGTGCGAGGCATGCGCACGGGTGGTACGCGGCAGCTCGTGGTGCCCTCGCGCTATGCGTATGGTAGCAGGCAGGTCGGCAAGGTGCCGGCAAACTCGGTGATGGTCTTCGTGGTCCGACTCGACGCGGTGAGATGAGTGATGCGATCGTTGATGCGATCTTTGATGCGACCCTCGATGCTGGCCGGGCTGCTGATCCCGGTGCTGGCACTCCTCGCGCCTGTCAGTGCGCAGGACCCGCCGCCTGCGAGCGTACCGACAGCCGCCAAGCCCGCGCCACGCGATACGGTCGTGGAAGTGCGACTGCGCGACGGTTCGGTGCTCTACGGTCGCGTGGTCGAGGAGACGCCAGAGCGGATCGTCGTGGTGACCGTGAACGGCGTGCGGCTCGAGGTGCCGCGCGCGCAGGTGGAGTCGCTGCGCGCCTCGGCGGGGAGAGTGGTGGAGGGAGCGTTCTGGGCGGAGGATCCGAACAGCACGCGGCTCTTCTTCACGTCGACGGCGCGACCGCTCAAGAAGGGCGACGGCTATGTCTCGAGCTTCATGCTCTTT
>JANOTB010000043.1:0-4564 GCA_031416115.1 Gemmatimonadota bacterium
CAGTCGTTCCGTCAGAAGGAGCCGTTCGCTTGCATCGTCCTCACGCCGCTCATGGAGAATGAGCAGGGCGTGGCCTTCTCGGCGACGCATGCGGCCGAGGTGATGGAGACGCTGACGCAGGTGCTGAAGGAGTCGGGGCGCACGTCTGACGCGATCGGGATGGTGGGCCCGACCGAGTTCGCGGTGATCGCGCAGGGCACGGACTCGGACGGTGCCGTTGGTCTTGTCGAGCGGCTCACTCGCGCGGTGGCGAACATCGCGTCGGCGAAGGGTGTGCGCGTGGCGGCTGGGTACGACGCCGTCCCCAACTATCATGAGGCGCCGATCGAGCCGAGTGACATGTTGATGCGCGCTTCGCTGGCGATGCGCATGTCGCGGACTGACGCGGCGGGACCGAACCTGCTCAACATCCGGAAGTTCGAGGGGCAGCTGAACTGAGCTGGTGCCGCGCTCGGAGCCGGCCTTAGCACAAGAGGATCTCGCTGACGCGAACGAAGGCGTTGGCGGAGATGACGTGGCGGTGACGCTCCCCGCCTATGTCTCCTCCCATGACAGGAACGACGGCCGACCGCACACCCAAGTACCTCGTTGGCTTGGTCCGGGAGTTGTGCAAGCTGCCTCGCGAGACCGAGTGGGCTGAGTTCAAACACAACAACGCCGACCCGCAGGAGATCGGCGAGTACATCTCGGCGCTGGCAAACGCCGCCGCTCTGAACGGCAAGGCCTTCGCCTACCTGGTCTGGGGTATCGAGGACGGGACACACCGTGTCATCGGCACCAGCTTTTCGTCGTCGGCCAGCAAGAAGGGCAACGAGCCACTTGAGAACTGGCTCCTGCGCCTGCTTGCACCGAAGATCCATTTCCGGTTCTACGAGCTGACCGCTGAAGGGCAGCCGGTGGTGCTCTTGGAAGTCGGCCAGGCCTTTCGGCATCCCGTGCGCTTTCAGAACGAGGCGTTCATCCGCATCGGTGCGATCAAGAAGCCGCTGAACGAAGCGCCAGATCGCGAGCGGGCGCTGTGGCGGGTGTTCGACCAAACACCGTTCGAACGCGGCATCGCGATCGATCGTGTGACGGTGGATGAGGTTCTTCGCCTCCTGGATTACCCGGCCTACTTTGAATTGCTCCAACGGCAGCTGCCTGCCGATCGCAATGGAATTGTCGCCGCACTTGAAGACGATGAGCTGATCAAGCGTGGTGAGGCAGGCGATTGGCGTGTCACCAACTTGGGCGCCGTGCTCTTCGCGAAGCGACTGGATGATTTCGTGGGTTTGCGCCGCAGCGCCTTGCGCGTGATCCAGTATCGAGGCACCAGTCGCGTCGTGACGCTGAAGGAGCAGGTGGGCGGAAAGGGTTACGCCAGCGGCTTCGAGGAGATGCTCAGCTACGTGAATGGCCTATTGCGTTCCGATGAGGTGATCGGACAGGCGTTGCGCAGATCCGTGCCGATGTTTCCCGAACTTGCCATCCGCGAACTGGTGGCGAATGCGCTGATCCACCAGGACTTCTTTGTCACTGGAGCCGGGCCGATGGTCGAGATCTTCGATGACCGAATCGAGATCACCAACCCCGGAGAACCGCTGGTCGATACCCGGCGATTCGTGGACACCCCACCACGATCGCGCAATGAGACACTGGCTTCGCTGATGCGGCGCTTCCGCATCTGCGAGGAGCGCGGAAGCGGAATCGACAAAGTGGTGTCCGAGGTGGAGCTGTACCAGCTACCCGCCCCACTATTTGAATCGCCCGAGGGCTTCACTCGATCCGTCGTCTTTGCCCGTAAGCCGGTACGGGAGATGAGTAAAGCGGATCGGATCCGGGCCTGCTACCTGCACGCCTGCCTGCGGAACGTGACCCGTCAGCTCATGACGAACCGTTCGGTGCGCGAGCGCTTCGGAATTGCGGAGAAGAACGCTTCGGCCGCGTCACGGCTACTCAATGAGGCCGTCGCGGCGGACATGATCGTCGTGGAAGATCCGGCCGTGGGAACCCGGGCCCGAACCTATCTTCCCTATTGGGCTGCACCGAGATCCCATGCCGAGGAGAATGCTTGATGGCAAACCGGCTCGCCCAACGCCGCGGCCTCTGAGAGATCTCTAAGCTATTGCTGCATAGGGCTTTTCAAGTCACTGGCTTGCTTCATGGTTGCTTGATAGACGGACCTTCGGGAGGAAGTGCTCACGCGGCCACCGCCTTCCGCTCCATCTCGGCCATGACGCGCCGATCGCGCCGATCACGCCGATCGACATGAGGAAGTCGACGAAGTCCGCCGACCGCGCGTCGTTGCGTTCGCCACCGGCACGCGCGCTCATCCGCGGGTCCGCTTCTTCCCCGGAACTTCGGGACGTCCGCGTCCGCTGGATGCGATCGCGTAGGCCGCCTTGGAGATCGCGGCGACTGACGCGATCCGCCGAGGCAGTGATCGCGGCGCCAGCGGAGCATCGCCGGAGTCTCGGAGGTGGACGTGGCGCCCCGTCCACGTCTCGCGACGGTGCACCGCACGCGCGGCGCGCTCCAGGCGCGCTGACGCCGTCCCCCTGATCTCGGCGGCGAGCCCGTGCGGCGCCCTCGCGACGATCGTGATCCCACGGTCTTGAAGAGACGCAGCGCCGACTCGAGGCTCACATTGCTGCGCTGGCCGCGCTCGAACTCGGCGACGAGGCGCATACTCACGTCAGCCTTCGACGCGAGCGCACCGCGACTCAGGCCGAGTTGCTGGCGCGAGCTCTTGAGCAAGGGACCAAGGCCGTATGTGCCAGCACCGCTGCGCACCTTTCGTAGCGTGGTGTGCCCATTGCTCGCGCCGAAGACGGTGTTGGCGGCGGCGACGAGGAGCACGGGGTTGAAGTCCGAGCAGATGGATCAGGGGATCAAGAACCTCTTCTCGTACATCTGTCGAAGAGGGCGAATCGGATGAATGCCGTTTTGGCCGGTCTCGTCGGCCATCTAGGCATTCATAGGAATTGGCCGTCTGGAGAGATATACAGATAGAGGGTCAAGTCGCCCGAAAGGCGTGAGTCGCTGCCGATCGACCCCAAGCCGCGAGCGGAGCAGGCCGAGTTCGGCGCCGCCAGACGCGTGGTAGGAGCAGCCACCAACAATCGTCGAGCATCCACTTGGCAATTGCGAGCTCACACGGGGAACTCGCGTCCGGACACTCGAGTGCAGCGACCGGAGAGCAGCAAGTCGAGGACGGACACCAGCGAGGAGAGGACGGACACCGGCGAGAAGAGAACGGACACCGGCGAGAAGAGAACGGACACCGGCGAGAAGAGAACGGACACCAACGAGCAGAGGAGGGACAGCAACGAGTCGAGGACGGACACCAACGAGTCGAGGACGGACACCAACGAGCAGAGGACGGACACCAACGAGTACAGGACGGACACCAACGACGAGCGACCGGTGCGCAACGCATCGCAAGCGATGAAGGGCGCTTCGCACGCGGTGACGAGAGTGCAGCAGACGATGCGTGACGTCTAGCGAACTGACACGCACGCCAAGCAGGCGAAGACGACGAACAAGTTCGGGCGCCCGTGACGGACGCACACGGGCGGGATCCCCCGGGAGCCATTGCGTCCACTCACATCCATTCAGAGGGAGGTTCAGATGAACAGGAAGCAGAAGCAGGTGATGGATTCGCTGGTGCGGGTGCGTGCGTTCCTCGACGCGTATCCGATGACGGGCTCGCTGAGCGCCACCAGCTCACGCGAGATGATCGACGACGTGGTGCAGCGGCTGCGCGCATTCGCCGGCGCGCAGCACTCGGGGCGCGACGGGAGCCGCATGGAGCTCCGGCGCCAGGAGGACCAGACGGCGCTGCTGCTCGACGAGTACATCCGCCCGATCGTGATGATCGCGCGGGCGCAGATCGAGCTCGGGTCGGACGTCGGCCTGCCCGCCGGTCTGCGGATGCCGAAGCTGCCGCTCGGCCCGACGAAGTTGATCGCGGTGTGCGACGGCATGATCGAGGCGGCGCGGCCGTACGAGAAGGTGTTCGTGGCGAACGGGCTGGCGGCGGACTTCCTGGTGCAGTTCGCGAGCGCGCGCGACACGCTCGAGCGGGTGATGGGGGGCCGCGCCAACCAGGTGGGCACGAAGGTGGCAGCGCGAGCGGGACTCAAGGTGCAGCTGCTGCGCGGGCGGCGCGCGATGGATCGGATCGACGCGGTCGTGCGCGCTTCGTTCCGCGGTGACTTGGTGACACTCACGGCGTGGCGCGGGGCGAAGCGGGTGCAGCAGACGGGGGGCGGCGCGGGCGGGCGCGGCGTGGTCGACGTGCCGGAGGTGCTGGTCGCGGCCTGAGCGCCGGGTCATCACTGGATCAGGAACCCAAGCAGAGGTCAGAGTGCGGGGCGTTGCTGGCGGCGTTGAGTGAGCCGCCGAAGATGAGGCGGCGTAAGTAACAAGCTGCGCGGGGAGGCAGCGAACGGGGCCAACGGCGGACGCGCCGTTGGCCCCTTTTCGCGCTCGCGCGTCAGGCCCCAGTGAGCCGACGCAACGGCGACTTCTTGCCCGCCGCCTCGGGCGGATTCGGTCACGCGCTCGAGCTCCGTGATCTCGC
>JANOTB010000044.1:0-1833 GCA_031416115.1 Gemmatimonadota bacterium
CGTGATCGGCCCGCGCCGCTGGCGCTCGCCGCTCGAGTCTTCGCGCGGCACGAGGCCGAAGTAGCTCATCAGCTGCCGCGGCGAGCTGAAGCGCCGCCAATCGACGAGCTCGGTGGCCAACACCATCGCGCTATGCACGTCGATCCCCCGGAAGCATGGCAGCCGCGCCAACTGGATCGCATCGTACGTATCATGCTTCCGCTGCACGCCGGGTTTGGTCGGGATGAGCGACGGGGCGATCACGTCGCAGGGCACGCCCCACGCGGTGCAGGCGCGGTGCAGGCGCGGTGCAGGCGCGGTGCAGGCGCGGTGCAGGACGTAGCCGGCGCCGCTCGCTTCGTACACCGCGCAGAGCGGGCCCTGGCCCGCGAGGCGCTCGAGATACCGTTTGAGCTTCGGGAGATCATTGGGCAAGCGATCGACGCGGTCGGCGGTCTGGGCGTCGCCGCGCAGGACCGCGATCGTGACGGACTCCTTGTGCACATCGAGGCCAAGCCAGATAGTTGTAGGCGACGGGAGCGACGTGGGTGCAGGCGCGAGTGCGGGTGCAGGTGCAGGTGCAGGTGCAGGAGACGCTGACATGGGTTGGTCCTCCGAAGGATGGGCGACACTGCAGCACGTCGCCGGTGGCTCTGGCAACTCGGCAGTCTCGAGGAGCTATTGACTGTTGCGTAAGTAATAGAACAGTCACTGCCACGGGGCCGACGGCAGATCCGAGGCCCGCACGAAGGCCCGCAGTTTGTCTGGGGCGCGGCGCACGCGTCGGGTGCTCCCGTGGAGGTGCAGGCGAATGTCCTGCTTGTCGCGCAGGAGACTATTGGCCGTGTGGTGCTTGAAGTCGTGCCAGAGCTGTTCGGTCGGATTAAGCTCGGGGGCGTAGGCGGGGAATCGTTCGAGGTGCAGTCGGGGATAGGCCGCCTGGACCGCCGCGATGTGCGGGCCTTTGTGGATCTTCGCGCCATCCCAGAGGAGGACGACCGGTCCCCGCAGGTGCCGGAGCAGATGCCGCAGGAACTTCGCCACCTGCCGTGCGGTGAAGTTGTCCTGCCGGAACTGCACGTACAGTCCCATCCGCGCGCGTCGGGGCGCGACGGTCAGGACGGCGAGGGCCGAGATGCGGTCGTGCCGGTAGTTGTAGCGGACGAGGGGCGTCTGCCCCCGCGGGCTCCACGTCCGGTGTCGCGTCGGAATCAACATGAACCCACTTTCATCGAGGAACGCGAGATGGGCGCCAAGTCGTCGCGTTTTTTTTTATCGCGGGCCACGTGTGGCGCTTCCACTGCGCGATCGCGTCTTCGTCGCGCTGGATCGCGCGGCGGTCCGGCATCTGACAGCTCCAGCGCCACGCGTGGAGCAGACGGCAGAGATGACTCGGGTGATACCGGATGCCGCACTCCGTGCGAATCAGCGCGGCAATCCGGTTCAAGGTCCACAGCTCATTGGGAAACCCACATGCCACGGCCCCAGCCAGCAGTCGCCGTTCTACCGCTCGGCGCTGCTTGACGGTCAGCTTCGACGGTCGCCCCGGCACGGGCTTGGCCTCGAGGGCCGCATCGCCGTGCGCCTTCCAATCCTGGATCCATCGATGGACCGCCCCGGGCGACGCCCGCACCCGGCGTGCGATTTCTCGAATGCCGATTCCGTCTGTCGACAGCGTCACCGCACGACGCCGACGCTTCTCCAAGCTCGCGGCTGAACCGATGGGTCGCATGCGTCAGAATCATACGTTGTTCTATTACTTACGCAATAGTCAATAGTCAGGGGTCTTCTCCTTGGATTTGTCGTGCACCAAACGCGACCAATTGGTATTTTCCTTCGAGACTAGAGACTCCA
>JANOTB010000045.1:0-31206 GCA_031416115.1 Gemmatimonadota bacterium
AACGCGGCCTCGGCGAGCGTGTGCGCGAGCGCTTTCGCGTCCCACGCGTCGAAGGCCGGCGGCTGCGCTTCGGTGAAATGGACCGGTCGCCGCGCACCCATCACCAGCACTCCGACGTGCTGTTCCTCGCGAGGGAGCGCCCTGCCCTGCGCCGTGAAGGTCGTGCCCACTTCGAAGAAGCGGAGATCGCCCTGCATTCGATTGAGGTTGTACTCCGCGCGTCGCGCAAGCGTGTCGAGGACCGACTGGCGCAGGAACGGCTCGTCCTCGGCGAGTGGATTCTTGACTCGCACCAGATCCGCACCGTCGGTGCCGGCAGCACGCCCCGTAGTGAACGGCAGCGGACGCACCTCATGCAGCCCCTCGGCGACCAGCGCGTCGCGTACGCGGCGGTACGCCGTGAAAAGCGGATGATCCGGGACCGTGCCGGGGCGAGCGCCCTGCAGCGTGTCGGGCAGACGGTCGAAGCCGCGCAGCCGCGCGACCTCTTCGATCAGGTCCACTTCGCGCGCGACGTCGTGCCGCCAACTCGGCGGCGTCACGTCGAGTGCACCGGCGGCACCGGCCTCACACACGAAGCCGATCGACTCGAGCACGCGACGAATCTCGTCACCTCCGACCGGCTCGCCCAGCAGCAGCGCAACGCGCTCGGGTCGGACGGTGACCTTCGCCCGCGCCGTGGGCGCCGCGCCCGCATGCAACAGCGCGTCCACGCGCCCCCCTCCGACGTGTGCGAGGAGCGCAGCGCCGAGCGCGAGCATCTGCCCCACCGCGGCGGCGTCGATCCCACGCTCGTACCGATAGCTCGCGTCGGTGGAGAGACCGGCACGGCGACGCGTCGCGCGCACCACGCGCGGCGCGAACAACGCGACCTCGAGCACGACCTGCGTCGTTGCATCGGTCACTTCGCTCGCGCGACCGCCCATCACGCCCGCAAGCGCCATTGGCACCGCACCGTCCGCGATGACGAGCATCGACGGATCGAGCGTGCGTTCGGCGCCGTCGAGCGTGACCAGCGTCTCGCCTGCGCGCGCGCGACGGACGACGATCGCGTCGCCACCGATCTTCGTCGCGTCAAAGGCGTGCACGGGCTGGCCGAACCCGTGCAGCAGGTAGTTCGTCGCGTCAACGATGTTGTTGATCGAGCGCCCGCCCACCGACTCCACGCAGGCCTTGAGCCAGTCTGGGCTCGGACCCACCGTCAGTCCGCTGATGAGCGCCGCACCGTATTGGGGACAGTCGGCGATGTCGGCGATCCGGACCTCGAGTCCAGAGGCCTTCACGTGATCGGCGCCGCGCACCGGCGCCAGCGCCGTGGCCGCGATGGCGCTCAGTTCGTCCGGCCGCTGCAGCGCCGTGCCAGTGAGCGCGGCGATCTCACGCGCGACCCCGAGGTGCGAGAGCAGATCCGGTCGGTTCGGCAGCACGTCGATCATCAGCCGCACATCACCGAGCGGGAGCACCTCGAGCAGCGCCGTTCCCGGCTCCGCGTCGGTCTCGAGCGCGAGGATGCCGTCGTGTTCCTCACCGAGTCCCAGCTCGCGCGCCGAGCAGAGCATGCCGTTGGAGGTGAAGCCGCGGATCTTCTTCTTCTCGATCTTGAAGCCGGCCGGCATCATCGTGCCGGCGCGGGCGAACGGATACGTCGCGCCCACAGTCACGTTGGGCGCGCCACAGACGACCTCGAGCAAGGTGCCGCTGCCGTCGTCGACCTTGTTGAATGAGAGCTTCGTGTCGGGGATCTTCTCGCTCTCGACGACGCGGGCGACCACGAACGACCCGAGATCCGCGCGCAGGCGCGCGAACCCTTCGACCGTCGCGACATGCGCGGTGATCAGATCGCGCACCGCCGCGGCATCGCGACCGTGCGGGACGAACCGGGTGAGCCACTCATGTGAGATGTTCATGTGAACTGTTCCAGGAAGCGGACGTCCGAATCGTAGAGGATGCGGATGTCGGGAATGCCATGCCGCGAGATCGCGGTGCGGGCTGGTCCCATGCCGAACGCCCATCCCGTGTAGCGTTCGCTGTCGAGGCCGGCGGCCTCGAGCACCGCCGGATGCACCATGCCGGAGCCGAGGATCTCCACCCAACCCGACTGCTTGCAGACGCTGCACCCCGAGCCCGAGCAGACGCCGCACTGCACGTCCATCTCCGCGCTCGGCTCCGTGAACGGGAAGTAGCTGGGGCGAAAGCGCGTCTTCGTCGTCGCGCCGAAAAAGCGGCGCGCGAAGTGTGAGAGCGTCGCCTTGAGATCGGCGAAGCTCACCCCCTCGTCCACGACGAGTCCCTCGATCTGCGCGAACATCGGTGCGTGCGATGGATCGAAGAAGTCGCGGCGGTAGACGTTGCCCGGGGCGAGTACGCGGATCGGTGGCGGATACTGTTGGAGCGTTCGGACCTGCACCGGAGAGGTGTGCGTGCGCAGCACCTGATCCTCCCCGATGTACAACGTGTCGTGCAGGTCCATCGCCGGATGGTCGTCGGGGAAGTTGAGCGCGCCGAAGTTGTACCAGGCGTGCTCGGCCTCGGGGCCGAGAGCGATCGTGAAGCCGAGTTCACGGAAGATCTCGACGACCTCGTCGATCACGAGCGAGACCGGATGCACCGTGCCCTGCCAGCGGCCGCGCGCCGGCATGCTGAGATCGATCGACGGACCGGTCGCCGGCGCGGCGGCAAGTTCCCCTCGGCGCGTCTCGAGCGCGTCGTCGATCACCACCTTCACCGCGTTCGCTCGCTGCCCGGCCTCGCGACGGTCCTCTTTGGGGAGGGCGCCGAGTCCCGACATGATGTCGGTGAGCCGCCCGGACTGCCGGCCGACGAGGGCGTTACGCACCTCGGTCCACGCGTCGAGGTCAGCGGCCGCGGCGATACGCGCGGGCGCTTCGGCGGCGAGGAGATCGAGTGCGGAGATGAACTCGGCGAGCGTCACGGGACGATGAGGCTTGAGGATGGAGGGAGAAAGATAAGGGCTCACGGCGGTGCGCGGACGAGGCGGGAAAAGAAAGCGGCGGGCCGCGGAGATCTCCGCCGCCCGCCACTTTCATCCTGCGTTCTCGAGCCTTACGCCAGCTGCTTGAGCGCGGCCTGCGCCTTCTCGGCGATCAGCGTGAACGCGGCCGCATCCCGCACCGCGATGTCGGCGAGGATCTTGCGGTCCACTTCGATCCCGGCCGTCTGCATGCCGTTGATGAACGTGCTGTAGCTCATCCCGTTGAGACGGGCGGCGGCGTTGATGCGCATGATCCAGAGCTTACGGAAATCGCGCTTCTTGTTCTTGCGATCCCGATACGCGTAGATCCAACCGCGCTCGACACCTTCCTTTGCCGCCTTCCAGAGCTTGGAGCGGCCACCGAAGGCGCCCTTGGCGGCCTTCATGATCTGCTTCTTGCGCTTGAGGCGCACGACGTTGGACTTGACGCGTGTCATGGTCGGCTCTCCTTATGCCTGCAACAGGCGCTTGAGGTTCTTGGCTTCGCCGTTGGTCTTCACGGTCGTAGGGCGACGGAGATTGCGCTTCCGCTTGGACGACTTCTTGGTCAGGATGTGGCTCTTACCGGCCTTGAGCCGACGCACCTTGCCCTTCGCAGTGATAGAGAAGCGCTTCTTGGCGCCCTTGTGGGTCTTCATCTTCGGCATTGGTCCGCCTTGTCCTTTATTTCGGCGTGAGGATCATCGTGAGGGCCTTCCCTTCGAGCCGTGCCGGCGTCTCCACCTTCGCAACGTCGGCGAGCGTCTGGGCAACCCGCTCCACCACAGCCATGCCGATCTCGGGATGCGCGATCTGCCGGCCACGGAACATCAACGTCACCTTCACCTTGTTGCCGTCTCCGATGAATGACCGGGCGTGATTGGTCTTCGTGTCGAAGTCGTGCTTCTCAATGCCGGGACGGTACTTCACTTCTTTCAGTTGGATGATGTGCTGCTTCTTCTTCGCCTGCCGCGCCTGCTTCGCCTGCTCGAACTTGTACTTCCCGTAGTCCATGATCCGGACGACCGGGGGTCGTGCCAGCGGCGCGACCTCGACCAGGTCGAGCCCGGCCTCTGCCGCCATGTTCAGGGCCACTTCGACTTCGATCACTCCCAGCTGGGCTCCATCAGCGCCAATGACACGGAGCGGGCTGATTCGGATCTGCCGGTTGATGCGCGGGCCCCGCTTGGTGGTGTCCTGGATACGACGACTCCTGACGAAGAGGAAAACAGAAACGCGGACCCCATTTGACGGAGCCCGCGTAGCCAACGACCCCCGAGCGGCGTTCACTCGCCGCGGGGCCGGGTGCTTCGGACTCCTGCAGCACGATGCTCGTGAGAGCGGCGGCCAGAGGGTGGGGCGAGCTGTTGCTCACCCACTTTGCTAGATTGTCCGCTAAAGCTAGGCGGGCGGTAGGGTTAGGTCAAGCGGTTAGGTCAAGCGGTTAGGTCAAGCGGGGACGAGTTCATGGGCCTTGGCCCCTCGCCTGATCCGCCCCCAGGCGGTGGTGGCGTCATGCTCGAACACGACCAGCCAACCGCCCGCCTCGGCGTCCGCCCAGAGCGAGCGCTTGGACTCGAGCGTGCGCAACGGCTCCACGTCGTAGCCCATGATCCACGGCAGCGGGACGTGAGAAGCGGTCGGACAGACGTCGCCGAGGAAGACGGCGATCTCGCCACCGCCGTCGATCACGATGCTCTGGTGGTTCGGCGTGTGGCCGGGGGTGTGCCGCATCTGAATGCCCGGCAGGAGCTCCGACCCACCGTTGACGAGTTCCAACTGGCCGCTGGCTCGCAACGGCTCCCAGTTCCTTGGGAAGTAGCTGGCCGACGTCCGTTCGTTCGGGTGCGTGGCGTACGCGAGTTCCCCGTCGTGGACGACGTACCTCGCGTTCGGGAACGCTGGCTCGACCATGCCCCCCGCTCCGAACATCGTGTTGCCGCCCGCGTGATCGAAGTGCAGGTGCGTGTTGATCACGACCGTGATGTCGGCCGCCGCGAAGCCCGCCGCAGCGATCGCCGCGTCGAGCATCGAACGATGACCTGGCACCTCGGACTCCACCGAATAAATGTCGAGGAACTTCGGGTCCTCTTTGTTGCCGATCCCTGTGTCGATCAGCACGAGTCCTTCGGCGTGTTCCACGAGCAGGCAGCGCATCCCGAGCGCGATGCGGTTCCGCTCGTCAGCTGCGATGCGCCTCTCCCAGAGCGGTTTGGGGACCACGCCGAACATCGCGCCGCCGTCGAGGCGCTGTCCGCCCGCCTGAAGTGCGTGGATGCGGGTGCGGCCCAGAAGGCGCGATTCGTGGAGCGGGGTGGGAGCGGGCATGTGGGCAAGTTAGCGCCGGAGCGCGCACAGCGACCTCACCCATCGACGCGGACCTCGAACGTGCTCCATCGACCCTGGCCGTAGTTCCCGACTCTGGCGAGCGGTGCCCGCCGGACCTTGGCCAGCATCACCGCCGCCGCCGCGCGCAGCTCGCGCGTGGCGGTCGCGTTCACCGAGGCACTGGTGATCGCGATGCGTCCGATGATGCCTGGGCGCGAGGGCGTGCGAGCGACCGACGCGCGATAGCTCGCGATGGCAGCGACCAGATCCTCCGCGGTCGCCGCGTCACGGCGCAGCAGGATCACGTCCGGACGATTCTGGTCGGAGAAACGCAGGATCTCGGCGCGGAGCCCGGGCTGCGTCAGCGTGTCCACGAGCGCGACCGCCACCTGCCGGGATCGTGCGGCCTGCGCCTGCACGACCGTCCCGACAAAAAGTACCGCGACCGCGAGCAGACCGAGAACGACGGTTCGACTCTTCATTTTGGACTCTCCTGTGATTGGTTGTGGGGGGGGTAGATCGGCGCGTCCTCCGAACGGCCCGCGCCGAACTGGTTCAGAAGGACCTCGCCCGTTTCGCCAAGGACCCTGACGTGCGGACGCATGGTGTAGCCGCTTCCAAAGCCGAACATCCCGTACTGGATGCGGTAAAATTGTCGACGAACTCGCCGACGGCGTACCGGCTGAAGATCACTGGCAGGATCGCGTCCCCATCCCCGCTCCCGTCAAGCGTCGCCGCCTGCTGTGTCGCTCGCACCTTCGCGATCTCGCTCTCGCTCACCGGCTCGTTCCACGTGCTGTAGCTCCTCGCACTCGGCAGTTCGCCCTCTGCCGCCGGCAGCACGAACGCCAGATCCTTCCCCTCTCTTGCCTCTGGCGCGAGCGAGTCCCCGCAGGCCATCGCGCCGATCGTCAGCGCGCCCAACACCAGCACGTCGCGCACTCGCATGGTGGTCCTCCGTCGTCGGTTGTCGCGTGTCACCGTGGCTTCGCGCGGCCGGGGACACGCTCCCGACGACGCGAGGGACATGGTACTTCGAATCGGCCGACGCACCTCTCATGCGACGTCACCCAGCGTTTCGTCAGGTGGCGACTGCAACCGTCGCAGCCACGCGCGGAACTCCTCGTACGCAACGCGGTCTCCTCCCGCAGCGCGCAGCGCACTCGGCGTCGTGCGCAGATGCCGACGCACGGCATTGCGCAGAGCCGTCGGCGAGGCGAACGCCAGTTCCGCTGCGATCGCGTCCACCGGCCGAGTGCAGGCGCGCAGCGCATGGGCCGCCGCGAGTAGACGGCACCACGTCATGAGTGCCTGCATGTTGCCCATGCCATGCCGGCGGCAGTGACTCCAGAGCGTCTTGCGATGCAGACCCATCGCGTCGGCGATCCCCTGCACCGAGAGCGGCTCGGACGCGCGCGCAAGCGCGAGCCGCACCAGCGGCCGGAGTCCCTCCGGTACGTCCGCCCCGAGCTCCCCCCAGACGGCGCACACGAACTCCGCGCGCCGCAGCCGCGTCGACAGCGCGCGAATGGCGCACGCCAGATCCAACTCCTCCACGAGCAGGACTTGGTCCGGGTGGGACTCGAGCAACGCGACCGTCGCCGCGCACCACGGCGACGCACGTCGCATCAGCGCGAGCACGGGGATCGAATCGCGCACGCCAGATCGCGAGACTCGAGCGAACGTGGCCGGCTGACCGGAATCGGGCGCGGCGCCCGACTGCCGTACCTCGCGCACCAACGCCGCCGTGGCGGCACCGAGCGAGTCTCGCGGTTCGAACAACGCGCCCGCGATCCTTCCCTCCGAGATCGCACGGCGCGCCTGCGCGACCGTCGCACAGCGCGCGAGCACGAACTCGTCCCCGAGCGCACGGCGGATCCGTTCCACCGCGTCGAACGCGGTCGAGACGACGACCACAGTCGGCGGCGCACTCAGGTGATGGGCCAGCACGCGCTCCGGGCGGGGGACGCGGCAATCTCGGGGTGAGTCGTCACCACCCCCTCATCGCTACACGGCACTCGTGCTCGGTGTATCGCACGCCTTAGCGGCCGCGGCGGCGCCCGAACCGAGCCTTCGGTGCAGCGCCATTGGCCGCGTCCGTCGCCTACGCCCCGTCGGCCCCGTCGGTCGCGCTGGGGAACGCCCGGAGCCGCTTGGCGCGCGCCTTCCGCGCGCCAAGCAGTTCATCGAGGTCGGCCCACGTATGCACGCCGCGATGCGACGCGTCGCGCAGCAGGCCCCGCAGCACATGCGCGGTAGCGATCGCGTCGCCCGAGGCGCGATGCCGGTCCTCGATCGTCACGCCGTAGTGGTCTGAGACCGCGTCGAGGTTCCGCCGAGGCAGATGCGCGAGCAGCTTGCGCGAGAGGCGTACCGTGCAGAGCTGTGCCAGCAGCAGCTCGCCGAGCGGTGTCGGTGCCACCCGCCCGAACTCGGCGCTCAGGAACCCGAAGTCGAAGCTCGCGTTGTGCGCGACGAAAACGCGCCCCACGAGGTGCGCCGCGAACTCCCCCGCGATGTCAGGGAACGTGGGCGCGTCACGCACCATCGCGTCGTCGATCCCGGTGAGTCGCGTGACGTGCCACGGGATCGGCCGCTGGGGGTTCACCAGCGAGTGGAACGCGAGTGCCACGCGGTCGCCATCGACATGCACGGCCGCCACCTCGGTGACGCGATCCGAGCCGCCGGGCGCCCCGCCCGTCGTCTCGACGTCGACCACGACATAGGGGAGCGTGTGCAGTTCCATGAGGCGCAACCTAAGGACCTCGGTACGTCGGAGCAGGCGCGAATTGCCGCCGAGCGCCTATTGAGTCCGTTGCGCCAGCGCGATAGTTTGTGAATGATTTCACAAGCCCTTTTTCCCGCCCCGTGAAGCACATCGCCGAATCCACCGTCCGCCGCCTCTCACTCTACCTCCGATTCCTGGAGGAGTTCGAGGCGCAGGGCCAGACCACCATCTCCAGCGGCGAGCTCGCCCTCTCGGGCGGCACGACGTCGGCCCAGGTGCGCAAGGACCTGTCGTTCTTCGGCTCGTTCGGCAAGCGCGGGCTCGGCTACGGCGTGCGCGACCTGATCGGCTCCATCCGAGAGATCCTCGGACTGCACCGCACGTGGAGCGTCGTCATCATCGGCGCCGGAAAGATCGGCGCGGCCCTCGCGCAGTATCGCGGCTTCACACAGCGCGGCTTCAACGTCGTCGGTGTGTATGACAAGGACCCGGCACGGGTCGGAGCGCAGCTCGACGGCATCACGGTACGCCCGGACTCGGAGCTCGAGCGCGACATCCAGCGGCTCAAACCACAGATCGCCGTCCTCTGCGTGCCGGGCGAGGCCGCCCAGCCGCTCGTCGACCGCGTCACCACGGCGGGTATCAAGGCGGTGCTGAACTTCGCGCCGGCGCAGCTCCACGTGCCCAAGGGAGTCACGCTACGCGCGGTGAACATGGCGACCGAACTCGAGATCCTCGCCTTCGGCCTCAGCCACCCCGAGGAGCGCGCATCGTAGGCTGAGCCAGCGCCGCCGGGCGCGCGCGCAGCAACGCCGCGAACGCGTCGGCACCGAGCACCTCCGGACGTACGTCCCCGCTGAGTCCCGCACGCGCGAGCACGGCATCGGCCTGCGCGGCGTCGAGCGACCAGAGCGTGCGCAACACACGCCGCAACTGTTTGCGCCGCAGACTGAACGCGCCCTGCACGAGAAGCCGGAACGGCTCCTCCTCGTCCTCGCGCACCACCGGGTCCGACCGCGGTGTGATCCGCACGACCGCCGACTCCACCTTGGGCGGCGGCTTGAACGCGCCCGCCGCAACGCCGAACAACAACTCCGCCTTCGCGAGCGCCTGCACATTCACCGAGAGCGCGCCGTAGTCGTCGCCGTCCGGCGGCGCGACGATGCGATCGGCGACCTCTTTCTGCACGAGGTACACGGCGCGCAGTGGTCGCGGGCGCTGCATCGCATGAAAAAGGATCGGCGTGGTGATGTTGTAGGGCACGTTCCCGGCGAGCAGGTACGGACCGCCGGCGAGGGCGCCGAGGTCCTGCTCCAGCACATCACCCTCAACGAGCGTGAACCGCGGCTCGTCCTGCCAACGCTCGCGCAGCAGCGGGATGAGGTCGCGGTCGATCTCGATCGCGATCACGCGGCCGGCCCGCTCCAACAGTTGCGCCGTGAGCGACCCGCGCCCCGGACCGATCTCGATCACCGTGTCGTCACGCGTGGCGCCGAGCGCGTCGGCGATCCGGCCGAGCAGGCGTGGATCGGTGAGGAAATGCTGACCGAGGCGCTTCTTCGGGCGCGGGGTCTCCATCAGCGCCGCCGCACCGCTCAGGCGGTGCGCAGGACGACGACGGCCTGATCGTCGTGCGGTCGCATGCGGCCCATGTGCCCTTCGACGAGCGCAAAGACGCCGTCGACGATCCGCGAGGGCAGTTCACGACGGCGCGCGCGGAGCACCTCGAGGACCCTCGGTTCTCCCAGCGCGGCACCGCGCGCGTCGCGCGCATCGCTCACGCCGTCGGTGAACATCACCAGCAGGTCGCCCAGGGACCACGGGCGCGAGTCGCCATGCAACCCCTCCGGCCCGAGCCCGAGCGGCGGGTCGGTCGCGGCGAGGCGCGTCGCCTCGCCGTCGGCAGCGATCACGAACGCATGCGGATGTCCCGTGTTGGTCCACCGCACGGTGCCCGCCACCGGATCGATCACCACGTAGCAGAGGCTGAGGAACATCTCGGTCTCGCGCAGTTCCTCTTCGACCGTCGCGAGCAGCGCCTGCACCGTCTCCGCCGGGTCGGCGGTGGTCTGGGCATGGATCGCCGCCGCGCTCATCACGAGCGCCATGATGAGCGCCGCCCGGTAGCCGTGGCTCGACACGTCGCCGATCAACACACCGGTGCGTCCGCCGCCCAGCCGGAAGAGGTGATAGAAATCACCGCCCACGCCGTCCGCCGCCTCGACGCGCGCCGCGCAGATCGCGTCAGGTGCGACCACCCGCGAATCGGGAAGCAGACGCAGCTGGAGGTCGTGCGCGAGTCGCATCTCCGAGGCGAGTCGCTCCTGCTCGACGGTGGCGCTCACCAGCCGGGCGTTCTGGATCGCGGTACCGATCTGTGAGCCGACCGCGGCGACGAGCTTCTCGTCGCCCGCGGTGAAGGAGGCGCCGGAGCGACGCCCCGAGAGGCAGACGACGCCGAGGGGGATGCCGCCCTCGGGAGTGGTCCACACGATCGGCACGGTGAGCATCGCGCCCTGGCGGAACGGCGCTTCGAGATCGCTCTCGAGCACCCCGGCGTTCACGAGCAGCGCGTGGCGCGTGCGGAACACGCGCGCCGTGACGCTCAGCGGATCGTCGGTGGGGATCGCCAGCGGCGTCAGCGCGCCGGCGACGCGCAGCGTGGTGACGGGTCGCAACAGTCCCGACGATGCGTCGTGCACGAAGAGCGCGCCGTACTCCGCGCCGACCGTCTCCGCGACCTCGAGCAGGATCGTGCGCGTCGCCTCCTCGAGCGTGACGGTGCGGCCGAGGATCTCGCTGATCGAGTAGAGCAGATTGATCTCTTCGTAGCGTTCGGCGAGCTCGTCGGTGGCGCGCGACGCTTCCCACTGGCTCTGCAGCACCTGTGAGAGCACGGGGACGAGCACACGCATCCACCGTCGCGGTTCGGCATCGTCGTCCGCCACGGGGCCAATGCCGAGCCAGGCGTACGTGCGGCCGGGAATGCGCGCGACGAGCTGGCGGCCGAGCGCGGTCTCACGCGAGCGGACGGACTCATCGTCGAGGAGCATCTCGTCGGGCGGTGGCGTGACGTCCCCACCCGACGTGGCGGCGACATCAACGGACGTCGCACCGCGCACCCAGAGCACGGTGCCGCAGCCGTAGGCTTCGCTGAAGGCGTCGAGGACGCGCGCGACGTCGCTCATCGCCGGCGGCTCAGCGTCGGAGCAACGTCAGACGCACGACGTTGCCGTCGCCGCGGAATCGTTCCACCCGATCCATGAGCGAGCGCATCAGGAACAGCCCACGCCCGTCCTCCCGCGCAAGGTTCTCCAACGTCGTGGGGTCCTGCGTGCAGGCGTCGAGGTCGAACCCCTCGCCTTCGTCCTCAACCTCGAGCACGAGTTGCAACTCGCTCACGTCGGCGCGCAACCGCACATGTTTTCCCGCACCGTCACCGTTGCCGCGCAGGATCGCATTGGAGAGCGCCTCGGTGAGCGCGACCGGGACGTTGAGGCTCAGCTGTCGGCCGTTGAAGCGACACTCGCGACAGCGCCGGACCACCTGCGCAACGATGCCCTCGATCTGCTGGACATCGCTCGGAAAGCGGATGTCCAGTGCTGCGTTCGACGCCATCTAGAAACTCTCGAGGGCGCGCTCTCGCGTGTCGGCGATCTGGAAGAGCGAGTCGAGCTTGGTGAGCTCGAACAACGTCTGCAGATCGTCGTTGAGGTTCGCGAGGCGCAAGTCACCGCCCAGCTCGCGCAATCGCTTGGCGAGCGACACGAGGACGCCGAGTCCGGAGCTGTCGATGTACCCGGCCTTGGCGAAGTCGATGAGCACCTTGCGTGCTCCCGCCTCCGCCTCGTCGAGCACCCGCTGCTTCAGTTCCTGACGATTGCCAACGATCAGCTGACCGTCCACTTCGATGACGACGACGTCGCCGTGCTTGATGACTTGCAGGCTCATGGCGTGCTCGGGCCGGGGTTCGCAGTGAAAGATGGGGACTGGTACTTGTCGCGCAACGCCTTGGCGACGGCCGGGTGCACGAGGGCGTCGATGTCGCCGCCGAACTGCGCCACCTCCCGCACCAGGGAGGAGCTCAGATAACTCACCTCGAGGGAGGGCACCATGAACATCGTCTCGAGCAGCGGCGCGAGGTGCCGGTTCATGAGCGCCATCTGGTATTCGTACTCGAAGTCGGCGACCGCGCGCAGTCCGCGCAGTATGACCTGTGCCCCGGCCTCGCGTGCGAAGTCGACCACGAGGCCGCTGAACTTACGCACCTCGACGCGCGGGTCATCCTCGAGCGCCGCGCGGATGAGCGTGATCCGCTCGTCGACCGAGAAGAGCGGTTGCTTGGAGACATTCACCGCCACGCCCACCACGAGGCGGTCGATGAACTTGAGCGAGCGGCGGATGAGGTCCGCGTGGCCATTCGTGATCGGGTCGAAGCTTCCCGCGTAGAGCGCCACCTTGGGCATCGTCAGCGTTCCGTTCGATAAAGGGTGAGCGCGGTGTCGCCGTACAACCGTCGATCGACGCTGGCGCCTGGCCCGCCGACGGGAAGCGTGAGCGCGGCCTCATGCTCCACGCCAAAGATCGCCGCGAACGGCGCGCGGAGCCAGCGGTCGGCGAGGGCTTTGGCGACTCCCGTCTGGTACGGCGGGTCGGCGAACGCGACATCCCATGGTGCCGCCGCCCCTTCGGGCATGGCACCTTCGACATACGCCAGCGCGCTCGCGCGGTGCACGACGCCGAGTGCGCCGGCGCCCAGATCCGCGATGTTCTTGCGGAGCGTCGAGAGCACGCGGGCCTCCTGCTCGACGAAGTCACAGTGCGAGGCCCCACGAGAGAGCGCCTCGAGGCCGAGTGCGCCGGAGCCCGCGCAGAGGTCCACAATGCGCGCACCGTCGAGCCACGGATTCACGATGCTCATCCATGCCTCGCGCACGCGATCGGCGGTGGGCCGCACGTTCCCCGCCGGCACGCCGATCCGCCGCCCCCGCCACGCGCCTGCTACGATGCGCAGGTCCGTCACGATCGGTCCGTCACGATCCGGCCGTCACGATCCGGCCGTCACGTCGGTGACAGAGCGGAAGTCCTGCAGCACCGCCTGCAGCGTACGCTTCCCCTGGTACTCGTTCACGTCCAGCCGGTACGCGACGTCGAACCGCGCGTCAACGACGCGCAGCTCGCCCGCACGCCCAGCCATACCCCACCCGACGCTGTCGAGCGGTCCACGCGACGTCACGAGTGCGACCTTCACGCCATCGGTCCCGATCTTCCGCACCCCTGACGCCACCTTCACGCCGCGCGCGACCATCACCGGCCCGGGATTCCCCACCCCGAACGGTTCCATGTGGCGCAACGCCCGCTCGAACGCCTCGTCGGCGTCGTCGAGCGGCAGTTCCAGATCGGTGCGCAGCCGCGGCACCAGATCCTCGGGACTGAGCAGCTCCCGCGCGATCGCATTGAACCGCACCGCGAACTCGGGGATCCGCGCCGCCTCGATCGTGAGTCCCGCCGCCGCGCGATGCCCACCATGCTTCACAAGCAGGTCGTCGCAGCGCTCGAGCGCGTCGTGCAGGTCGAACGCGCCGATCGAGCGGCCGCTCCCCTTCCCTACGCCGTTCTGCACCGCGATCATCATCGCCGGCCGGCCCGTGCGCTCGACCACGCGCGAGGCCACGATGCCGATCACTCCGGGGTGCCACTCCGTCGAATCGAGGACGATGCCCCAGGTCGCGTCGAGGTCCATCGCGTCGATCCGGCGCATCGACTCCTCGAGGATCCCGCGATCCATCGCCTGCCGCGCTTCATTGAGCTCCTCGCACTCGCGCGCGATGCTGTTCGCCGTCGCATCGTCCTCGGCGAGCAATAACTCCACGCCGCGAACGGCGAGCTTCAGCCGGCCGAGTGCGTTGAGACGAGGGGCGAGTGTGAAGCCGATCCGGCCGGCCGTGAGCGGCTTGCCGTCGAGCCGCGCGGCACGGATCAACGCCGCGAGTCCACGGTTGGGCGACTCCTGCATCCGCTTGAGCCCGAGCCGCACGAACACGCGGTTCTCGCCACGCAACGGTGCGACATCGGCCACGGTAGCCAGCGCGACCAGGTCGAGCATCGCGTGCACTGCCGCTTCGTCCCCGTTGAGCCGTCGCGTCACCGCGAGCGCGAGCTTGTACGCGACACCGACCGCCGCCAAGTCCTTGTCCGCCGACGTGCAGTCGTCGCGCCGCGGATTGATGATCGCGAACGCCACCGGCAGCCGCGCCCCCGGCAAGTGATGGTCCGAGATGATCAGGTCGATCCCCATCTCACGAAGCGCCAACGCCGGCGCGAGCGCCGTCGAGCCGCAATCGCAGGTGAGCACCACGCGCGCGCCCACGGCCCGCGCGGCCTCGACACCAGCGGCGCTGAGGTCGTAGCCGTCCTTCACACGGTCGGGGATGAAAGGCGTCACCGTGCCACCGACGAGCCGCAGCGCCCGCGTCATCACCGTGGTGGAGCAGATGCCGTCGACGTCGTAGTCACCGTGCACGAGGATCATCTCGCCAGCCCGCACCGCCTGCGCCAGTCGCTCGGCCGCGCGCGGGAGGTCGATCATCGACTCGGGCGACTCCACATGTTCGAGCGCCGGACGCAGGAACCGTTTGGCTTGTTCCACCGATCGAATGCCGCGCGCCGCGAGCAAACGGCAGATCGCGAGCGGGACAGCGGCCTGCCCCGCGCGGTCACCGCTCGGCCTGAGCGCCGCGGCGAGCTGTTCGGCGACGTCGTCAGGCGCGGCGGGAACGCTCTCCCACCGCGCGGGGGGACGCGTGTAGCTCACACCGCCTGGTACATCAGGACGCCGCAGACCTCGCAGAGCTCGATCGTCGTGCCCGACATCATCACATGGCGGCGCTGCATCGGGATCGCCGTGTCGCAGGCGCCGCAGGCGAGCGCATTCAATGGAACGAGGACATGCACGCGCTTCTTGTTGCGAATGCGGTCATAGCGGGTCCGGAGCGTCAGCGGCACCTGTTCGGCCGTTGCCTTCCGCTTGGCGTGCGCCCCCGCGAGGTCACCGTCGATCGCGGCACGGTCGCCTGCCACTTCGGTGCGCGCCGTCGCCTGCTCGGCCTCACACGCGGCGAGGTCCGCCTGCGCCTTGTGCAGCACGCCACGCAACTCGTCGAGCTTGCGATTGACGACGAGCAGGTCGCTCTCCTCGCCGGCGACGATCTTCTTGGCCTGTTCCATCTGCGACGCGGCCGCCGTCGCCTGCCGCATGGTCTTCACCGCGTCAAGCTGCGCCTGGTTCCGGTCGATCAACCCGCGGTGCTCCTCGATCTTGTCGCGCAGGAACGCCTGCTTCTTCTCTTCGGCCGTCACCAGCGCGCTCTGCCGTTCAAGTCCGTCGACGATCCGCTGCCGCCGTGTGTCGAGTTCGCGGATCCGCGGTTCGAGCGCCCCGAGGCGCGTCTCGAGCTCGTGGATGACGAGGTCGTCGTTCTGTAGGGCGAGCAGGGATTGGATGTCGGACATGATGCTCTGTGATGAGAGATGGACGATGTGAGAGGGGAGCGGACTCCCGTCTGTCCTCTGCGCTTAAACTTGCCTCATTGCGGCCGGAACCTCCACTGCCTGCGGTCAGCGTTTGCCCCGCAGCGCCCCCCAGGAGTACAACCCCAGAGAACGCTTTTCACGCGACAACCTGTTCATCTCCATCATAATCTGGTTCTTCTCCGCGCCAGTAGCGTCCAAGTTCAGGGTTCTCTCGAGAAACCGGATCCGCTTCTCCACCGATCGACCACGAAGCACCCGAAGCCCGTCGGCGATGCTCTGTTTGGCGTCCACCACCGCGTCCTTCTCGCCCCGCAGGTCCTCGTACACTCGCACCGCGTACGGCCAGAGCTCCTCGGCGATGACGTCCGGCGCCGCGTCGGCCCCGTGCCGCAACGTCGCCTCGTAGATCGCCCGGTAGATCGGGTCGCGGAGTACACCCGGCGCCTCCTCCCCCAGCGCGTCCTGCTCCTCGGAGTCTCCTCCCGGCATCTCGTCGGCTTCGATCTTGCCGAGTTCCTCGATGATCTGATCCTGCCACACTGGCTGCGTGAGGAGCACCCGCAGCAACGTCTGCTCGGCGCCGCCCTGCTCGACCTCGCTCTTGTATGGGCCAGTGGGAATCGGCTCGGACTCGGGCAGCGGCGCGTCGGACCACCGGTCGTCAGGTCCCTCCGACGAGCGGCTCGCGGCGGGTCGCTCCACTTTGCGTGCGGCCGCCGGACGTGCCCCGCTACCGCGCCGCACCGCGTGCAACTCGCTCAGCAGCACCTCACGCGCGACGCCCGCCGCCTGCGCCGCGCGCGCGAGGTACAGGTCGCGCGTCACCGGATCACTCGCCGCGCGGATCGTCGGCAGGAGGCGGTCGAGCGCGCGCCGCTTGTGCTGCAGGTCGGCGAACCACCCCGCGCGCTCGAGCAGCTGCACCTTGCGGTCGAATACGTCGAGCGCGCCCTCGACCAGTCGATCGACCACCTCGCGCCCGTTCTTCCGCACGAACGTGTCGGGGTCCTCCCCCTCGGGGAGCGTCACCACGCGCACCTCGAGTCCTTTCGCGAGCAACACGTCGGCCGCACGGAAGGTCGCCTTCTGCCCCGGTGCGTCCGAATCGTAGAGCAGAAATACGTGTCGCGAATACTTGGCGATCAGATCGGCCTGTTGCTCGGTGAGCGCGGTGCCCATTGGCGCGACCACGCACTCAATGCCCGCGGCCACGAGCCTGAGCGCGTCAAAGTATCCCTCGACCAGGATCACCCGCTCGTCGCGCCGGATCGGATTCCGCGCGTTCTGCAGGTTGTACAGCAGCTTGCCCTTCTGAAAGATCTCCGAGTCGGACGAGTTGAGGTACTTGGGCTCACCCGGACCGAGCAGGCGACCGCCGAACCCGACCACATGACCACTCACGTCATGGATCGGGAACATGAGGCGGTCGCGAAAGCGCGGGCGCGCCTCATCACTCTCCTCTCGCTTCACGAGCATTCCGGCCGCGAGCAAACGCGCGTCGTCATAGCCGAGCCCGTTGAGATGCGCGCGCAGCGCACCCACCTCACGCGGCGCGAAACCAAGCCCGAAACTCTCGGCAACCGGCCGCGTCACCTCACGGCTCGCGAGGTAATCGCGCGCCGCCGCGCCGCCCGGTGCATCCCACAGCACGCGAGAGAAATACTCGCCTACGGTCGCCTGCAACTCCCACATCGGCTCGCGCGGGTCGGGACCGTCACGCTTCTTCTCGGTCTCCTTCACCTCCACGCCGCATTTCTCGCCGACGTACTTCACTGCTTCGACGAAGCTCATCCCGAGCCGCTTCTGCACAAAAGTGAAGACCGACCCCTTCTCGCCACAGACGAAGCAGGTGTATCCCCCACGCGGCATGACCGAGAAGTTGGCACTGGTCCCCTGATGGAACGGGCACGGGCCACGCCACACCGACCCGGTCTTCTTCAGGCGCACATGCTCGCCGATGATCGCGACGATGTCCGCCTGCTGCGAGACCAGCTCGACGACGTCGTCGGGGATCACGAGAGCTCCGCCACGGTGACGCCCGCACCACCTTCGTTCCACGCACCCAGCCGGAAGTCCTTCACGCGCCTGTCGGCCTTGAGAAGCTGCGTCACGCGCTCGCGCAGTGCCCCGGTCCCCTTCCCGTGGATGATCCGCAGCAGTGCCAAGTCGGCACGGATGGCGCCGTCGAGCGCCTGCATCACGAGTTCATCGACCTCGTGCACGCGCACGCCTCGCACATCCACCTCAGGCTTCGCGTCGATATCCGGCGCATCGATACTCGCGACCTCGACGCGCTCCTCGCGCAGGTGCCGCGACGAGAGCCGCCGCAGCGTGTCGAACGGCACGGTCATCTTGAGCGAGCCGACCGCGACCACCGCGTCCGAGCCGCGCCGTTCCAGCAGCTTGCCAGCCTTGCCGCCGAATGTGTCGACCGCGACCGCGTCCCCGGGGGCGAGCACAGCGCTGCGCGCCTCGGCTGACCGCGCCTTGCCTGACCGCGCCTCGCCTGACCGCGCCTCGCCTGACCGCGCCTCGCCCGAGTCAGCGCGCGTACGCGCACGCGCCAACTCCAGCGCCGCCGCTCGATCGGCCACGTCGAGCTGCTCGAGCGCCTGCTGTTCGGTCGCGGCACGCGTCTCGAGTCCCCGGCGCGCCTCGACCGCACGCGCGTCGATCGCCGACGCGCCGGCCGCCTTCAGGTCCCTGATCGTGCGCTCGACCTCCTTGCGCGCCTCGAGCAGGTAGCGGCGCGTCTCCTTGCGCGATTCGCGCTCGAACGCTCGCTCCTGCTCCTTGAGCGTCCGCTCGCGCACCTCGATCCGATCGGTCTGCCACTGCAGGTGCTCCTGCGTCGTGGCCACCTCGCGCTCACGCTTGCCCAGGCCGTCGGCCCGGCGTTCGACGTCGGCGAGCAGGGCGCTCAGGTCGCGCTCGATCTGCGGGACCCGTTCCTCGGCGCGTGTGAGCACCGCCTCGGGCATCTTGAGCCGCCGCGCGATCGCGATGCCGTACGAACGGCCCGGGATCCCCTTGATCAGGCGGTACGTCGGCGCGAGGCGTTCGGCGTCGAACTGCAGCGAGGCGTTGACCACACCGGGAACTTCGCTCGCCAGCTCCTTGAGCGCACCCAAGTGGGTCGTCGCAACGGTCGTGGTGCCGCGCCGCGTGAGTTCTTCGAGGATCGCCCCGCCTAACGCCGCGCCCTCGAGAGGGTCTGTGCCCGAGCCGAGCTCGTCGACCAGCACGAGCGCGTCGGCCGTCGCACCGTCGAGGATCGCGGTGAGATGCTTCAGGTGGGCACTGAACGTCGAGAGTGACGCCTCAAGGCTCTGCTCGTCGCCGATGTCGGCGAACACATCGTCGAAGCACGGGATCCGGCTCTCGGGACCCACCGGCGCCGGGATGCCGCTCTGCACCATCAACGAACAGAGCGCGAGCGCCTTGAGCAGCACCGTCTTTCCCCCGGTGTTCGGACCCGAGACGAGCAGCGTGCGTTCGTCGGGATGCATGTGGAGGTCGAACGAGACCACGCTCACGCCCTGCGCCAGCAACAACGGATGGCGCCCCTCACGCACATGGAAGCCCTCGCGCGCAGCGACGAGCTCGGCATCGGTGCACCCGTTCGCGAGCGCATAGCGGGCGCGCCCATACAGTGCGTCGAGCGCGATGAGCGCCTCGAGCGCCGCGGAGATCGCGTCGCGCTCCGGTCGCAGCGTCTCCGTGAGCTCCAACAGTATCCGCTCGCACTCCGCGATCTCCTCGGCCTCCAGCTCGCGTATGCGATTCCCCGCCTCGACCGCGGCGGGGGGCTCCACGAACAGCGTCTGCCCCGACTGCGAACTGTCGTGCACGATCCCGCCGAGCGAGCCGCGACCCTCGCGACGCACCGGGATCACATACCGACCGTTGCGGAGTGTGACCGACCCGTCGTCGACGCGGTGATGCGATTCGAGCTTGGCCATGAGTCGCTCGAGCAGGCGCACCAGATCGCCCTCGGCACCGCGCATCTCGCGCCGGACACGGCGCAGGTGAGGCGACGCGTCGTCCCTGATCTCGCCGTCCTCGTCGAGCACCTGCTCAATGCGCCGTTCGATCGACTCGCGCGCGATGAGTGCGTCCGCATACTGCGCGAGCGGCGCGCGCGCGGCGGGATGCTTCGCCTCGTCACGGAGCGCGAGCTGCGTGCGGCGCGACGACTGGAGCAACACGCCGGCACTGCGGAGTTCCTTGCCGGTCCATGAGGTCCCTGCGACCCGGAGCCGCACGAGCGCGTCGGTGAGGTCCGGCACCGCCTCCGGACGCCAACTGCCCTCGCCCACGACGAGCGCGCGCATTGCGGCCACGCGTCCATGCTCGGAGCGCAGCGCACCCAGCGCTTCGTCACGATCGACGTGCGTGCCCCCGACGCGCAGCGGGCGCAGCGCGCGAATGCGCTCCGCGCCCGGAGTGCTTGAGGCATGACCCGCGACCTGATCGAGCAGCCGCGCGAACTCGAGGACCTCGAGGGCGTGCGTCTGAAAAGTCACGCGGGCGGACCGAGTTCCTCACGCGCGATGCGATTGATCACGGTGCCATCGAGCCGGCCCTTGAAGGCGGGCATCACCTTGCCCATCAAGGCGCCGATGTTCTTGGCACCTCCGGCAATGGCGGCGCGAACCGCGGCGCGGACTTCGTCATCCGAGGGCGCCGCAGGGAGCCAGACCATGAGGGCCTCGGCTTCCTGTCGTTCCACGGCGGCCAGTTCGTTGCGTCCGGCCTGTTCATACATCTCGACGGACTCCCGCCGACGCTTGATCGCCTTGCGGAGCACCTCGACGACGTCGTCGTCGACGAGGGCCCGCTTCAGCTCGATCTCGCGATTCTTGATCTCCGACAGCACGGTGCCCAGCAACAGGACGCGAGCTTTGTCCTGCGCCTTGCGGGCGACATTGAGTTCGCCCTGGAACCGTGCGGCCAGCGCCGACATCAGGTGGAGCGCGTGCGACGGTTCTTGCGTTGCGCGGTGTTGAGCTTCCGCTTCCGCTTCTCGCTCGGCTTCTCGTAGTGGCGATGCTTGCGCAGGTCCGAAAGGATCCCTGCCTTCTCGCACTTCTTCTTGAAGCGCTTCAGCGCGCGTTCGAAGTTCTCGTCATCGTGAATGATGATTTCCGACAAACTGGTCTTCCCCCCTTCGTGGCGTTTGTGCGCCGGCTGGGGACTGAGTGATGTTAGCCCTCAAAGCTAGGCCGATGCGCGACTTCGGGCAAGCGGACGGCTCCACCCGCCTTTACTTCGGGTCCCCAGTGAGAAGCGGCAATCGCTTGATCACGTCGGCCGTCAGGAGCTTGGCAAGCCGTTGAGCGTCCGCGATGCTGTCGTCCGCATCGTCTTCGAGCATTTCGACATTTAGTTCGTAGTCAGCGTGGTGACGGCGCGCGAGAAGGTCGACCAGAGCCAGCCCGATGTCCTTGATCTCGCCCTTGCCCTTCTTCGCGAGTTCCTGCGAGAGGTCCCAGTGCTTGGGATACCTGATCCCGGAACTCACCTTGTGCTCTGCGTACATCGCGACGCACACGGAGAGATACGAAGCGTAGTAGCAGCGTCCCGCTACCAGCCTATGGCGCGTCTCGCTTGAACCGAGAACATTTCCGCCGTGAATCTTCTCCGCGATCTCCCGAAAGCGTTCAGGCCGAAACGGCGGCATCGCGATAGGTCCAGAGCAGCGCGGGTGCTGGGGCGTCGGTGGGAACTTCCGTTTCCGCCGAGTATCGGGCGAGATAGGCCGCGCGAAGATGACGGAGATTGCGCGGGACGTGCAGCCTGATGACAAGCGTGGGAGTCAACGAATCGGGCGACTTGAGGATCTCGGGGGCGATTCGCGCCTCGTCGCCGAAGAGCTCGTGCATGATCTCCGTCGCCCTCACGACAAGCGCTTCGAGCCCGTAGGAAACGATGACACGCTCGGCGCTAGACCACGTCGGCACAACTGCCTCCCCGCTGGAGGACGAAGTCGCAACATCGTCGATCCTGAACAACGTCTCTCGCGTGCCCTCCGCCGCCCGCACATAGACTACGCCCTTGAGGTCCGGCAGCGCATACAGCGCGGGAGAGGAGTCCGGGATATGGACGAATGGCGATGCCTTCGAGTCCACTTGTACACCGTTCAGATTGATCTTCACGGCTTCTCCGCCTCCGCAACAATGCTAGCAATATCCGGCACCGCTTTCTCGACCGCGGCAATCTGTGCCCGCAGAGCGGTGAACCCGATCGGTGAGAGAAGAAACCGATGAGTGATCTCGGGTACGATGTTATGCTGGCTGCCGGTCTGCTTGGCCTCGTGCAATTGCAAGAGGTTGACCGTGCCAACGAGCATCTGCACTTCCGGCCCGAGCACGGTGAAATGGAAGAAGTTGGCCCCCTCAGAGGCTGGCAGAGGGGTTCCGCCCGTAATCCCGACGGGCACTTCTTGCGGCTTCGCGACCTTGTCAACCATGACTCGAAACATGGTGGCTCGGCGCCGAAATCGCCACCCGCTCCCAGATTGTCACGGCTCATTTTGACCCACTACCGCTCCACCGCGGGTCAACCCGGTGGCCAGCCGAGCCCGCGCCCGCCGAGGAGGTGCATATGCAGATGCCCGACGGTCTGAGCGCCGTCCACCCCGGTGTTGATCACGCAGCGGTACCCCGTCGCGGCGATCCCCTCGGAGCGGGCCACCTGCTGGGCCAGCATCGACAGGGCGCCCACCACGCTCGCGTCGGGGACGTCGTCCATCGACCCATAGTGCGCGCGGGGGATGATGAGCACATGCACCGGCGCCTGCGGCGCGATGTCCCGGAAGGCGATGCAGTCGGCGGTCTCCGCGACCTTGGCCGAAGGGATCTCCCCGCGCACGATACGGCAGAACAGACAGTCCGTCATCGGTCTCTCCAGTCGAGGTTCTTGACGGTCGAGCTGCGGTCCGTGACGAGTTCGAGCATTGCCCGCACCGCCGCGAGTCCCGATTGCGCCGCCGTCTCGAAGCGCAGGATGTTGCGTCCGAGTGTGACCGGAACGAATCCCGCTGCCTCGAAATCTTCCAACTCGGCCGGCTCGAATCCCCCCTCGGGTCCGACGGCCAACGTCACCGCAGGGAGGGGCGCACCCCGTTCACGCGCGGCAGCGATCAGCGGAGTGAGCGCCTCGAAGATCGGCCGGCCGCCCTGTTGCATCACGAGGCAGGCCCCCGCGGGACGCGCCGCGATCGCCTGCCCCACCGCCGCCTCGGGATACAGCACCGGAAGGAATACCCCTCGACTCTGCTCGAGCGCCGCCGCCATGCGCATCCGCACCTTCTGCTGGAACGTCGAGCCCTCGCCGCGCGGGGTCACGTTCTTGCTCCGGCGATACGACACCGGCCGCCAACTCGCGAGCTCCAGCTCCGTCACCTTCTCCGCGAGCCAGAGCATGCGGTCCTTGTCAGCGACCGGCAGCAGAAGATGGATCGGCGCCGCAGGCTCCACCGCCTCCGCCGTCTCGATGCTCACGATCGCGTGTCGTTTGGCAAGTTGCGTGAGCACGCCTTCGCCACGCATCCCTGCCCCGTCCACGAGCCCGACACGGACACCCGTCTCGAGGCGACGCACCCGCATGTGATGCGCCGCATCCTCGCCCAACGTGACATTGCCCGGCGCGGAAAAAGGATCGTCGGTAACGAAGGTCGGCAAGCTCATCGCGACACCCGGACCGACCACCAGAGCTCTTCCTCGTCCTCGGCTTCCACGCGCCACCCCTCGCTCGCGAGCACGTCGAGCATGTGCGCGCGTTCCTCCACGAGGATCCCACTGAGGATCACAACGCCATCGGGCGCGAGCGAGTCCGCGATGAGCGGCAACAACTCGACCAACACCGACGAGATGATGTTCGCGAGGATGATCCGCACCGGCGCGACAACGGGCAGCAGAGCGAACGCGTCGCCCTCGAGCACCGCGACGCGATCGGCAACGCCATTGGCCTCGACGTTCTCCTCGGCATTCCCGATCGAGTCATGGTCCATCTCGATCGCAAAGGCACGCCCCGCACCGAGCTTCACCGCAGCGATCGCAAGGATCGCGCTACCCGAGCCGAGGTCCGCGACCGAGTCACCCGGGCGAACGACCGCCTGCATGAGGCGCACGACGCCGCGCGTGGTCGGGTGCTCACCGGTACCGAAGGCCATCGCCGGTTCGATCACCACCGTCGTCGCCGGATCCATGCCCGCTGCGAGCCAGGGCGGCGTCACGGTGAGCGTACCCAACGCGTGCGACGTGATCCGATCACGCCAGCGTTCCGACCAGTCGACGTCCTCGAGCGTACCCGTCTCGGCGTGCATCGCCGCGTCGGCACCGCGCACGGCGGCGATGAACAGCGCAGGGTCCTGCTCTGCAGGAAGGTGCGTGATGAGGCGATCCGCGTCCTCATGCACGCCCTCGGCGCCAGCCGCGAACATCGCCGCCGCGACCGCCTCTGAGCGGTCGCGGTGTGACGGAGTGAGCTGAACGCGATGCCACACGTGGTCGTCTCCCGTTAGCCTGAGATCGCTTCCTTCATCTTGGCCCAGAACCCCTTCTCGCGCTGCTCGGGGGGCTTGGCCTGGATCTCCTGCAACTGCTCGATCAGGCGTTCCTCCTCACGACCGAGCTCCTGAGGCGTCCAGACCTGCACGCGCACATGCAGATCGCCGACGCCGCTCGCGTTCACACGCGGCAGGCCCTTGCCCCGCATGGTGAATACATGTCCGCTCTGCGTGCCGGAAGGGATCTTGAGCGGGAGCGGACCGGTCACACCCGGCACTTCGATGTCCGCTCCAAGGACCAGCTGTGGATACGTGACCAGCGACTCGCAGTACAGGTGCTCGCCGTCGCGCTCGAACCGTTCGTCTTCCACAGCGTCGAACACCACGATCACGTCGCCCCTCGGCCCCCCGCGAACGCCAGCGTTCCCGACGCCGCGCAGGTGCATGTACTGACCCGACGAGACTCCGGCCGGCACCTTGATGTCGATCGTGTGGTCGCCGCGCTGGCGACCCTCGCCGCGGCACGACTTGCACGGACTCGCGATCTGCACACCCTCGCCACGACAGGTGGGGCACTGAGCCACACTCACGAACTGGCCGAAAAAGCTCTGCTGCGCCCGTCGCACCTCGCCCTGCCCCGCGCAGGTCGCGCAACGCTGCGACTGCGTGCCCGGCTCGGCGCCCACGCCTTTGCAGCGGTCGCAGGGGTCGAGCAGCTTCATCTTCACCTGCTTCGACACTCCCGTCGCGACCTCGAGCATAGAGATGTCGAGGTCGACCTTCACATCGGCGCCCGAGGCCGGGCCAGCCTGTTGGCGGCCACCGCCGGCGCCGCCGAAGAGGTCGCCAAGACCGAAGTCGCGCATGAAGATGTTGAGCGCTTCGGAGAGGTCCACATGGTGAAAGCCCCCCGCCCCGCCCGCGCCGCCGCCGCGCAGTCCAGCTTCGCCATAGCGATCGAACGCCGCGCGCTTCTGCGGATCACGCAGCACGTCGTACGCTTCGGTGATCTCCTTGAACTTCTCCTCGGCGTCCTTCGAGCCCCCATTGCGATCGGGGTGGGACTGCATCGCGAGTTTGCGATATGCCTGCTTGATCTCGTCGTCCGAAGCAGTCTTCGCGACGCCGAGCGTGGTGTAGAAATCGGCCATGATGGACGCCAGGGTGACTGACCCCTGCCGTGCTGGCGGAGTCCCACAGGAAGCTAATCGCTATGCGGCATCTGGGGTGCCCGCACGAGGTAGCGCTCAAGCTCCCCGCGCGCCTCGAGTAGTCGGCGCACCTCGTGCGAGACCGCGTCGGCGAGATCGAAGTGCGTCGTGAGGCCATCGACCGTGGCCGCTCCAGCGTGGAGCCGCAACAGGTTGAGCCTCATCGTCTCGAGCGTCGTGATCACTTCGCGATGTCGCCCCGCCAACTCGTCACGCAGCGTCTGCAGCTCAGCGTACTCCGGGCCCAACGCCGCATCACCCGCGTCGGCCAGCGACTCGGTGAGCTGGTCGAGCCTTGTGCGAAGGGTCGTCGCGTCGTGCTGCAGGTTCTTGACGATGCCCGGAACGTCGCCGAGCGCCTTCTGCGTGACCTTCGGGAGCGACGCGAAGAGTTCGCCAGCGGCCATGCCGATCGCCAGCTCCGTCGCGCGGTGGGTGGACGACGAGCCCGCCTGGGGCCGCCCGCCGAACTTCGCCGCGACTTTGAATGCCGCCCGGCCGATCGGCCCGAGCCAGAACCGCGACGACGACTCCGGCGCGACCTGCGGACGGCGATTGCGCAGGAGCAGGCGCCCGAGCGCCGAACCCGCGAAGACGCACGCGGTGAGCAAGGCGACGGAGCTGAATATCGTGTCGGTCGCCACGAACGCATTCGCGCCGAAGCCCAGCGCGATGGTGACCGCGCCCGACGCGAGTGCCGTCAGCCCGAGCTTGCGCTCGAGACTGGGCCGCTCGACTCCGCCCGCGGCCGCGTACTCCTCGCGCAGCTGCTCGATCTCGGTCTGAAAGGCCGGGCCGACGTCCGGCAGCGTGAAGCCGCGGCGCATGAGTCGCCAAGCGACGAACGAGGCGTAGCCGAACGGAAGGCCCGCGCCGAGCACGGCGAGTCCGGCCAAGCCCGCGGGCACTCCCACCAGAAAGGTGAGTGGCCCCAACATCGCGAGCGACATGTAGCCGTACAGCAGCGCGGTCCCGGGGCTCGCCCGGCCGTCGCGCTTCACGAAGGCCCGCAGCGCCGCCGGCACCTCGCGTCGCTGTTCCACGGCGAGCGTGAGCTGCTCCGCCAGATGCTGCGCACTCGCCGGCCGGTGCCGCGGCTCCTTCGCGAGACACTTCTCGATCAGGTGCGCGAGCTTGCGCGGCACCGTCGCTCCGACGGTCGAGAGTGCCGGCGCCGCAGAGGCCACCTGCTTGGCGAGGACGTCCACGGCGCGCGCGCCGCTGAATGGCGGACGTCCCGCACAGAGGAAGTACGCCGTCGCGCCAAGCCCGTACAGGTCGCTCCGCGCATCGAGCTCACCGCCCAACGCCTGCTCGGGACTCATGTACTCTGGGGTGCCCGCCACCTCGGCCCCCGCGTCGGCACCGAGCGCCGCGGCGATCCCGAAGTCGGTCACGAGCGCCCGCCCACTGCCGCGCTCGAGCATGATGTTGTCGGGCTTCATATCACGATGCACCACGCCCTGCGCATGCGCATGACCGAGCGCCCACGCCACCTCCCGGAGCACGCGCGTGGCCTCCGACGCCGCCATCGGTCCACGCGCGCGCACCCGCTCGCCGAGCGTCTCGCCGTCCACGTACGCCATCACATAGAAGACGAAACCGTCGGCCTGGTCGACCGCGAAGATCGGGATGATGTTCGGGTGCGAGAGCTTCGCGGCGAGCCGTGCCTCGCGCACAAAGCGCTCGCGGAGCGCCTCGTCGAGCGCACGCTCAGGTGGCAGGAGCTTGATCGCGACCGGACGGTCGAGCTGCACGTCGCGGGCGAGATAGACCACGCCCATTCCGCCGCGTCCGAGCTCGCGGTCGATCGAATAGCGGCCCGCGACCGCGAGCTGGAACTCGAGGAAGAGCGGATCCATGCGGACTGGCGGGCTCACCGGGCTAGGTCAACAGGTCCGACACCAGCGACGACGTGTGCGACACGAGCGAGATGACCTTCTCGTACGGCATCCGCGTCGGCCCGATCACGCCGATCACGCCCGTCAGTCCCCCCGCGCGATACTCCGCGGTCACGAGCGTGAGTCCGCCGAGCAACACCGAACCGTGCTCATCGCCGATCGTGATCGAGACTCCGGTCGCGCCCGCTCCGGGAGCCGACGCGCGGTCCCGCAACAGCGTCGCCAGCTCAGAGCGCGTCTCGGTGAGCGTGATCAGGCGCTTCAGCGACTCACCACTCGCGAACTCCGGCTGCTCCACAAGTATGGAAGCCTGGCCAAGCACGACGGCGTCGGCCTCCAGCGGTGAGGCCACATCAAAGAGCGAATCGCCTTCTTGCAGGAAGATGTTGAGCAACTCGTGGGCGTCGCCGCCGGGGCTCGCGTCACGCAACCTCGTGCCGAGGCTCGACCTGATCTCCGCGAGGGAGAGTCCAGCGAGTCGTTCATTGAGTACCTGCTGGACCACCGAGATCGCTTCGTCGGCGATCTCGCCGCGTATCTCGATGAAGATCGTTCGCACCGTGCCACCCTTGAGCGTCAGCACCAGAATGAGCTTCTCCGACGTCAGCCGGACCAGCTCGAGCTTGAGCAGGATGGTCTGATCGAGGCGAGGGCCGAGGGCGAGGCCGAGCTCCTGCGTGAGCACTCCGAGCGACTGTGCGGCCCGACGCAGAATGGTCTCGATCGCCGACCCACCCCCGGAGATCTGCTCGGCCAAGCGGTCACGATCGACGGCTGCTGGGGGCTCCACCCGCATGAGGTCGTCCACGTAGACACGGTACGCCTTGTCGGTGGGGATGCGGCCGGCGGAGGTGTGCGGATGAAAGAGGAATCCTTTCTCCTCCAAGTCCGCCATGGTATTGCGCACCGTGGCCGGGGACACGCCGATCCCCGAACGTCGCGAGATGGTCCTTGAGCCCGCAGGCTCCGCGGTCTCCACATACGATCGCACGACCGCCTCAAGGACTCGGCGTTCGCGTTCGGAGAGCTCGTGGAGGGCCATAAGTCGAAGATTACGAACGACTTCTGATGGAAGTCAAGGTGGCGGCGATGGAGTCCAGGCGGAGCCAGCCCTGCGCGGACAGCTTCAGCGTCCCGCCGTCGAGCCCCGCCCACCCCGCGTCGATCCATTGAGTAACTGCCATAAGCTCATTTTCACGGATATGCAAACCGTCCGACGTGCGAAGCCCGAGATACACCGCCTCAGATTCCCGTTCCGAGGCGGTCAGCAGCTCGTCGCCCTCGCGCGGATCCGTTCCTCGGCCGACGCGGTCCAGCCACTCCACGTACCCCGGTGCATTCCATCGCCGAGTGTGGCCGTCGAATCCGTGCGCTGACGGGCCCAGCCCCAGGTAGGACGCCCCGCTCCAGTACGCCGAGTTGTGCTTGGCGCGGTGGCCCGGAAGCCCATAGTTCGACACTTCGTAGTGGTCGAATCCGGAGCCGCACAGTTGCCGGTGGGCTTCCATGAACTCGTCGGCGTAGCGCTCCTCGGGCGCCTCGACGACCTCGCCGCGGGCGGTCCAGCGACCGAGCGGCGTCTTGGACTCGACCGTGAGACCGTAGAGGGAGACGTGGGTCGGCCGGAGATCGAGCGCCGCGGCCAGGTCCCGCTGCCAGTCGCGAGTCAGGCTCCCTGGGAGGGCGAAGATGAGGTCGATGGAAATGTCGTTGATGCCGGCGTCCCGGAGCGTTGCGACGGCGTCGCCAGGGGCGCTGGGTCCGTGCGATCTGTGCATCCATTGCAGCACTTCTGGGTCGAAGCTCTGGACGCCGAGCGAGACGCGGTTGACCCCGGCAGCCGCCCATAGGCGGGCCGCTTCGGCCGATACGTCCTCGGGATTTGCCTCGATGGTGATCTCGCGTTCTCCACTGGATGTTGAAAACTTATCAACACCAGCAACTCTGGCAAGTTGGTGTAAAAGTCGCGCAATTCCTGGTCCGCCGAGCTTTGATGGTGTGCCGCCACCGAGGTAGAGGGTGCGAAGACTCTCCATGTCGAGTGAAACGCTGCGCGTGACAAACTCCGCCATAATGGCGGCAACGAACGCATCCACAGGGATCGTCTTACGCACGGCGATCGCGAAGTCGCAGTAGGAGCAGCGCCGGCCGCAGAAGGGCACGTGGACGTAGATGTGTGGATAATCCACGCTAGCGCGCCACCAGCGCCGTGATGTCACCGGCGTGATCAGTCACGCTCTCGAGTGCCTGTCCTGCCTCAGGTGAGTCGAGGAACGGCAGGGCACCATCGTGGTTGCTCAAAACACCACAAGGCGCAGATGAGAATGAGTTAAAGTATATTCTCAAAGGACTGAGTTATAAGCGTTTATTAATGCTATCCAATAAATAACTTGAGGCGAGGAATAATATCCTCAAGTGCCCGGTCGATCCGTGCTTGCGTCCTCACCGCTTCGCCGAAATCCTCCGGCGCGACGCCCACCATCTGTCGCACCCCAGCCTCGGCCAGTCGGCATTGCCCTGAGTTATCAGCAACCAGATGCCGCCGAGGTGCGCCGCAACAGACCGCCTGGCCCGAAGTGCTCGACCTACTCTCTCTCGACAGACGATGCTCGTGATCAAAGCAGTATGCCAATACGGCCTGATTGATGACCGATCAAACGAAAGCGCGCATCTCCACTCGCTCGCCCGTGAGTTCGTGTCGACTCTGCCGTTACACGCCAAAGACGACAGACGATCGCATCAGTGCGACTCTTCATGTGGATAACTCATTCCCCCCCCTGTACTCGCTGGGCTCCAGCGTCAGTCTCAGCGACCCGTGGCGATGTAGCCGGGCCCCTCTCGCCTGATTGTCCCCTCAAGCTCGCCGCGAAGGAGGTCCTCGGCGAGTTCCCGAGGCGACCCAGAGTCGGTCGCCGCCTCTGCGGCGACCCTGGCGAACAGGGCGTCCTCGCCAGCGAGACTCTCCGCAGCACCGCCCCCACTCGTCTGAGGCCGGCCCCGGGTTCGGAGGCTCTCCGCGTGTCGCATGGCAAACTCCGTCCCGAACAACGCCAGTAGGTCCGCAATATCCGTGATGACCTGAGCTCCGTCGCGGATCAGCAGGTTCGCCCCCGCCGACCCCGCGTCGTCTATTCGGCCCGGGACGGCCGCCACGGTGCGACCGAGGTCCAACGCCTGCGACGCCGTGTTGATCGCGCCAGACTTGAACCCCGCCTCGACCACCACCGTGACCCGGCAGAGCGCTGCGATCAGGCGATTCCGGCGCGGAAAGCAGCCCGGAGTCGCCCGCGTACCGGGCTCCATCTCCGAGATCACTGTCCCTCGGCGAACGAGCGCCTCATGCAGCGTCCGGTGGGAGACGGGATACGGCACGTCCACCCCCGTCCCTTGCACGCCGATCGTCCGGCCGCCCTCGGCCAGTGCCGCTCGATGGGCGGCGGCGTCGACGCCGCGAGCGAGTCCGCTGACCACCACCAACCCAGCCCTCGCGCACGCGGCCGCCAGTCGCTCGGCGACTCGGATCCCATATGGAGACGCTTCTCGGGTGCCGACGATCGCCACATGGCCCTCGGGAGCTCCCCCCAGTGCCTGGGGATCGCCGAGGCACCAAAGGCCTGCCGGTGGGCGCGAAAGATCGCGGAAGCACTCTGGGAGGTCCTGGGCGCCGATCCAGCGCGGGGGGCGCTCGCCCAGGGCCGCCGACCTCACCCGCGGGCCTGCCGCGCCTCTTCGGCCTTCTGCAGCTCCGCGGCTTTCCTCATCTCGAGCAACCGACTCCACCAGGCGGCCTTGATCTCGTCGAGGCCGAGCCGGCCGGCCGCCGAGATCGAGTACTTGCCGAATGCGTCCGGCGCCTCGATCTCGGGGACGTAGTGCTCGCCGAGGAGGTCGAGCTTGGTGAAGACCACGCAGTGCGGCTTCTGGGCGAGTTCGGCCGAGTAGCTCGCGATCTCGGTCCGAAGTTGGTCGTACTCGGCCTGCCAATCCATGGCGTCGATCGGGATCAGGAAGGCGAGCATGCG
>JANOTB010000046.1:0-6198 GCA_031416115.1 Gemmatimonadota bacterium
CGCTGGTGAGCCCGGCGAGCACCGTCGCCGCCGGATCGAGCAGGTTACCGAAGATCGCCGTCAAGCCGGCGTCGACCACGTCGTCCTGCAGTCGGCGGCCACCGTAGCCGTTCGCCAACGCCCAGCTCAGCCACCCCGCGGTGTTGCCGGCGCGGTTGGGGAAGACCATGAGCATGTCGGGCACGAGCACGGCGCCGAGCGTGTTGCCGATCGTGTTGCCGCGGGAGAAGCCATCGGTGAAGCTCTTGATCTTGGTGCGGAAGCCGTTGGTCACGTCCTGCGACGGCGTCGTGGTGTTGTGCAGACCGTGATCGCGCTTCATGAAGAAGACCTCGCTCACGAGCGGATTGCCGAGCCGCTCGACCTGCGCGTAGACGCGGGGTGCGGAGGGCGAAGTGGGGCTGTTGTCGTCACTGCAGGCCCCGGAGAGCAGGGCGAGCGCAAGACCGGCGGCGAGCGGCCGCGCGGAGTGGAAGAGGCGCATGGTCAGGAGTCTCGAGTGAGAGGAAGTGGAGTGCGGAGTCAACGGCTGATCGTGCCCCAGACGCCGAACGACGCGTCGACGGCCGTGCTCGCCTGCAGCAGTGCCTTCGGGAGTTCCACGACGATCGCGAGCGTGTTGAACGGCCGCAGGAGGTCGACGCCGGGTGTGCGGAACGCGGAGGCGGTCGCGGTCGCAGGACCGGCGAGCGCACCCGTGGCCGGACGACGGTCGGGCAGGATGTTGAAGAACTGCTCCAGATCGATCACGAAGGGATCGGCTCGGAGACCGGTGAAGACCGTGATGCCGTTCGCGCCCGTGAGCGCGCCGCCCACCGCACCGGTCACGACGGAGCCGTCGGTGTTGAGCGTCGCCCGTGTGCCGACCATCGCCGGCGCCACCGGTCCGCGCAGCCTCACCCGCTGCGACCCCGGTTCGGCACCCTCGAACGTCACCTGGATCACGCGATCCTCGACAGCGTCCCCGCTGTTGTCGATCTTGAACTGGTAGAGGAGATTCGGATCGAAGGCGGCGTTACTCCCCGCGATCGGTGACGAGGTGGTCATCACGAGCACGATCCGGTCCGCGGCGCTGCCGGGGAACGCATACACGTCGTTGATGTCCATGCGGGGATTGATCTCGACCTCAGGCGTGTCCTGATGGTCCGAGGCGCGGGCGCGCGCGGTCGCGAAGGTCGCGAGCGCGGCGACCGCCGCGAGCGCGACAGCGGCGCGGGCGGCGCGACGGCGGTGAGGCTGATGCATTCCGACTCCTGCGTGAAGTGTCGTGGATCCTGTGCTCCGTCGCCGCACCTGATGTGCGACGACAACGAGCGGGTGGACACACGAGCTACGACTGCAGTGCGGACCTTGGATGTGTGACGTGGCGCACGTCGGTGGCGCACGTCGGTGCTGCGGGTCAGGCGCCTGGGAACGTCCCCGCGAGGAACGGAGTCGTGGTCGGCTGCACCGAACCGCCCAGCGGCTCGATCGACACGAGCACCGCGGTCACGCCGCGAACACTCCGCGCGATTCCCTCGACCTCCACCAGCGCGCGGCCTTGGGCGTCGGAGTTGAAGACCGCGAGCGAGACCGGCTTGCCGTCGACAAGTGCCCAGATCTGATAGTCGCGGCCTGCAGGGGCCGTCTTGAGCCGGAAGACGTGCGCGAGCGCCTTCCCCTGCCGAGCGTTCCAGTAGAACTGCAGACCCGGTCCGGTGCCCGAGGAGTCGGCCCCGACCTTCACGAGGTGGAGTTGGCCTTCGCCGTCGAGCAGCGAGTTGAGCACACGCTCGCGGCGCGCGAGCTGCGTGGCGAGTTCTGCATTGCCGTTGCGCAGGCCCTCGGCCTCCCGTTGCATCCGCACGCCGTAAATACTCGCCGACACCATGAGAACGACCGAGGCCGCGAGGAGCGCCGGCACCCAGTTCGGAATGCGGGCCGACACGGGCCGCTCGACACGCATCGCAGGCACCGTGCGGACGGCGGCAAGGAGCGCCTCACGAACGCGCGGATGTGGCACGACCGACACGGCCGAGGCGAGTGTCGCCGGCACATTCCGGAACGCCGCGACCTCGGCCGAGAGCGCTGGATCGGACAGCATCGCCCGTTCCATGGCATCGGCCTCGTCGGCGGTCGTAGCCCCAAGCGCGTGCGCCGGGGCGAGTTCGAGCAGTTCCTCTCGTGTGAATCGCGTCATGCGACATCCTCGTGCGCCAGCGGAGCAAGCAGATCCCGCAACCGGAGCATCCCTTGTCGGATGCGGGTCTTCACCGTGCCAAGCGGCGCGGTCAGCCGTTCGGCGATCTCGACATGTGTCAGTCCCTCGAAGAACGCCAGCTCGATCACTCTCCGCTCTGGCGTCGGCAACGTCGCCAGTGCCGCATCGATCGCCTGCCGGCGCTCCTGCTGCTCCACACCGGCCAAGGGATCGACCGGTGCCGCCTCCTCCGCTTCGCCGATCGGATCGACCTCGTCCACGGTCGACTGCTCACGCAGCTCCCGGCGTTTCGTGCTCCGCGCGACGTCCAACGCCCTGCTCCGCGCCATGATCGCGAGCCACGCCAGCACCGAGCCGCGCGACTTGTCGAAGCTCGTGGCCGAGCGCCACGCTTGGAAGAACGTCGCCATCAGCACCGCCTCCGCATCCGCATGCTCCCGTACGATGCGCAGCACGAAGCCGAGCAGCGCCGGCGCGTGACGATCGTAGAGCGACGCCAAGGCGCGCTCATCACCGCCCCGCATCTGTGCTACGAGCGATGCGTCGGGGACGGATGTCGGTGCGGAGGGCGAACCGGGCGGAAGAGGAGGCATCGAGGGCTGCGGGAACTCAGGAAGCGTGTTTCAGAAATTGGCGCGCCCGACCCGAACGTACAAGCGGCGGCGCGCATCGCGGGGTCCGGCAGGATGAGGAATGCACCGACCGCGATCACGGGCGTCTCAAAGCTCGGATTGGTAATCGAGATCGCCGTCGGCCCCGGCGCGGCGGGTACGTCAACGCGGGACGACGAGCAGTTGGATTGAGTCACGGCAGCCCGGCCGCCGCTGCCGACGCAAGCGCTACTTTGGCGGCTGGACACCGACTCGGCAAGGACGGCCACACATCATGGCCAGACGCCAGTACGGCCAGCCGCCAACTACCGCGCCTCCCGCTCTCGCTCCCCGACTGCCTGGATCATCGCCCGCAGTATCGCCACCAGCGTGTCGGCCGCGAACGGCTTTGGCAGGAACTCAACGAAGTCCGCCTCGCGCAGATCCGCGGCAGCCCTCTCGCCGGTGAAGCCACTCATGAGGACGATCGGCAGTGCCGGCACGAGCCGCCGCATCTCCAGCATCGCCTCGCGGCCGCCGAGGCGTGGCATCATCACGTCCAGCACCACGGCCGAGAGCCCAGATGCGTGCCGCTGCACCATCGCGACGCCGTCCACTCCGTCCTCGGCTGTCACGACGTCGAATCCGGCGCGTTCGAGCACCCGGCGCGCGAACGACCGCACCGTCGGTTCGTCATCCACCACCAGAACGAGATCTCTCTTGCCGTCCGTTCGTGCAGGTTCGACTCCGGTCGTGACGGCGTCTTCCGGTTTTGCCGCATGGGCCGGGGACGACCCGAGTGCGGGGAAGTAGACACGGAACCGGCTGCCGCGGCCCTCAACGCTCTCCACTTCGATCGTGGCGCGATGTCCGCGCAGGATTCCCTGCACCGCCGCCAGCGAGAGGCCGCGCCCCAGGAACCGTGTCGTGAAGAATGGTTCGAATATCCGGCGACGCGTCTCGGCGCTCATCCCATGGCCGGTGTCCGCGACTTCGATCACCACGTACTCGCCCGCGGTCAGTGCTCCGTGCGCCTCGTGCGACGCGGTCGACCGGGCAGTCGTCGGCGAGATGCGCGCCAGTTCGGTGCGGAGCGTGATCGTGCCGGCCCCGTCCGTGAGCGCATCGGCGGCATTCGTGACAAGACTCCTCACCACCTGCGCGATCTGCCCCGCGTCGGCACTCACGCGCGGCATCTGCGGATCGAGCTCGAGCCGCAGCACAGCGGCGGCGGGGATCGCCGCGCCGACGTCCGCGGCGATCCCGCCGATGACCGCGGAGAGGTCGAGATCCCGCATGTCGATCTGCGACTTCCCCGTATAGTCGAGCATCTGTCGCGTCAGTTCGGCTGCGCGGTGCGCGGCGACCTCGATGTGGTCGAGCGACTCGAACACCGCGTGCCCCGGCGCGAGGTCGAAGCGGGCCAGCTCCGTATTGCCGAGGATCCCGACCAGCAGATTGTTGAAGTCGTGCGCGATCCCTCCGGCGAGCACACTGAGGCTCTCGAGCTTCTGTGCGTGCCGCACCTGCGTTTCCGCTCGGCGGCGATCGGTGATGTCGCGCGAGATGCCCGTCGTGGCGGCGACCCCCGCGTCGGCGTCGAGGACGGGGCTCAATGTCCGCTCGACCACCAGCGCGGCTCCATTCACGACGACGTCGTACTCCTCGCGGACCGTCTGGCGCGACGCGACCACGCGGGACTCCTGATCCGCCAGAGCGAACACGGCATCCGCGGCGAGGAGGTCGGCGGCGGTTCCACCCTCGATCGCACTCCTGGCGCGCCCGACGCGCCGACCGAACGCCTCGTTCACTGCGGTATAGCGACCGTGGAGGTCCTTCACCCACATCGCCTCGGGGACGTTGTCAAGGATCGCTCGTTGCTGGCGCCAGCTCTCCGAGAGCGCAGCCTCGGACGCCTGGATCCGCACGAGCTGCTCCTCGAGCGTGCGGTTCACGCGGTCCTGCCGCCGCCGGTGCGAGAACAACGCGACCACGAGGAACGCCGAGAGCAGCAGGATCGCCCCGATGGCCGCGACGAGGTAGCGCGTGAGCCTGAGCCCGTCGCGAAGCGCGGCGTTCTCCTCCTCCTTCTGCGCGGTCTCGTACCTGATCTGCAGATTCTTCAACTGTTGGAACCGCTCCTGCTTCGCCACGCTGTCCCGCATGGCGGTCTCGCGCTTGGCGTAGGTGTACGCCGTTGACCAATCCCGCTGCGTCGCATACGCCACCGAGAGCAGCCCCAGGATCTCGGCGTCGACCTCACCACCGCGCAGCTTCTTGAGACCGAGCTCGATCACCTTCTCCTGCTGGCCCATGCGCGAGTAGATCCGGGCAAGATCGGAGTAGTTGTGCAGCCGCGTGGTAGCGGGCAGCGAGTCGGACGCGTCGATCTCGAGCAGTCGCTGCAGCGCCAATGCATACAGCCGTTTCCCCTCGTACGCGATCGCGACGTTGCGACGTGCGGTCAGGCCGGTCGAGACCTCGCCGAGCTGTGTCCAGATCCGCAGCGAGGTCTCCGCGTGCACGATCGCGTCGTCGTACCGCGCGAGCGAGTTCTCGATCTCCGCCAACCGGATGTGCGCGTACGCCACGCCGCGGATATCGGCCGTGGCCGCCTGCCGCGCCAGCGCTCGTTTCGCGTACACGCGCGCCTGCTCACCCTCACCTTCCACCAACAGCACAGCCGCGATGTTGTTCAATGCGTAGCCCTGTTCGACCGCCGACCCCGCGCGCTCGGCGACCGCGAGCGCCTCGAAAAAGAGACTCTGCGCGTTCCGATTGTCCCCGCGCCACTGGTACCCGACGCCGAGATAGTTGAGCACCTGCGCCTCGGCGCGTCGAAATCCGATGCGCCGAGCGAGCTCGAGCGAGCGCCTACCGATCGAGATCGCGAGCGCCGGGTCGGAGCGGCGTAGCGCCCACGCCTGCGCGTTGAGTGCGAGGACCTTCTGCGTGTCAGGGAGCGCCTCGAACGCGCGCGCGGAATCGGCCGCCGAGACCTGCGAGTCCGCGGTCATCGGTGCCAGCGACATCACGGCGAAGATCGCCACGGTCAGGAGACGGGGGGCGTGCGAAGGCATCGCCCACTGAGTTTCGGCAGTTCTGGCCGGAAGATGACCCGACCGGACGGACCGGTCCGACTACCGTGCCGCGATCAGCTTCTCGCGCAGCCGCACCAGGCGGCGACGCAGCGACCCGTCCATCACCGTATCGCCCACCCGCACCACCACGCCACCAAGGATCCGCTCGTCCACCGTCATGTGCGGTACCACGGTCTTGCCCAGCGCCGTCGCGAGCGCGCCCGCGATCGCATCCGTCCCCGCCTGGTCGAACGCGCGGCTCACCGTCACACGCGCATGCACGCGGCCCTCGGCCTCGTCGAGCAGGTTGTGGTACTCCACCGCGACC
>JANOTB010000047.1:0-6712 GCA_031416115.1 Gemmatimonadota bacterium
GTCTCCAACTCGCTCGGCGCCATGCCGCGCGCGGTGCCCGAGCGCCTGGCGGAGTACGCGGAGTCGTGGGCGACGTGGGGTGTGCGCGCCTGGGCCCGCGGCTGGTGGGAGATGCCGCTCACCGTCGGTGACGTGGTCGCCCCGCTGATCGGCGCCGGCCCGCACGAAGTCGCGATGGCACCCACCGTGACGCTCGCGCAGGCCGCCGTGCTCTCGGCGATGGACTTCCGAGCCGGTCGCGACACCGTGGTCATGACCGCGCTCGACTTTCCGAGCGTGCGCTACGCCGTCGAACAGCTCGCACCCAAGCTCGGTGCGCGCGTGGTGGTGGTGCCGAGCGACGACGGCATCAGCATCGACCAAGCGCGCCTCCATGCGGCGATCGACGAGCGCACCGCACTCGTCTGCGTCTCGCATGTGCTCTTCCGCTCCGCGTACATCATCGACGCCGACGCGCTCTGCCGCCACGCGCATGCCATGGGCGCGGTCGTCTCGCTCGACGCGTACCACGCGGTCGGCGTCGTGCCGGTGGACGTCAAAGCGAGTGGCGTCGACTTCTATACCGGCGGCGTGCTCAAGTGGCTCTGCGGCGGGCCCGGTGGCTGCTTCATATATGCATCGCCCTCGGCGAGCGAACGCTTTGCGCCGGCGCTCACCGGCTGGCAGGCGCACCAGCGGCCGTTCGCGTTCGACGGCGCCATGGAGTACGCCACGGGGATCCAGCGGTGGTTGGGCGGGACGCCGGTCGTGCCGGCGCTTTATGCGGGCATCGAGGGGCCGCGCATAGTGGCGGCCGCGGGCATGTCGGCGATCCGCGCCAAGAGCCTGCGACAGGTCGCGCGCCTCGTCGCCCTTGCCGATGAGCGCGGCTACCGGCTCTCGGCGCCGCGCGATCCCGAACGCCGTGGCGGGTCGCTCGCGTTCGACGTGCCGCACGGCGCCGAGGTGGCGCAGGCGCTCCTCGCGCGGGACGTGGTCATCGACTATCGCCCCGGCGCCGGGATCCGCGTCGCCCCGCACTTCTATACCACGGACGACGAGGTCGAGCGTGTGGTGGCCGAGATCGACGACATCCTGACCACCGAAGCCTGGCGAGCCTTCGAAGGCAACCGCCCCACCGTGACCTGACCCCGGCGGAGTCGCGCCGCACGGCGTCGTGACAGGACTCGCGCCGACAGGACTCGCGCCGACCTTTCGCCAGCGCACGTGGCATCGTAGTTTCGCCTGCGCACCCTTCTCTCCACGCGAGCGAACCCGATGCCCCAGCCGCCCAAGAAGCTCCGCAAGCAGTACCTGAATAACGAGTATCCCAATGCGGTGCTCAAGTTCGAGGACGGTCACGAGATCGTCATCAAGCGCGGCACGGGCAAGGCCTTCGACTGCTACGCTGGCGAGAGCATCAAGCTCCTTGCCGTCTTCGACCCCGACGCGCGCGAGCGCGATCTTGTCGAGACGCGCAAGTCGGACGACTTCCCCGACGCGTGAGCCTCGCGTCGGTGCTGCGCCGCCTGGTCGCGACCGGTCTCGCGGTCGCGCTGGGGGGCGCGTCGCTTTCGGCTCAGCGGCCAGCGGCCGCGACCACCGTCCAGTCGACGTCGGCGCCCGACCACGCGGCGCTGAAGCGCACGCTCGACTCACTCGCTGACCGGCACCGCGGCGTGGTCGGCTACGCGATCCGCGACCTCGAGACAGGCGCACGGATCGGCCGCCGCGCCGACGAGCCGTTCCCCACGGCATCGCTGATCAAGGTCCCGGTCCTCGTCACGCTCTTCGACCTGGTCGAGCGCGGCCAGATCTCGCTCAGCGACCGCCTCACCGTGCTCAAGATCGATAAGGTCGGTGGGGCAGGGCAGCTCCAGTTCCTGCACGACGGCGCCGAGGTCACGGTGCGCGACGCGGCCTGGCTCATGACCACGATCAGCGACAACACGGCGACCAATCTCATCCTCGATCGGATCGTCATCCGCCGCGTATGGGCCAAGATGGATTCGCTCGGACTCAGCCGCACGCGCGTACACCACAAGAGCTTCCTCCGCGCGATCGCCTCGGTCGCGCCAGATTCGTCGGCGCGCTACGGGCTCGGTGTCAGCACGCCCAACGAGATGGCGCGACTCTTCGAGCTGCTCGCGCGTGGGCAGGCCGTCAACCCGCCTGCCGACTCGGCGATGCTCGACATCCTCGCCCACAACGAGGACGGCGCACTCCTCCAGCGCTACGTCGCCGACCTGCGCTCACCACACAAGACCGGTGCCGACGACGGCATCCGCACCGAATGTGCGCTCTGGACCCTCCCTGACCGCATCGTCGCCTGCGTGTTCACCAAGGAGAACGCCGACCTGCGGTGGAACATCGACAACGACGCGCAACTGCTCATGGCGCGCATGGGTGAAGCGATCGTGCGCACCTGGCGTCGAAGTGGCGCGCGATGAGCGCGTCGGAGCGGCAACCGGGCAACACGCCGCTCCATTGGGGCTCCGAGGCCCGCGCGGCACGCGACGCCGGCCGCCCCATCGTCGCGCTCGAGAGCTCGGTGCTCGCCCAGGGCCTGCCTATCCCCGCCAATCGCGAGGCCGACCGACGCATGCGCGCCGCGGTCCTCTCGCACGGTGCGGTTCCCGCCGTGACTGCGATGGTCAAGGGCGTGCTTACCGTTGGACTCGAGGGCGACGATCTCGAGCGCTTCCTGCGTCGCGAGGGAGTGGCCAAGGTCTCCGCGCGCGACCTCCCGCTCATGTCCGTGCGCAAGGGGGATGGTGCTACCACCGTCGCCGCAACGCTCGCGTGCTGCACCGCCGCCGGCCTCGACGTCTTCGCGACCGGTGGGATCGGCGGGGTACACCGCGAGCCGGCATTCGACGAATCGGCCGACCTCGGCGAGCTCGGCCGCTCGAGCGTGGTCGTCGTCTGCGCCGGCGCCAAGTCGATCCTCGATCTTCCAGCCACGCTCGAGCGCCTCGAGTCGCTCGGCGTCACCCTGCTCGGCTACCGCACCGACGAGTTCCCGGGCTTCTTCACGGCGACCACCGGGCTCAAGGTGCCGGCGCGCGTCGATTCCGCCGCCGATGTCGCGGCCGTGCTCCGGGCGGCCCGCGCGCTCGGTCGACCAGGCGCCGTCGTGGTGGTGCAACCACCCCCGCGTGCGCACGCGCTCGACGCGCGACTGGTGGAACGCGCCGTGCAGGCCGCGCTCGGCGAAGCGCGTGCCGCCGACGTTCGCGGAGCGGCGGTGACGCCGTTCCTGCTTGCCGCAGTGGAACGGCATACCGGTGGGAGTTCACTCGCGGCGAACCTCGCGCTGCTCGAGCACAACGCCTCCCTCGCCGCCGAGGTGGCGGTCGCCTTGAACTCACCCACCTGAACGGAGTTGCGACCGCTGTTGTGCAGTCGGAACATCCTATTAGTTTGTGTCGCAGTCCCCTGAGCCGGAGGTCAGACACCCGATGCCCTCTCCGTTCCTGAGTTCCGAGGAGTACGACGAGCGCGCGCACGAGCTGTACAACGAGGGGAGCTACGATGAGGCGCTGACGATGCTCCGCGAGGGGCTCGGCCTCTATCCCAACGCGGTGGAGCTGCATGTAGGAGCCGGGTACGCCCGGCTCGCGCGCGACGAATTCGCCTGGGCGCGCAAAGCGTTCGAGGAGGCGCTCGTTCTCGATCCGGAGCATGAGGACGCACTCGCGGGGCTCGGGGAGACGCTGATGCGCTTCGGGCAGACTCCGCAGGCGCTCAAGGCATTCAATCGCATCCTCGAGCTCGGATACTCGGACGACGTCGAACTCATGCTGCAGGTGGGGCGCGCGCTCTTTCGAGACGAACTCGTCGCCGAGGCCAAGGAGTTCTTCGACATCGCCGTGCAACAGACGCCCGAGAACTCCGAGGCGGTGGCGATGGTCGGCTATGCCCAGCACCGCCTCAATGACGATGCCGCCGCCGAAGAGACCCTCAAGCGCGCCCTGCAGCTCGATCCCGATCATAGCGAGGCGCGCATCTACCTCGGCAATCTCCTCTACGATCGTGAGGAGTTCGAGGCGGCGCTCTTCCATCTCGAGCGGACCAAGCCCGAGGACCACTGGGACGAGCTCGGGATCTGGCGCCTGATGGAGCTCAAGAAGTCGCATCTCCGCATCAAGGACGACGACCCCTCGCTCGGCATCTGGGAAGCGCGCCTCACCGAACTCACGCCGCCCGCGGACGCACTCGAGGAGATGCTCGCCGAGATCGAGTCGCGTGCGAACGACAGCGCGCAGGAGGATGCGCGCACGCAGCTCGAGCTCTTCGGCGCTCTCCTGGCCGACCTCAGCGACAAGAGGGAAGCACCCGACCTGCACCGCGTCGTGAGTCGCGACGGTCGGCGGTACGATGGCGCGTGGGACGAGATCGTCGGGGCGATGCGCGATGCGAGCGCCAGCCACAAAGCGCGCACGACGGAGGAGTTCATGCAGGCCGAGGCGCGCCGCGGCTTTGCGTTGACGGGAGTGCTCATCCCCACGCGGGACGCGGAGAGTTTTCTCCGTGCCAGCGCCGACGCCGGGCTGCTGCGGATCGTCCACTGATCTCGTTCCAGGACGTCGGCAAGACGTACCGCTCGCTCTTGGGCGCCGAGGTCCGGGCGGTCGATGGCGTCACGCTCGAGGTCGCGCCGGGTGAGGTGGTGGGGCTCGCTGGCCCGAACGGGGCGGGGAAGAGTACGCTCATCGCGATGCTCCTCGGCTTCCTGAATCCTGATCGTGGCACGGTGCGTCTCGACGGGCTCGATCCCCGCTCGTTCATCGAGCGTGAAGGAGTGGCCTACCTCCCCGAACTCATGACGATCCCGCTGCAGTGGACCGTCGAGAGCGCGCTCGATCGCCTCGCTGCGCTCAGCGGCATCGCACCCGCCGAACGGCTGGGCGCCCGTGAGCGCGTGATCGAGGCGGTCGGGATCGGTGAGCACCGGCACAAGCGACTCAGGGCGCTCTCCAAGGGGAATCTTCAGCGACTCGGGCTCGCACAGGCGCTCCTCTCCGAGCGGCGTCTGGTCGTTTTCGACGAACCCACGCATGGCCTCGACCCGCTCTGGACCGCGCGCTTTCGCGAACTCGTCGCCGGGCTGCGACGCGCCGACCGCGCGATCCTCATCGCCTCGCACAACCTCGACGAGCTCGAACGGCTCTGCGATCGCGTCGTGATCATGGACAAGGGTCGGATCCAGCGCGTGGTCGACGTGCGCGAAGTGGCCGGTGCGACCGGAGCCCCTCGCCGTTGGCGCCTGCGCGCGCTCGTCGGGACCGAGGTGCTGGCGGCGCAGTTCTCCGACGCCACGGTCAACGGTGACACCGTCGAGTGCGCGGCCGATCTTGCCGGTCTCAATCGCGGCATCGCGACGGCGATCGCACAGGGAGCGCTCCTGTCGTCGGTCGCGCCCGCGGAATCCTCGCTCGAGGAAGCGTTCCGTTCGGCGGTCGCCCGATGACGGGGGCGACACCGCTCGTCGGGTATCTCCGATGGCACGCGCAGGACGCGCTGCTGCGCGCCGTGACGCCAGCGATCCTCTTCGCCGGCATGGGTGGATTCCCACTCTGGAGCGTTGCCCGCACGGTGGGCCTTGGCGCCATGGATCGGCCCGGCGAGTCGCAGAGCCTCGCCCTGCAGATCTACGGCAACACCATGCCGCTCGCGATGACGCTCGGCGCGGTGATCCTCGCGACCGGGCTCCCCGCGACCGACCGTGAGAAGCAGTACTTCCGCTTCTTGTTCGCCAAGCCGGTCGCCGCGTGGGCGTTCTATCTGCAGCAGTTCCTCGTGGCACTCGCGCTCTTCGTCGCGGCGATGACGCTCATCCCGATCGGCTTCAGCGCGATCGTCACCGCGGTCCCCCTGCTCGCGGTGACCCAGTCGGCGCTTGTCTTCGGACTGCTCTACGGCTCACTCGTGGTGCTCTGCGGCGCGCTCGTGAACAGGGACGGCGTCGCGTTCATCGTGGTCGCCGCGTCGAGCTTCATGCTCCAGAGCCTCGGCAAGGCCGGCGCACTCCCCGACTGGCTCGCGGGAATCGCGCGCGGGCTGCCCCCGTTCGTCGTCGCCGACGGCATGCGTGCGCTCTGGCTCGCCGGAGAGCCCGTCCCCCTCGGCGACATCATTCATGTCACCGGCTATTCTATTGGGATGCTCGCGGCCGCCCTCGTCCTCGTGCGACGCCTTCCCCTCGCACGGTCATGACCGCTCGTCTCCACGCCCTCCTGCCGCCGGACTCGGTCCGCCGGGTGCGCCTCCCCAACGGCCTCACGATCCTCGCCCGCCGCGACACCACGGCGCCGGTCGTTGCGATCGTGACCTGGGTGAAGGCGGGCTACTTTGACGAGACCGACGACCTGGTCGGGATCGCGCATGTGCTCGAGCACATGTACTTCAAGGGCACGCCCACCCGCGGCGTTGGCGAGATCGCGCGCGAGACCAAGGCCGCCGGCGGCTACCTCAACGCCGGCACGATCTACGACCACACGCACTACTACACGGTCCTCCCCGCCTCGGGCTTCGTCGCTGGGCTCGAGGTGCAGGCCGATGCTTATGCCAACTCGGTGATCGACGCCGGCGAGCTCGCGCGCGCGCGCGCGGGGATCAGCGCGGAGAGCAAGCGCACGGCCGACACCGCGGCGGCCCTCGCCACCGAGTCGCTCTTCGAGCTCCTGCACGACCAACACCGCATCCGGCGCTGGCGCATGGGTCGCGAGCA